>JBKHHU010000092.1:0-13449 GCA_046539045.1 Phycisphaerae bacterium
CCTTTCCGCAATGCGATGGTCGAGGCGGGGTACCCGCCCAAGCTGCACGTATGGGAGCCGACCGGCGCGTTCATGCTGTATCTGAAGGTGTCCTTCTACTGCGGGCTGCTGCTCTCGGCCCCGTGGATTCTGTACCAGATGTGGAAGTTCGTGGCTGCGGGTCTCTACCCGCACGAACGCCGGTCGATCACGATCATCCTCCCGGCTGCAGGGTCGCTGTTCATCGTGGGGGCGGCGTTCTGCGTTTTGCTGATCATCAGCCCGGCGGTCGAATTCTTCGTGGCGTTCAACAAGTTGTTGCAGGTCGAGCCGATCATCACGATCGGCAGCTACGTGAAGTTCGTCATCTCGTTGATGCTGGCGTTCGGGCTGGCGTTCCAGACGCCGCTGGTGATCTTCGTTCTGGCGCGGCTGGGGCTGGTCAGCGTGGGGACGTTGCGGAAATACCGCAAGCACGTGATCATCGTGATTCTGACGCTGTCGGCGATGCTGACCCCACCGGACATCTTCAGCCAGGTGGCGCTGGCGGTGCCGATATTCCTGCTCTACGAGGTGGGTGTGCTGCTGGCCCGCTGGTTCGGCAAACCGCGACTTGAATTGGACGAGCAGTAGCTCCCCGGGAGCTATCCGTCGATGTCATGCGTCCAGGCGCGCCCAAGGCGGTTCCTTCCCCGGCGGGAGGTTCCAGTTGTACAGGGCGACGATCAGTTGCCCGTCGGTAATCCGCACCACGGCAAACGTGTAGGTGGTGTGCCTGGGGGATCCGGTGAGGTAGGTGCGATAACCCCGCCAGTTCATCTCGCCGGCGACGTGCCAGTGACCGGTGAAAATCGCGATCACATTATGGTCCGCAATCGCCTTTTCGCTTCTTCGCCGCCGGCGGGGTCAAAATGCATTTGCTTACAGGATCGGGCGGCTATGATAATAGTGAACCAGCACAACACTTACGGCAGAAGGGGCTGAACATGCCGGGTTTCGAGACCAATCTGAACGATATCACTTCGCTGGATGCCAAACAGGCTCCTCCATGTACCTTTGTGCTCTTCGGCGCCACCGGAGACCTCGCGGCCCGCAAAATCGCACCGGCGCTGTACAATCTCGCTCGCAATCGGCTTTTGCACCCGAACACCACGGTGCTGCTGGTGGCCCGGCGGGAGAAAACCGACGACCAGATGCGCGAGGAACTGCTGGAGGCCATCGACGAGCAGACCAAAGAGGATCTGGATTGCGACTGCTGGGAGCAGTTCTCCAGGCGGTGGCACTACCATATCACCCACGCCGATGAGCCCGAGGAGTACCAGACGCTCAGTGACCGCCTCGACGAACTGGACGAGAAATACCAGACCGGCGGGAACCGCGTGTTCTACATCGCCATGCTCCCGCAGTTCTTCGATACCATCGCCGACAATCTCGGCAACGCCGGGCTCAACAAGCCCGCCAGGGAAGATGCCTTCGTCCGGCTGGTGGTCGAGAAGCCGTTCGGCCGGGACCTTATCAGCGCCCGGCAGCTCAACAAGGCCATCCTCAAACATTTCGACGAATCGCAGATCTTCCGCATCGACCATTACCTCGGCAAGGAGACGGTCCAGAACATCCTGGTGATGCGGTTTGCCAACGCGATCTTCGAGCCGCTGATGAACCGCAATTACGTCGACCACGTGCAGATTTCCACCTGTGAGAAGGCGGGCATGGAAGGGCGTCGAGGCCCGTACTACGAGAAGTCCGGCGCGCTGCGGGACATGATCCAGAACCACATGCTCCAACTGCTGACGCTGACCGCGATGGACGTGCCAAGTCGCCTGGAGGGCAACGCCATCCGCAGCGAGAAGGTCAAGGTGCTCAAGTGCATCCGTCGACTCACGCCCAACCAGGTGGCCACCGATACCGTTCGCGGCCAGTACATCGGCGCCGACGATATGCCCGCCTATACCGAGGAAGAGGGCGTCGATGACGATTCGCAGGTGGAAACCTACGCCGCGGTGAAGTTCCACGTGGACAACTGGCGGTGGGCGGGCGTGCCGTTCTACCTCCGCACCGGCAAACGCCTGGCCAGGAAAGCCAGCCAGATCTCCATCTTCTTCAAACGCGAGCCGGTGAGCCTGTTCTACGAAGCCGGCTGCGATACGCGCAGCCCCAACCGGCTGGACATCCGCATCACGCCCGATGAGGGGCTGACGCTGCGGTTCGACGCCAAAGTGCCCGGTGTGCGGATGCTGCTCCGCCCGGTCACCAGCGACTTCAAATACGAGACATCGTTCGAATCCGCCTCGCCCGAAGCGTACGAGCATCTGCTGCTGGATGCCATTCAGGGCGACCCGACGCTGTTTATTCGTGACGACGAAGTGGAAGAGGCCTGGCGGATAACCGATGGTATACGTAAGGCCTGGGATAACGCCGGCCAGCCGGAGCTGCTCAAGTACAAACCCGACGGCTGGGGCCCGGATGCCGCGGACGCCATCTTCGGCGATCCATACAAACGCTGGATGGAACTGTAAAAGGATGAACCATGGTTGACCGACCGAACGTGATCGTCAAACGCACGCCCTCGCAGGCCTCGACAGAGGCGTTCCAGCGGATCGCGAAATTCGCCTCCGATGCCGTCGAGCAGCGCGGGAAGTTCAGTATCGCCCTTGCCGGCGGAACCACGCCCCGCATGCTCTACCAGACCATGGCCCAGGGCGGAAATGCCGAGCAGATCCCCTGGGATCGGACGGATGTCTTCTTCGGTGACGAGCGCGACGTTCCGCACGATGACGTGGAGAGCAACTATCACATGGCCCAGCGGGCACTGCTGGACCACGTGCCGATCCAGCCGGACCGGGTGTATCCCATGCCCGCCAATGCCGAGGATCTGGATTCCGCTGCCGCCGAGTACGAGCAGACAATCCGCCGCGTCGTGCCCGAAGGCCCCGACGGCGTGCCGCAACTGGACGTGGTCCTGCTGGGGATGGGCGGAGACGGCCACACCGCCAGCCTGTTCCCCGAAACCGAGGTGCTGAAGGAGGACAAGAAGCTGGTCGCGTCGCACTTCGTCGAGATGCTGGGCAGGAACCGGATGACGTTCACCTATCCGCTGATCAATTCCGCCCGTCACGTGATGGTGCTGGTGACCGGTGAGGACAAAGCCGACACCATCGCCAAGGCCCTCGGGCCCGACGAACCGGTCCGTCCGTTGCCGATCGCCTGCGTCCACCCGACCGGCGGTGAGATCACCTTCGTGCTGGACTACGGGGCCGCGAGAAACATCGAGGATCAGCCGCAATGAGATAAGAGTTTTCGCGCGTCGATCAATAGAGACATCCCCCGTCGGCTCGTGGCGGCAGGGGGGAGTCAGGGCGTCGTCGGCCCGCGGCGCTTCACGTACAGGCGGATCTCGCATCCGGGCTCGTCGCCGCGGACGACCATGATTCGCCGTCCCAGCGACTCGACCGTCTCCTCCAGCGCGCCGCGGCCATTCGGCTCCATCGGATCCGTGCCGTACTTGCTGTCCCAGATGAACAGCGTTCCCGCCTCGGCCCTCTCCCACGCCGCGGCTGCCTTTTGCGGCCCTCGCGGGTGGCGGCACCCGGTTTCCAACGTGATCAGGCAATGCTGTGTCAGCGCGTCGGACAGGTCCAGCCGCTGCCGGCGGGCGGCAACCAGCGCCTCAAGGCAGACGCGGTGCATGGCGCTGTCCCGGAGTCGCAACGGACCGGAGGCAGGGATGAACTGGCCGACGATGAACGCTGCCGCCAGGCCAACCGCCCCCACCGCGGCGATGCGTCTCAGCCGAGGCTTTCCGCTCAGGGTAAGCACCACCAGAAGCGCTCCGACGCAGAGAATCGCGATCAACACCGTCAGCGTCATCGGGAGCAGTTCCGCGGGAACGTAGTGGCGTCCGAGCTGCCAGGACCGCAGCAGCACGACCAGCATGGTTGCCACCATGGCGACAATCGCCCGCCTGCTCCGCCCGACGACCACCGCCTGCAGACCCACCCCCGCCAGCGCGCCCAGCAGCCCCGCCGCGGGCACCAGGAACCGCGGATACCCGCCCGAAGCGAACATCCCCCGAGCGTAGATGATGGTGTGGAGCACCAGCAAACCCAGCGGGAAAATCCATACCAGCACCGACCTGCCCGGCCGCGCGACGGCACCTGCCGTCGCCAGCCCGAGTACCCCAAGCCCCGCTGCCAACGGCCAGGATGCCAGGAAGTGCGTCCAGGTTCCGCGTCCGAATTCCGTGCCGTAACGCTGCAGGAAGATCGCAAGCGGATTGGCCGGGTTGTGCAGGTCGTCGTAGACGAACCACGCCGCCGTCCAGTAGGCAGCCACCGCCCAGAGGCTCGCCCCCGCACATGCCCAGACCCACCATGTCTTCGGCACGCTCAGCCATCGCCCGCCGCCGCTACGCCATGCGTCGATCACCACGATCGCACCGATCACCGGGGCCAGTGCCATCGTCTCATCCCGCGTGACCATCAGTAACGACCAGAACCCGCACGCCCAGACGCGATTGCCCCGCAGGTACAACCACACCCCCAGCGCCAGGTACATCGCAGCCGGCGTTTCGGTCAGTGTCGTCAGCGAGAGCGTAAGCACGAGCGGCTGGGCCCACACCAGCAGAGGGGCCGATGCGGTCCAGATGGTTCTTCCGGCGATGCGGGCGGCGATCAACCACGCCAGCCACGAGGTGACGGCCGTTTCCACCACGCTCAGTATGCGGCAGGCGGTGAGCCCGCCGATTCGGGCAGCGACGGCAGCGGGGATGTTGTATCCCGGTCGGGCCCAGCGGTCCAGCAGGGCTCCCCAGTCGTCCCAGCCGCGGGCGGCAAACAGGTAGTGCATGATGTCGTCATCGTGGTAGAACCCGTCGCTCAGCACCGCCCAGAAGAGGGCGGCCACGGCGGGGCCCAGACAGCACACCAGCGCGATCCTGCCCGGCCGCGGGTCGCGCACGACCTGCCGCCCGGCCGCCGGGCCGGGCGAATGATGCTCTTTCCGCCCGGGGCGGGTCGCAATGTCCGTGGTGTCTGTCTGCATGGATTTACCGTGTGGAATGTAATTCATCGTCGCGGGAAAGAAAAGCGCTGCCCGCCCCGGCGCCTGCAGCGGAACCTTCTGTTTTGCCGACGGTTTCGTTATCTTGGGACGGGTTGCCTTTTTTGCCCCGGAGACTTCAACCGCAGGAAGAGTCTATGAAACGTTCGATGATCGTGCTTGGCATTTTCGTGGTGGCGCTGCTGGCGGTGCTGGGCAGTTACATCCTCGGTAACGGCGGGAACCTGGAGCCGTTGTTGACGCAGATGCGGCAGGGCAACTACACCGGCTCGCGAAACGCGACCGTCCAGTTGCTGGGCATCCTGGAGACCGGTGACCTGGACGAGACGCGCCGCAAGACGGTGATCTCGGCGATGGCTTCGGCGCTGGGTGATCCGAAGACCTCCGACGCGGTGAAGTCGGTCCTGGCCACGGACGTGCGGTCCAAGCCGGTGCTGGAGCATGCGTTGCGGCACGGGAGCACAGCCGCCCGTCTCAACGCAGCCGAGGCGCTGAGCGAACTGGCCAAGGCGGGCCATCCGGGCATGGTGGAACAGGCCGCGGCGGAGCTTTCCCAACTGGTAACCCACGAGAGCCCGGCGGTGCGGGCCCAGGCGATTCGGGCGCTGGCGGCGCTGGGCGACCCTGCCGTGCCGGTGCTTGTCCGCTCACTGACTCTGGACCCCGCCGACGCCAGAAACACCGTGCTCGTGCAGGACGCAGGAGCCGGTCTGGCACGATCGCCGGATGCAGCCATGCCTCACCTGCTGGAGGCCCTCAGCAGCGATGATCCCAACCGCCAGGCCAACGCTGCGGTGGTGCTTCGGCTTGTCGGCCCGGAGCACGGGAAGCAGGCGCTGGGGCGGCTGGTCGAGCTGCTGAAATCCGAGAATGACCACGTGCGGGCCGGCGTGATCGAAACGCTCGGGAGTTACGGATCCGCCGCCAGGGGCGCGATGGACGACCTGATCGACATGCTGAGCGAGCCGGAGCATTTCTTCCCCGCCGTGGTGGCGGTGCGGAGCATCGGGCCGACCCAGCAGGACGCTCCGGAACTGACAGCGGCCTTCAAGTTCGCCGACAGCGAGAACAAGCGGCGGGAACTGGCGTTGACGCTGGTGCAGATCGGCTGGCCCAGCTATGCCGTCGCCGTCGACGCGCTGGACCATCCCGACCAGGCGGTTCGTCACGGTGCGTGCGTCACGCTCAGTACGCTGCTGACAGCCGCTCCGGAAATGGACTACAGCACCGCGGTCGAGAAGCTCACCGCGCTGGTCCGCAAGGGCCCGCTGGCCGAGCCCGCTGCCGAGGCGCTGGGGCAGCTGCACGGCAATGCCAAGCCGGCAGTGCCCGCCATTATCGAGCAACTGCGCAAGAAGCTTGCCGATAAGGAGCTGTCGCGGAACCTGTACACGGTCGGGCAGCTGGGCCAGGCGCTGGCGAAGATCGGCGACCTCCCGACGGTGCTGGGCCTGCTGAAAAAGGACAATGCGAAAATGCAGGTAGCCGCCTTGGGCGTGATCGGGCAGATGGAACCCAACGCACTGGACGCTGCCGAGCCGGTGCTGGCGATGCTGAAGTCCGACCAGGCGGCGGTGCGGTTCGCCGCCCTGCGGGCGCTGACTGAACTGAAGGGCAAGATGGACCAGTACGTCCCCGCCGTCGAGCCCCTGCTGAGCGATCCGGAACCGGTCGTCCGGAGTGCCGCTACCAAGACCATCGAATCGATGCGGTCCAAGAGCTTCTGAGCGATTTGATTACCTGCCCGGGATCGTCCCCCAGTGCAGGCGGGAATCGCTGGCGTGTTCGGTGATGTTCCCTCTTCCGGGCACTGCCGGAAGAAAGATGTTCCCGTCGGCCGGGTCCGCGGACCACTGCATCGGCTGGAGCCTCGTCACGTTGCCGGTTACCGTCAGGGCGTTGTAGTGCGTCCCGTGCGGGCCCGGCGTTTTGGTCAGGTCATACCGGCCTCCAGCCATCTTCGGCCGGTCGGCGAGAACTATCGTCGATCCAACTTGACCGGGCGCGTTGGGCCAGGCGGGATTGGTCGGGTGTCGTGTGGACGGCTGGAGCGCGTAGCTGATTTCACTCCAGCCGTCGAAACCGTACCTTGCGCCGGGGACGTCCACGGTATTGTCGGCAGGACAAACAAAAGCGTTCTCGCCGATGGTGCCCCCGTGCACCAGCAGCCACCAGTGCTGGGCAACGCAATCGCCCTCATTTTGCCAGAAAGCCTGTTCGGTGGAGCGGCTCGTCACGGGAGCGGCAAAGCGTCGCTGATTGCCCATCGTGAACCATTTCTGGTTGTTCCCAGCCGCGTACGTGTGAAATGCTTTGCCGATGGCACTGAGTGACGATTTGCATTTGGCGCGGGGGCCCAATTCGCGTACGCGTGAGAATCCACCGGCGACCGCAACCATCAGGGAGGCCTGGCCAAAGAAGAGCAGAATGCATAGCGCCAGCAACACAGCCGCCTGTATTCGTCTGCCGGTCACCCTGGCAGCCGAAACGGCAAACACCATCCCCATGACGGTGGTAACCCACCCTACGAAGGGAAGCAGGCCGAGGGCAGCCAAGATCCCGGCCTTCTTCAGACGGGCATCGGCAGTCTCCTGCTCGGTCCGAACGGCAAATGCCTTCACCCCCGGCACGCGGCGGACCGCGCCCTTACGGCACGATGGACAGAAGAATCCTTCCGTGAACGTCCGGTCACAGAAGTCCTCCCCGCATTCGCTGCACTTGTAAACCCACATGAACGGGGCCTTTCCTTCTGAGTATATTTTAGCCGCCCCTTCCTTGTGGGACAATGCGGGTGTCTCAGAATCGCCTGTCCGAAACAATCTGTGTAAGCCTCCTTCGCTGAAGCTCCGGCCGCCAGGTCTGTGGACCGCGCCGTTGCCCTTAACCCATCATTGATTCTTTCCGTGGATTCCGTATCATGGCGTGGGTCGATTTTCGGCACGAAAGCCTCACGGAAGGGCCTCATGGCTGGTTATCTCGCACTAGCAAGAAAATACCGCTCACAGACGTTCGACGAGGTCGTCGGGCAGGAGCCCATCGCCCAGACGCTCAAGAACGCGATCTCCTCGGGCAGGATCCACCACGCCTACCTCTTCACCGGTACGCGCGGAGTCGGCAAGACCACCATGGCCCGCATCTTCGCCAAGGCCCTTAACTGCCTCTCTGCCGACCAGGCCACCCCCGAACCCTGCAACGAATGCGACGCCTGCGTCAGTATCGGACGCGGAGACGACGTCGACGTCGTCGAGATCGACGGTGCGTCCAACCGCGGGATCGATGAAATCCGCGAGCTGCGGGCCAACGCCATCTACCGGCCGAGCCGGTGCCGGTACAAGATCTACTACATCGACGAAGTCCACATGCTCACCAAGGAGGCGTTCAACGCACTCCTGAAAACGCTGGAAGAACCGCCGGGCCACGTGAAGTTCATCTTCGCGACCACCGAGGCGGAGAAGGTCCCCGCGACCATCCTGTCCCGCTGCCAGCGGTTCGACTTCCGCAATATCCCGACCCACGATATTGCCGGGCACCTCAAGACGCTCTGTGCATCCGAGGGCGTCCAGGCCGACGACGACGCGATTTTCCGCATCGCCCGGGCAGGTCGCGGCTCCATGCGCGACGGGCTGAGCCTGCTGGACCAGATCCTCGCGGCCAGCGACAATGTCACCGATGCCGACGTGATCCGTATCCTCGGCACGCCCAGCGACGAGCGAACCTTCGCCATTGCCTCAGCCATCGCCGACGGAGACACCGCCGCCGCGCTGGGCGGGCTCCACCAGGTGCTGCAGACCGGGGTGACGCTCTCCACGGCAGTGGAGTCGCTGGCGACGACCTTCCGGAACATGATGCTGGCCGGGACCTGCGGGCCGGATACCGACCTGATCGAGCTGCCCGAAACGCAGCGGAAACAACTCGGCCAGATCGCGACGAAATTCTCCGTACCTACGCTCGTGCAGAGCGTGGGCATCCTTGCCGGGGTGGAGCGGAGCGTGCGAGGTTCATCCGTCGCCCGGGCACTGGTGGAGGCAGCCATCGTCCGCTTGGCTGAGGCGGACAAGTTCGTCGACCCGGCGAGCCTTATCAAACGGCTCGAAGCGATGAGCCAGGGACGGCCGATGCCCGCATACGGCGGGCAAAAAAAAAAGCCTTCGATTCCGGTAGGCAACCGTACCGCCGGTAACGCCCAGCCGCCGTCACGCGGCGATGGCGGCGCGACTCCGCAACAGCAAGCCAATCCGGCCGCCCAGCGGCAACCGTCCCGACCCGCACCCCGAATCGAGTTCACTCCGGAGTGGATGAGCAAGAACTGGCCGGCCGTGGTCGCGACGCTGTCCGATCGAGGTCAGTCACGCATCGCCGGTCTGCTCAAACCGACGCGGGTGGTCGGCATCGAGGATTCGACATTGCGGCTGGAGTTCCCCGCCGGGCTCGACGCCCTGCACAACCAGTGCAACGGGCCGATGAGGCAAGCCATCCAGGGCGAGTTGAGCAAGCTGGTCGGGAGGAACATCCGTTGCGTGTTCGTGCAGGCCCGGGGCAACGGTAGCGACGAACAGCACGAAGTCGCCGCGGCGGCCGAGATGTTTAAGGGCCTCAGCAGCGACGAACGGGCGAAAATTTCCCAGGACCCCGCCGTCAAGGCAGTGACCGACCTGTTCGGTGGCGACGTGGTCGACATCCGCAAGGAAGTGCCCCAGGTGCCCTCTGTCGGCCAATGCGACGTGGACGACGAGGAAGAGGAGTAGCAGGGCGTTAGCTGGTTAACAGGTGAATCGGTTGATCGGTTGATTGGGAGAAAGCGGAACCGCAGTGATTCGGATCCCTGGGCTTTGACTGTCTTGGAACCAACGACGGACGAGATAAAGAACTTACAGAAAACGGAAAACGGAGAAACAGATGTTCGGTGATTTCAGCAAACTCGGCAAGATCATGAAGATCGCCACGGACATGAAGGAAAAGATGCCGGAGGTCCAGGAGAAGCTCGAGAACAGCGAGTTCACGGCAGAGGCCGGTGGGGGCGTGGTCAAGGCGACGGTGAACGGCAAGCTCAAGCTGGTGGATTTGAGCATCGATCCGCAGGTGCTCAGCGACGGCGAGATGGACGCCGGAATGCTGGAGGACCTGATCAAGGCAGCGATCAGCAAAGCCCAGGACGAGGCAGCCCAGGCAGCCCAGGACGCGATGATGGAAATCACCGGCGGGATGGACCTCGGCGGACTCGGGGCAATGTTCGGGCAGTAAAAGACAACGGCTTTTGTCCACAGATTACACGGATTACGCGGATTATTTTGGCTGGCGCCGATATGGAGACGCCCTCGCTCTACACGGCGAACGGCTTTTGTCCACAGATTACACGGATTGCACAGATTACTTTGGCTGGCGCCTGTAGGGAGATGCCCTCGCTCTACACGGCAAAGGCTTTTGTCCACAGATTACATGGATTACGCGGATTATTGTGGCTGGCGCCGATATGTAGACGCCCTCGCTCTACACGGCGAACGGCTTGGGTGAATTGCCTTAGTTGTTTGGGATAAAATTTCAGGCTGTCGTCTGTCGCGGGAAGGCTCGTTTGGCATGGCGACGGCAGGGCATTTGCATGGGGAAGACGATGGATGAGTTAACTTATGCGGTGATCGGGGCTGGTATGAGAGTTCATCGCACGCTGGGGCCGGGATTTCCCGAAGCGGTATATCATCAGGCTGTTTGTGCCGAGATGCAGAAAAGGAAGATCGCCTTCGAAAGCGAGAAGGCGATGGAAGTGTACTATGGTGATGTTTGCTGCGGGACGTTCCGGCCTGACCTGGTGGTGGAAGATCGTGTCATAGTTGAGTTGAAGGCGTTGTCCGATCTGGTGCCGGAGCACACAGCGCAGGTGCTGTCTTACCTGAAAGCAAGCGGGCTGAAAGTCGCGCTGCTCCTGAACTTTGGTGCCCCCAGCCTTCAGAGAAAACGCGTGGTTCTGTGAATCGATGCTTCGGCTGAGACCGCTGCATGGGGGGCGAACGCAACGTGAAGAAACGCCCGCCAACGACATTGCCGCAGAGCGTAGGCGTCTTCCTACAGGCGTGAGCCAGAATAATCTGTGCAATCGGTGTAATCTGTGGACCAAAGCCGTTGCCGTGTAGAGCGTAGGCGTCTTCCGTCAGGCGCCAGCCCAGTAATTCGTGAACATTCGTGTAAGCCTCCTTCGCTGAAGCTCCGGAGGCCAGGTTCGTGGACCAAGCCGTAGCCGTTCCGAAGGTGAGTCATGGCCAAATACGCTGACACAATCGAGAAGTTGATCGACGAGTTCGGGAAGTTGCCCGGGATCGGTGCCCGCACTGCCGAGCGCCTGGCGTTTCACCTGCTCAAGAGCACGCGGGAGGAGGCCATGACGCTCGCCCGGGCCATCCGTGACGTGAAGGACCAGATCCGGCCGTGCAGTGTCTGCTACAACCTCACCGAGGGCGACATCTGCAACATCTGTGCCGACGATCACCGCGACAAGAGCGTCATCTGCGTCGTCGAGCAGCCCAAGGACCTGCTGGCCCTCGAAGCCACCGGCGCCTACAAGGGCGTCTACCACGTGCTCATGGGCCATATCGCTCCGCTGGAAGGTATCGAAGCCGAGGACCTCACCATCGATTCCCTCGTCGAGCGCTGCGAGGATGAATCGGTCAAGGAAGTGCTGCTGGCTACCAACCCCACCGTCGCCGGCGATTCCACCAGCCTGCACATCGCCGAAATGCTGGAAACCAGGCCGGTCAAGGTCACCCGCCTGGCCAGAGGCCTGCCCACCGGCGGGTCCATCGAGTACGCCAACCGAACCATGCTCACCGATGCCATCAGCGAGCGTCGGGAACTGCAGTAACCCCCTAGAAAAATGCCTTTACCCTGTTTCGCTGATCCGCACCACGCTTTCGTATCCGTGGGGGCCGGGCTCCAGGCCGAAGGCGGCATAGTCGCTGAACCATTGACCGTCCGCCCAGTATTTGAAGCGGAACGATCCGGCGGGCAGCTTCATGCGTGCCTCCCACCAGCCGTCGCCCGTCGGGGCCATGAGCAACTGCCGGTGGTCCCAATCGTTAAACTCTCCCGCAAGACGGACCTGTTTCGCGCCCGGCCGGAAGAACCGAAACTCTGCCCATCGTCCATGCACATCAACCATGTGTCTGCTCCTGAATTCGCCTGCTTGAGTAACGTAAATTCTTGAAAAACCAACGACCCCCGAAGGATGAAACTCTAGAGGCGTCAACCGACCAATCCAAATCCGCCGATCTGAAAACTTGCGCCGCCGGGAGGCTAAGCCCCACGGAACAGATGGAATACCGGTGGGGCAAGAACAGGGGGATTTCCAGCGGAAAGCATGTACAGGGAGGGGAAGTAGGGGAAACGCTTCGGGCGGTTGGTCCGGTCAGTCCGGCAGAGAGACCGTCAGCACCTGCTGCAGGATGTCGTCCGGCTCGATGCCTTCTGCCTGCCCTTCGAAGCTGAGGATCAGGCGGTGGCGAAGGGCAGGGAGCGTCACGGCCCGGACGTCGTCATAGCTCACGCACGACCTGCCGTCGCGGAGGGCGGCTACCTTCCCTGCCAGCACGATCGCCTGGGCACCGCGCGGGCTGGCGCCATAGCGGACATACTTCCTGGTAACCTCCGGCGAGTCGGCCCGATCGGGGTGCGTGTTGAGCAGGACCCGCGCGACGGCTTCCTTCACATCGCGGGCCACGGGCACCCCGCGGACCAGTTGCTGCATGGACAGAACGCAATCGGCGTCCACGACGGCCTCGGCGGCAGGGACCTCCGCACCGGTGGTGCGGTCCAGGATGGTAATCACATCTTCCACAGCCGGGCTGTTCATGGTGATCTTGAACAGGAAGCGGTCCAACTGCGCTTCGGGCAGCGGATAGGTGCCCTCCATCTCCAGCGGGTTCTGCGTGGCGAGCACAAGGAACGGCTCGGGCAGGCGGTGGGTTTCTCTGCTGACCGAGACGGTGTGCTCCTGCATGGCTTCCAGCACAGCCGACTGCGTTTTGGGCGTGGCCCGGTTGATTTCGTCCGCCAGCACGAGATTCGCGAAGATCGGTCCGGGTTGGAAGCGGAAGCTCTTGTCCCCGCCGGAGGTGACGACGATGTTCGTGCCGGTGATGTCCGCGGGCATGAGATCGGGCGTGAACTGGACGCGACTGAAGCTCAAGTCCAGTGCATCGGCCAGCGTGCGGACCAGCAGCGTCTTGCCGAGCCCGGGCACGCCCTCCAGCAGCGCATGCCCACCGGCAAGCAGGCAGGTGAGCACCTGCTGCCGCACTAACTGATGCCCGACGATGACCCTGCCAAGCTGCTCCGCCACGGCACGGTAGCTCTCGCGGAACTCGTCGATCTGCTTCTCAATATCCTGGATGGAGGGGTCGGTAGTCATTGGCGGGTCTATGGTAA
>JBKHHU010000093.1:0-13429 GCA_046539045.1 Phycisphaerae bacterium
TCACAACGCAGTCTGCGATGTGGACGGCGACGGCCGGGAGGAAGTGTTCGCCGGGTGTCTGTTGCTCAGCGCCGACGGCGAGGTGCTCTGGCGGCAGGACGAAATCACCCGCCGGCTACTGGTTCCCAATGGCGGGCACGTCGACTCCTCGACCATGGGGTTCTTCGCCGGGCCGGATGCAGCTCCTACGCTCCAGATGGCCTCCAGCTCTGCCGGGCACCTGGTCTGCAATGCCCGCACCGGTGAGATGCTGGCCGCCCATCCGCAAGGGCACGCCCAATCCGTCTCAGCCGGGTGCGTCATCCCCGGCAGCAGCGACGTCCACACGATCTCCAGCAACCGATGGGGCAACTACGGTGTCATGGGTATCTATGCTCCCAATGGTGAACGGGTCAGCCGGTTCCAGCCGGGATTCGTGTGTCAGAATTCCAAACCGCTGAACTGGACCGGCGACGGCCTGGAGCATCTGCTTATCTGCGACGGTCCGGGCTGGAGGGGCATCTACGACCACCTGGGCAACCGCCTGATCGACCTGGACAGTCTCGTGCCGTACGACGACCCCTTCGCCCAAAGGTATGACCGTGTGAATGTCAGCCGTGTGGCTTTGCGCGACGGTGACCCGCGCGACGTGATTATCCTGCGACGCGGGAACACGATCCGATTGAT
Organism: Phycisphaerae bacterium; assembly: GCA_046539045.1. Lineage (GTDB taxonomy): Bacteria > Planctomycetota > Phycisphaerae > SM23-33 > SM23-33 > JBKHHU01. Next base: position 667 of record JBKHHU010000093.1, read on the forward strand.
CGGGCCGGCCGATACGCTGGATAAGGGCAGCAAGGTCTTCGCTCCGGAACGCCGGACCAATACCAGCTGGCCGGGCTGGACCACCGTCTGAGTTCACAGCACCGGACCCCTATCAGAAGAAGCGGCGGGCTCCTTTAAAAGGGGCTCCCCGCTTCTGTTCCTCCACATCGCTGCTCTCACTGCGTCGGTGGGATAATCGCTCCGTGCCCTGCCGTCAGCTCGCGGAGGTCCTGCAGGTTCACCCGTCCCGGTGTGGACGCCGTCCGGCACGCAAGAGCTGCCGCCGCCCCGGCTGCTTGCCCCATCGCCATGCAGCTGGCCATCACGCGCAGGGCCGAGTTCGCCCTGCGATCGCTGGAGACGGTCCGCCCTGCAGCAAGCAGGTTCGTGCTCTCCTCGGGTACCAGGGCCCCAAGGGGAACGGTCGGGACAACGCCCTTCGGCAGCGGCTCGTAAATCACGCCCGTTTCGGTGTGGACGTCGATCGGATAGAAGCTGTAGCAGACCGCGTCCTCGTGCACCTTCCCGGAGACATAATCTTCTTCGGTAACCGTCTTCTCGCCCGTGATCCGGAACGTCTCCCGGGCGGCCGTGTCCTCAAACATCTTCACCAGGCGGACATCCTCGCACCCGGGCAGCGTCCGGACGAACCTCAGCAGCCTCAACAGTGCCGCCCGCCCGCGGATGCTCGCAAGCGTCTGGGACTGGCTGGTGGAGCTGTCCGCATCTGGCACATGGATGGCATTCGAACCGTGCTGCTGCAGAAGGCCGATGAAAGGCATATCAGAAGACCGCCACCAGTCCGAGGGTTCCAGCAGGCCGTTGGCCAATGCCGCTTCGTAGCGACGCTGGATTTCCGCCTCGTCCAGCGAAGTTGGGTCATACCCCCGCAACCGGCACATCAGGGTGCCCGGCTGGATGGTCTCCTCCCGCCGGCGCCGCAGGCCCAGCATCCCGACCACCGATGCATCGCCGGTGCAGTCGATAAGTTGTTTGGCTTTGATCTCCCGCCGGACCCCTCCGCGGCCGACGGCGATGACCGTCCATACGCCGTCCTCGGTTTGAGTTACCGACAGCGGGAATTCGTGGTAGTGCAGCGTGATTTCCGCCGCCAGCGCTTCCTCCTCCAGCACAAGTGAGAGGATGTCACCGTTGATGAATACATTCGTCCCGGTCCAGTCCCCGTCGCCAGAGAAGTCCGGCTGGGGCTTGTTCTCCAGAGCCAGCGACTTGCAGACCATCTCCCAGCCGATACCGGCGATCACCTGTCTACTCCCGGCGTTGAAAAACTGCACCGCCCAGACGCCCCCTGCCGTCATCGTTCCGCCCAACCGCGCACCGGACTCGACGATCATCGTCGATGCGCCCGCCCGAGCGCTCTGCAGCGCGGCGATCGCCCCGGCCGTGCCGCCACCGATCACCAGCACGTCCGTCTGCTCCATCGCTACCTTTTCCCGTTCCATTGCCTGCACCTCCTCCAGAAGACCATTCCATCCGAGTATTGCCCGGGGCAGGCCGCAAGTAAACACCGAGTCTGCTTACGAGCCGCTTTTTTCCCTTGCGCAGCGGAAAGGCCTTTCACTAAGGCGTTTGTTCGGGTATAACCTAACTTGCACGGACGAGAGTTCTCAACATCAGAGCCAACCATGGCGGGTGACACGGATGAAGCTGATACATACCGCAGACTGGCACCTCGGGAGAGCCCTGCATGGGGCAAACCTTATCGAGGATCAGGCGTACCTGCTGGACCAGTTCGTCGACCTGGTTCGTCAGGAGCAGCCGGACGCGGTGCTGATTGCCGGCGATGTCTACGACCGGGCCGTTCCGCCCGGCGACGCCGTGGATCTGCTGGATGAGACGCTCTGTCGTCTCGCCCAGGATTGCGGCACGCAGGTTGTGGTGATCGCCGGGAACCACGACAGCCCCACGCGGCTGAATTTCGCTTCCCGCATGTTGCGGTCCTGCGGGGTTCACATCCTCGGCGTGCCGACGTGCAGCCCCCAGCCGGTGACGCTTGCGGACGACCACGGACCGATCCACGTCTACCCGCTTCCTTACGCGGAACCGGCCGTCATCCGCCACCAGGCTGATCTGCCCGATCTCCGCGGTCATTCCGAAGCGATGGTCCATCTCATGCAAGGCATCCGGGCCGGGCATCAGGAAAACCAGCGGGCGATTGCCGTTGCCCACTGCTTCGTCGGAGGCGGTCAGGAGTCCGAATCCGAACGGCCGCTCAGCGTCGGCGGGGCCGGGGCGATCGATCCTGCTGTCTTTGACGGGTTCGACTACGTCGCCCTCGGGCATCTGCATCGGCCTCAGTCGTTCAACGGCGGAGCCGTCCGATTCAGCGGATCGCTGATGCGATACTCTTTCTCGGAGGCCAAGCAGAACAAGTCCGTATCGATTGTGGAAATCGACGCGGCGGGCTCGGCGGATATCAGGGAGATCAAGCTGACGCCCCGTCGGCAGGTCCGGTGCATCGAAGGGCTGCTGACGGATGTGCTTGCAGGTGCCGACAAAGACCCCGGCCGGGAGGATTACCTGATGGTCACACTGACCGACACCGAACACATATTCGACGCGATGGGCAAGCTCCGCGAAGTCTACCCCAACGTGCTGCACCTGGACCGGGCCGGGCTGCGATTGGCAAACGCGTCCGATACGCCCAACCGAGCCGACCCGCGGAAGGATACGGAGCTGGACCTGTTCAAGGGGTTCCTGGAAGAGGTGACCGGCAGAGAACCGGACGAAGCTCAACTGGATGCGTTTTCCGACGTGGCCGACGGTGCCCGTGCCGAGCAGCGGGAGGCGACTTCGTGAAACCGCTCAGGCTTACCATGAAAGCTTTCGGCCCCTATGCGGGCGAGCAGACGCTCGACTTCCGGGACCTGCGGGAAAACGGGCTGTTCCTGGTCACCGGGCCGACCGGTTCGGGCAAATCGACGGTCCTCGACGCGATCTGCTACGCCCTCTACGGCAACACCTCAGGGGATGAACGCGACGGCAGCCAGATGCGGTCCCAGCATGCCGATCCGGACACCGAGACCGAGGTGACGTTCGACTTTGCATTGGGAGCAGACCGCTACCGCGTCCGGCGGAACCCCGCCTATGACCGTCCGAAGAAACGCGGCGACGGGATGACCACCCAGCAGGCGGCTGCGACGCTGTACGATCGGACGGACGTCGAGGACGATGCCCATGACGGCGAGCCGATGGCGACGAAGATCGGGGAGGTGGACTTGGCCGTGGAGAACCTGCTGGGATTCCGCTCGCAGCAGTTCCGGCAGGTCGTCATGCTGCCGCAGGGGCAGTTCCGCAAGTTGCTGGTGTCCGGGTCTGCCGAGCGGCAGGATATCCTGGAGACGCTTTTCCGGACCCAGTTCTACAGACTCGTCGAGCAGCGGCTCAAGGAGCAGGGCAAGCAGTCGAAGCAGCAACTGGAGCAACTGCAGAATCGCCGCACGCAGGTTCTGGAACTGGCCGGGGCCGAGAGACCGAATGAACTGACCGAGAAACTCGATGAACTGAAAAAGCAGCGCGGCCGGACCGTCAAGGAACTGCAAAACGCCCGGAAGGAAAAAGAAGCTGCCGATAGGGCTCTGGAAGAAGGCAAGTCCGCGGCCGACGCCTTGAAAGAAGCCCGCGATGCACAGGCGGCACTGGACAAGGTACGGGCGCGGGAGGAAGAGGTCGACCAGCTGCGTCGCCGCGCGGAGCAGGCGGAGAAGGCTTTGGCGCTGCGGGATGTCGAAACCGCCTGCCGCCAGCGCCGCAAGGAAGCCGCTCAAGCCCGGGATGCTTCTGAAAAGGCCGATGCGGCCCTGACCGCCGCCGGGAAGCAGATGGATCAGGCCCAAGAGGCGCTGTCCAAGCAGCAGAAACGGGCAGAGAAACTCGACCCGCTCAACAGGGAGATCGACCGCCTCGACCAACTCGCCCAGCAGGTGGACAAGCTATCGGAAGCAAAGACAACCGCCGAGCATAAGGCGGCCGAAGCAAAGAAACTCTCCGAACAGCACGCCGCCGCGGAGAAGCAACGGAAACAACTCGAACAGAAGCTTCAGACACTCTCAGCCGAACAGTCGAAGGCCAAGGAGACCGCCGGGCGCCTTGAACAGCACACGCTTGCCCTGAAGGAAGTACAGCGAACGCACAAGGCCCTGGTGGAACTCAAGCAGGCCCGGGCAGAGCGGGAGAAAGCCGACCGGCAGGTGCAACAGGCCGACCGGACCGTTAAGCAGGCGGAAACGAAACTCCAGCAGGCTATCGAAAGGCTCCGGCAAATGGAGCGCGAGTACCAGTCCGGCAGTGCCGCCCTGCTCGCCCGCTCCCTGGAGGAGGACAAGCCCTGCCCCGTCTGCGGATCGACCCATCACCCCGCGCCCGCAGAATCCGCCGATGAGATACCGGACAAGGAAGCTCTCGAAGCCCAGCGCCGAACGGTTGCCGATCGCCAGAAAACTCGCGACGAGGCGCAGGCGGATCTTTCCGAACAGAAGAGCCGGCTGAAGGTCGCCTCGGCCCAGGTGACGTCGCTGGAATCCGACCTCGGGGATCAGGTGGACCGCCGGCCGGAGCAACTGCAGGAGCAGATCGCAGAGTTGCAAACCCAACGGGACAAGGCCGATCGAGCCCGAAAGCAACTGACTGAAATCGGCAATACCCAGGAGCGTCTCGAGAACCAGGCCGCCTCTGCGGGAAAGCAGGCGCAGCAGTTGGTCGAGCGACTGCAGAACGCAAAAGCCGAATCCGCCTCCGCGGAAGCTCGCTTGACCGAGCGGCGGGAGGCCGTTCCCGAAGACCTGCGCAGCCCCGAAAAGCTTACCGCCCGTAAGCAGAAGCTCACAACCGAACGGGATGAAATCAGGTCCGCCCTCGATGAAGCAACCAAGGCGGCAGACAAAGCGCGGGAGCAGCTTCTGACCTGTCGGTCCGAGTCGAAAGCTGCCGAGACCGCTGCAGCCAAAGCCGCCGATGCCGCACGAACTGCCCGAAAGGAGTTTCAGGCTCGCCTCACCAAGGCCGGGTTCGAATCGGAAGAAACTTACACCGCCGCTCGCCTCGAGCCGGAGCAGATCGAGACGCATCACAAGCGCATCCAGCAGTACCAGGATGATCTGTCCGCCGCGAAGGATCGGGCAGCCCGGGCCACTGCCGCTGCCGAGGGCGTGAAAGCTCCCGACCCGGACAAACTCCAGGCAGCTGCCGCGGAGACGGAGAAAGAGGTCGAGCGTCTGCTGGGCGAGCAGGCAGCCTTGGAGGAAAAAGTCGCCCAGCACGAGAAATGGTGCGACCAACTTGAGAAAATGGCAGCCGAGCAGGAATCGGCCGAGAAGCACTACGCCGTCTACAACACCCTCGGCGAGATCGCCGGCGGGCGGAACTCGCTGAACCTCTCGTTCCATCGCTATGTGCTGGGGATTCTGCTGGATGACGTCCTGCTGGCAGCGAGCAGGCGGCTTCAGATCATGAGCAAGGGACGCTACGAACTCCGCCGGCAGCGGGAGCTGACCGATCGTCGCGGGGCCAAGGGCCTGGATCTGGAAGTCGAAGACCACTACACCGGTCAGGCTCGGCCGGTTCAGACGCTCTCCGGCGGAGAAAGCTTCCTGGCGGCGCTGTCGCTGGCGTTGGGCCTTGCCGACGTTGTGCAGGAATACGCCGGAGGGGTGCGACTGGACGCGATCTTCATCGATGAAGGCTTCGGCAGCCTCGACAGCGAAGCACTGGACGACGCGATCCGGACGCTTATCGACCTCCAGCAATCAGGCCGCCTCGTCGGAATCATCTCTCACGTGGCGGAGTTGAAGGAGCGGATCGACGCCCGCCTGGAAGTCTCCGCAGGCAAAACGGGCAGCACCGCTCGATTCGTGGTGAACTGACCGCTTTCGAAGGCGATAACGTACAATGACGCCCATGCGCCTGTACTCAGCCGGATAGAAAAGCGGTCTTCTACACCGAAACTCGGAGGTCCGCGTCCTCCCGGGGGCGATCATGAGCGGAAAAGCGGTGCGCGAGTCAAACGAAAAGCCCGCCGCTGCGGGTCGGACTCCACCGGACCTGCAACGACGTGGGTTTGGCTGTGCCCGAGAAGCGTCATGCGCCCGACTCATCCCTGAAGGGGCAAATCGGTTCCTTGCCGGATGAGCGGTCGGCCGAGCTATTTCCTCTTTTCCAGGACGAGGCTGGTCATGTCCACGCGGTATCCGGCGTGGTTGCCCTGGTTGACCTGGAACGTAACGGGCGTCTTCTCTGTAAGGACGCCGACAGGCACCTCCAACCAGACGATCCGGTTGACGTTGTCGGCCGTATACGCCGTCGGAAGCGGGATGGTCTGCTTGCCGATCTTCACGCTGCCCTCGCCAGTGGCGACGTTCTCTACCACCAGCTTCAGCCATGCGCGGTCGGCGTTGAGCCATTCAGGGTCGATCGCCACGGTCTTCTTCAGCGGCGTGCCTCGTTTCACGACCTGCAGGATGTCCGGCGAGAAGAACTGCTTTCGGACGACCTCGTCGCTTTCGACGACTGCGCCCTTGAGCGGCAGTTCGATCTTCCACGCACCGCGTCCCTGGATGGGCACGGCCCGGAGAGTCAGTTCCGTCCTGCCGGCGGCCTGGACGTCCTCGCCCGGACGCGAGATCTGGTAGTCGGACTTGTCCACGTGGGTCCGTTCGGCCCGGCCGTCCCGGAAAACAGTGCCGGTGGGTGCGGCGACGGTAATGTCCACGGCGCGATCGTGCCGGTGATCGTTGAACACGATGACCACGAGTTTCTGGGTGCCATCGAACGCCGGCGGCATGGCGTTGGGGTCGGTGCCGTCCACGCTGGCGACCATCCACACGTCCGGGTCGGAGGTCTCGCACGCCACCAGGCGGCCGCGCAGGTTCCGCATGAGTCCGTAGCCCACGTGCAGGGCCTGTTGCGTGGCGGTGGGGTGGATCATGGTTCGTCCGCGGGCTTTGTCGGGCGTCTGGTGAATCGCGTACAGGATGTCCCGCATGTTGTAGGACATGCGGCGGTACTCGGTAGCGCGGCGCGCCTCGGCCGAGGAGGTGATGTTCCCGCGGGACGGGGCGTCGAGAAGGTCGTTGGTCTCGGTGTTGTAACTGTAAAGCCACTTGTTGTGTTTGGTGACGCCATAGGCGGTGAGCACCTCATACGCGCCGGGCATCGCCGTCACGTCGCCCTGGTAGTGGTGCTCGTGAATGCCGTCGATGTACTCGATGTTCCGGTCGATGGTGTTCTTGTACAGCAGGTCCCACGCCGCCCAGTGGTCCTCGTTCCAGCGGAAGCCCCAACCCGCCAGCGTGGTGATCTGGGGGTTGTGCTTCTTGACCTCTGAGGCGATCACCCTGTACATCTTGTCGTAAATCCAACCGTTTCCCTTGCCCGACCAGTAGGTGAAGGCGGTCTCGTCGACCACGCCCCAGTTGCCCTTGGCGTCCTTGTGCCACTTGAGGTGCGGGATGATTGCCCCGGGCTCAAGGGCCGGATTGGGAGTGAATACTTTCGGTAGGGCGGCCGCCAGGAGACTGCGGTTCAGCACCGACAGTTCATACTCCGAAGCCTCCCCTTTTGCGACCTTGGTCTTGAGGGACTGGACCGGCTCGGGCAAGGAGGCCTCTTTCCACATCGCCAGTTTCGCCAGTTCTTCAGAGTCCAGCAGGTTGTTCAGCGATCGCGAAACCTGCTCACGCGTACGGTCGTCGAGTTCGTCGTTACCGTCGGGGTCGTACTGCGACCAATCACGCACGCGTTCGATCTTCTTGGCGATCAGCTTGCCCAATGGGTTGTCGCTCCGGCAGAACCGGGCGAGCGCGGCATAGTCCTTGATATCCTCGCGGTCGAAGCCCGGCCGCATCTTCAGCATCACGGGGCCATTCTCGGCAGCGAGATCTTCGCGATAGTAGTGGTTCTTCAGGTTGATCTTGTCCTTGCTGCCCCAGTGCAGATAGGGCTCGTTCCAGAACTCCAGGACCACCTCGCCGTACTTCTGGAAGTCGCGGCTGTTCTCGGCGAGGCTTCGGGCCCAGCCACGGAGTTGCCGCTCCCAACCGTTGGGGTTCCGCACCAGGACGGCCGGCTCCTTGCGCTCGCCGTAGCATTCGATGTAGAACATCTCCGCCGGTCCGTGTTCGGGCACGGGCTTGATGTATTCGGCGAAGGTTGCTTCCAGCAGCCGGCGGTTGAATTGATAGACCTGCACCTCGTCTTTGTCTTTGCGGGTGACGTCGGCGACGACCTTCTCGGGTAGTTCATAGCCCTTCCACGCCTCTGCGCTGTAGAGATCCTTGACGCGAAGCAGGCTGTCCAGCAGCCTGCGCAGGTCGCGCGGCGAATTCTTGCCGTCGCGGCTTTTGAGGTGCTTGTCCAGACTGAACTTCCTGAAACGTGTGCGAAACTTGCCGTCATCCACGCGGCTGTGGAGATACTCCACCAGTTTGGCGTGCTTCTCGACCTTGCCGGAGAAGATGTCCATCAACGGTCGCCAGTCTGTGAATCCGGGGGTGTTGAACTTGTACCAGTCCTGCCAGGGGTTTCGGGGATAGCTCTGGGCATAGAGGTTCCGCTGGCAGCCCGGACGGTACTGCTGCGGCATGTTGCCGGCGAAACCGCCAAACAGTGGGGCAGGCACCACGTTGTGGTTGTTGATGCTCAGCATCTTGCCCGAGCAGGTTGCCTGAACCCGCGGCTCAATGCGCTGCGATTTCTCCTCCAGCTTCAGCTTCTCCAGCGTGAAGTTCACCTCCCCCACGCCCAGCGGATTGACCACGCCGATGGCGATGTGCGAGATCTGCGACAGGTCGATCACGTAGTCTTCATCTATATGACTGCCCGGGGAGACCCACTCGGCCTCGGCGAAATCCGCGAAATCGACCGTGGCGGAGTTGACCTTGTCGATCAGCGGCACCGCCGAGCGGAGGTAGTACCAACTCCCGTCGCTCTCGCGGATCCACAGCGTCACGTGGACGTCGTCTCGGGGTTTGGCGGTGGAGACAGTGCAGGTAAGCCCCCGGTACCCCCGCAGATCGGAGACCTGCGACAATTCCTGCACGGCACATCGCATGTGGTTCCAGTTCACACGGTCTGTGCCCATGTCGAACTCGAAGGCAATGCCCGCGCCGTCGGCAGCCCCGGCCGTCCATACGCCCGGAAGGCGGAAGGGAGCCACCGTACCGACCACCTTGCCGGAGACTTCCTTCTTGCTGCCGTCAGGGTGAGCGATGACGGCGGTGTAACCGCCGTTGATGAGGCGGTTGCCTCGCTCGTCGGTTTCTTTGGCGAAAGTGACGTCCTTGAGCGTCACGTCGATGTCGCGTCTCTTCCCGTCTTCAGGCACCCATGCGTCGGGATGAATGGTGATGTGCACGGTGCCCTCCAGCCCGTCCTCGGTCGCCTTGAGCCCGGTGTTCTTGACCGGATGGCTGGAGGTGTTGTACTTGTAGGCCTTGCCCAGAACGCTGCGCCACTCGCCGGTCGCCCGGGTCAGGAGCAGTTCGAAGTTCGCAGGCTTCTTCGCACGGGGCAGCAGCCCCACCAGCATGACATTGGCCTGGAACGTATCGCTTGAGATCTTGGGTTGCTGGAATGGCTTGCCTGTGATATCGGCAGTCTTCGGACGTGCGATGACTTCCTCGGCGATTCCGGCCGCCGAACAGGAACTGAGGACAACGACAGAGATCAGAAAACCGGCGGCCTTGGCAATCCGTAACATTTCGGATGTTCCTTTCCTGGGATCGAGTACGTCGGACCGCGGGAGGCGCAGAGAAAAAGCCGGCCGCGACGGCATATGTGAAACCCACTCCATGGCCGGGAGTTTCTCTCCGAGGTGCTGAGTTCGCGTACCATTTCTGTCGCGACAGCACCAGCAGCTGGCTCGATTCTCGCCGGTCTACAATACAATCACCAACGGCACGACCGTGGACATTACCGTGGAGCCGCAAAAATAGCGGTCGGCAGACGTCCCGTCATGAGGCCCGACGCTCCATTCCGTGTTCCCCGCGATGCCTGCCCGCGGGGAGCGGTCCGCGCCGAGGGGGCTTCGGCTGCCGCGAACTGGCCTCCAGACGCCCCGGGCCGCCTTCGAACCCCCCTCCGGCGAGCCATGAAAACCCTGGTCGGCGCGGAAGTCGCCGAGAATCCCCTTGGCGATGAAGGCCGCCACGACCATACCGAACCCGCCGCGTCAGCTCCGGATCCGGAAGCGAATTTCCAGTAACAACAAGGAGCAACCATGCATTTGCCCTGGAAACTGATTCCTATCGTGCTCGCCGTGACGGGTGTTTTGAGCGGGCCGGCGCTGGCGGTCGAATACCGCGAACTGTGGCTCGGCGATGTGACGCCGATCTTCGCCAACGATCATTACGCGGGGATGCGGCTGCACCTGGCGATCGACGACGGGAAGGTCACGCGCGCGGCCGTCCTGGTGCCGATGGCGCGGTCGCCCGTGCCCCAGAAGATCGAGACCGACCGGTTCAGCATTGACGACGGCCGGCTGAAAGGCAGCTTCACCTACCGGCTGGAACGTTACAAGCAAGATGATGAGGACATGGCCATCACCGTGGACGCCGGGCTGGCCGGCGAGGGCGACAAGGGCAGGTGGACCGCAACCGCGGACGGTCGCGAGCGCAAAGGCGTGCTGAGGGTAGCGCCGCCCCAGACAGCGGCCGAACTGAGCGGCAAGGCAGTGGACGTATGGGTCCACGGGATGTCGCACCAGGATTTTGACGATCGTCGGCGGGGCACTCAGCCGCTGCTGATCTCCGGCACCGCAGAGGGCATGCGCATCGCGAACGGTCGCTTCGAGCACTCGCCGTGCCCTTAGGACTCTTGAACCTTTGGCGGCCGAGTTTCTGAACTGGTTCCTCATGCCATCGCTGCAACGCAACATACTGTATGAACTTATGAGCGATCTCGCCGCGATGGACGCCGAGTGTGGTGATCTGCCGCCGTATGCTCAGACGCGCCAAAGTTGCGGTGACATGGCACTGGAAGAGGTCGATGTGGCCCTCGGACACGATGAGTGAGCGCCGACGGCGAGGTCGGCGCTGTCGCCGACCACGGCATAGGCGAAGTGCGGGTTGGGTGGTCTGTCAGGGTGTCCAGGAGCGGGATTCGGGTGCTGATCCGGTCTTTGGCACCGCATTGACACCGCGTCTGTCACCCCACGTGGCACCGCCAGAAAGCCGAGATCGATCGGTCAGATCGTCGGCTCGTCCGGGCGTGTGACATGCACGCGCAGCACGTAGTGCCCCGGCCTCGGCATCCGCTCGAAGTCGATCAGGCCGCGATTGGTCAGCGTGGTCAGTTCCCGTTTGGCCTGGCGGTCGCCGAGCTGGAAATGTTCCATCACCATATCCCGCGTCAGCTGCACGCCGTCACGCAGCTGATCCATGATCCAATGGTGGCGGTCGTTCAGCCGGTCGTCGGGATTGGATCGCCCGGTGGTCTTCGACTTCTTCGGTGGCTTGGGCGGCTCGTCCATGCGATCCAGTTCGGTTTCCATCCAGTCCAGCATGTAGAGCAGGTCGCGGCGCGCCCGGCGGACCTGGTTCCTGAACTCTCGCTTGACGTCTTCGTCGATCATGATCGTTGCTCCTTGGCTACGGGGTTATTCCGTCAGCACAGGGAGCCATCACTTCGCGATCACATCAAGTCGATTCTGACGCCGTTGGCAAGGATTCCGATCAGGTGGTCCCACCGGCCTTGCTGGTGGACCGGGTGCGGAGCATGTAGTAGCCGGGGCGAGGCTTGCGGACGAACTCGATCATGCCGCGCTTGGTCAGGCCGATCAGTTCCCGCTTGGCTTGCCGGACGCCGATGCTGCTGTTCTTCTCGACCATGCTCGCGTCAGCTTCACGCCATCGCGAAGCTGATCCAGAATCCAGTGCTGACGGTCCGACAGCGGCTCTCCATCGCCGTCGGCGGAATCCGCCAGCAGGCTCGCCACGAGAATCGGGAGAACCTGGCTGACGCCAACGCCCACGTGCGTCAGGTCATGAGACCGGCTGGTGCCAGTAACGTTCACCTTGAGTTCGTGGCCGAACTTCCCCCGATCGCGGCCCTGGACGTTCTCTGCCACGCCCAGATACCTGAGCCAATCAACGACGGCGACCTCAAGCGAACGTGTCGACGGCTTGGCTTGTTCGGGTCGGTTCGTCCCAGTCGCCTGGCCTTCAGTTCAGCTCCGAGTTCGGTGAGCACGTACTGCTGGTTGGAGGCGCGGGGATTGTCAGGATTGGTCATGGCGATCACACCCGCCTGGATCAGCGGGTCGAGGTGGTTCTCCTTGAAGCGTGTAGCCCTGGAGCGACTCCAGGAACTCCTTGGCCTGGTCGAGACGGACACGAAGCTTGGTCACCTGGTCTTCAGCCAGAAGGCTTCGGTTCCAGAATGTCAGCCCCTCCTGCAAGTGCTGCTGGGCCATGACGAGGCGGTTGACGGATGAAGTGACGGCCTTCTGGAGCTGAACGACGGGTTCATCCTTGCCTTGGGTGACCAGCTTGGCCATGCCCGGCGTGAGGCCGAGGAGCTCGAAGATCGCGGTGAGCGCCGGCAGGTTGTAGTCCTTCGGGCGCTCAACGTGCTTGAACTGAGCAAGCTCAGCCACGTCGGTTGCGGCAAGCTGGCTCATGGATGTGGCGTCGAGCTTCTTGCCGGGCACGGACATGACCACGTCGCCGGTATAGACCAGCGACGACAGCACGACCACCGCCCATTCCGGCTCGTGACGGAGAGCTTGCGGTGCCATGTACTCAACACC
>JBKHHU010000286.1:0-3353 GCA_046539045.1 Phycisphaerae bacterium
GGTTCTGCGCTTTCGGTGTCTATACTATAGTGTGAGTCGCGGCAGAAGGTTGCGCGGCACATTTGGTTTCATACTACCGGCCCGGAGGTAGAGATGCAGGCTATTGTCGACTGGTTCATGGGGCTTGATCCCGTCGTTCAGGCATTGATGGCGACGCTTTTCACATGGGCAGTCACCGCGGCCGGGGCCGGGCTGGTCGTCTTCACCACGAAGTTCAACCAGAAATTCCTGGACGCGTCTCTCGGGGCGGCGGCGGGGGTCATGATCGCTGCGAGTTTCTGGAGCCTTCTCGCCCCGGCCATCGCGATGTCCGAGACCGGGCACGGCCGTCCGGAATGGCTGCCGATGTGGGTCCCACCTTTGATCGGTTTCCTGCTGGGGGCGGTGTGTTTACGGGTGATCGACCGTCTCCTGCCGCACATGCACCCGGACCTGACGATCGCCGAGGGCGTCAAGACCTCCTGGCAGCGCAGCACGCTGCTGGTTCTGGCGATTACGATTCACAACATCCCGGAGGGGCTGGCGGTGGGGGTGGCTTTCGGGGCGGCGGCCTCCATGATCTCGGGCAGTGATGCCCAGATCGCGCAGGTCGGAGCGGGAATCGCTCTGGCGGTCGGCATTGGGTTGCAGAATTTCCCGGAAGGCTCTGCCGTGTCGCTTCCGTTGCGACGCGAGGGTATGAGTCGGGGCAGAGCGTTCTGGTACGGGCAGTTGTCCGGGATGGTCGAGCCCATCGCCGGCGTGGTGGGTGCCTGGCTGGTGATCAGCATGTCAGCCATCCTGCCGTACGCGCTTGCGTTTGCTGCCGGGGCGATGATCTTCGTCGCGGTGGAGGAACTGATCCCGGAGTCTCAGCGGGAAGGCAACGTGGACCTTGCCACCATGGGAACCATAGTAGGCTTCGCTGTCATGATGACCCTGGACGTATCGCTGGGTTGACTTCGAGGTGCCGGGGATCGGGTCTGACGGTGGGGCTATCTCACCGATTTCTCGCGATTCTGCTCCCGCCGCAGGCCTTCGATGAGTTTCTCGAACTCCTGGCGGTTCTTCTGGTTGAGCGAGGCGAGGATCTCGTGAGCGTCGATCATCTGTTTCCGCGCCCGCTGTTCCTGTTCCAGATTGTCCTCCAGCGGCGCGAGGTTGTTCGGCAACGGCTCCATTTCCTTGCTGATGTGCTCGATCACCCGGTTCATTCCGAGTTCCTCGAACTGCTTGCGAATCGGCGGGAGCACGCCCTGGATCCGGAAGGTCACCTGGTCTTCCTCTGCCCGGTCGACCAGTTCCTGGATCGTGCCGAGGAAGGTGCTGTCCATGTAATCGCACAGCGAAAGATCCACCAGCACCGAGTGGTGGGCGTTGATCTCTTCCATGCAGGAATCGTGGAAAGTGGCTGAGTACGCCCAGTTGCCTTTCCCGTGCACGCAGATAGCCGACTCCTGCCCGGGACTGATGAGCACGCGGGCGCGTTCCTGGGTGGCCGGGGCACGTCCTTTCCCGCGCGGCTGTTGCGGCTTGCCGTTGTCGATGGAGTTCTCGACGTTGTCCGCGGTGATCAGCAGCATCGTGATGTCGTCTTCCTGGTTCTGGTGGTCCCGCCGGTCCGAAGCCATCTGCAGCAGTTCGTGCAGCAGGTCTCTTCCATGCACGTCCTCGCGCTGCAGTACCGATACCAGGTCGTCGGTTTCCAGCGGATCGTCGCTGGTCTGCGACTCACACAACCCGTCGGTGTATAGCAGCAGGCGGTCGCCGGTCTTGAACTCCACGGTCTTCACCGCGAATTGCGCATCGGCCGTGATCCCCAGCGCCGGTCCGGTGTGGTAGATCATCTCCGTCGTCCCGTCATCGCGGTAGAGCAGCAGCGGCGGGTGCCCGGCAGAGGCAATCCGCATCTTCTGCTCTTTCGTGTCGATCAGACACAGCGCCCCCGTGACAAACAGCCCCGGTGCGGAGCACTCCTCCATCAGGCTGCGATTCACCGACGCCAGGGCGACGGCAGGATCGTTGGGGCGGTACTCGTGGTCCAGCAGAGGCAGCCGATGCTTGAACAGCACCGACAGCATCGCCGCGCTGACCCCGTGCCCGGCTGCGTCGGCTATGTGCACGGCGATGTGCCTGTCGTCCAGGCGCGAAATGTCGTACAGGTCGCCGCCGATGTTCTGGCAGGGGCGGTACACCGAGGACACGCTGATACCGTCGCACTGCGGGGCGCTGTTGGGCAGGATCGCCCGCTGGATCAACTCGGCCCGCCGTAGGTCTTCGTCGATCGTGCCTGCCTGTTGGCGCAGCAGCTTGCAGGCGGTCTCCATCTGCTTGACCTTCTCCTGCAGACGCTTGTTGCGGTCGGACACCTCAAGCAGCAGCCGATCCCGCTCTTCGGACAGCTCCCGCTGTCGCAGCGCGTTGCGGATCGTCACGGTCAGAGTGTCGATGCTCGAGAGCGGCTTGGATATGAAATCGAATGCCCCCAGCTGGACGGCTTTGACGGCATCATCAAACGTGCCGTGGCCGGTGAGGATGATCCAGCTCGGGCCCGGGCGGTTCAACTGAGCCCATTGCATCAGGTCCATGCCACCTAGCTCCGGCATCCGCAGATCGGTGACGACCACGTCGAAGTCGCTGTTGGCGATCTTCTCCCTGGCATCCACGCCATTTTCCGCGGCGGTCAGATCATACTGCCCGGTGGTCTCCAGCGTGTCGATCAGCAGCCCGCGTATGGCGCTTTCGTCGTCGACGACGAGAATGCGAGGCCTGCTCTTGTCCGGCGGGGGGGACTGTTCCGTAGTCTCTGTTTTCGATTCCGACATAGCAGCCTTCCCAGGGGTCGTTTCGGTATCACTACCATCATAGTAGCGCGCTTCGTGGAATCGTCGCCGAGACGCCTTATGTCCCCAGAGCAGCTACATTTGCCGGCGGGGCGCTTACCCTTTGGCCTCACCGAGAAGCCCAGCCATCGCATCCCGCAGTCCGATCATGCCAATCAACTTGCCTGCCTCCATCACCGCCAGGTGTCGGAAATGATGTTCCCGCATGCGCGAGAGCACCGCGGAGACTTCATCGGACAGGCTGCAGTGCTTCAAGGGTGTGCTCATTGCTTCCCGTAACGTCAATGTTCCCGGGTCCTTGTCCACGGCAACGACGCGCTTGAGGAGGTCCCGTTCCGTAAAGATCCCGACCGGGCTGTTGGAGGAGTCCTCCACCACCAGCGAGCCGACGTTGGCTTCAGCCATCATCCGGGCCGCGTCCCGGACCGCCGTTGACTCCGGAGCGAGGATGACGTCCGGACCCTTGATCATCAGAATGTCTTCGACAGTCAACATAGTGACCTCCCGTTAGAATGATAGTTGGCTCTTGTC
>JBKHHU010000287.1:0-3316 GCA_046539045.1 Phycisphaerae bacterium
ACCCACCACGTTGAGCGACGCTCACTGTGGGCGGAGCCTGTCGAACATCCCGTCCTGTTGGCGGGTCAGGAGACCCGCCAACCTCTCGCGGGCACGCGTGGTGGGTCTCCCGACCCACCACGTTGAGCGACGCTCACTGTGGGCGGAGCCTGTCGAACATTCTTTCCCGTTGGCGGGTCAGGAGACCCGCCAACCTCTTGCGGGGGCGGCAGGAGACCCGCCGACCTCTTGCGGGGGCGGCAGAAGACCCGTTACGCTGTAACCTAATCCTCTTCATCCTCGATGACGATGTACGGGCCGTAGATCATCTCGTGCATGCTCTGCAGTGCGCGGAACATGTGCTCGCCCCAGTGCGATTCGTAACTCCACCGCCACTGCCAGGCGGCGTCGTCGACGGCGGCTTCGTTGTCCAGCCAGTACAACTGCAGGCCGTATCGCAGGTCGTTGTAGATATCGGCGATGTCATCGGCCAGCGTGAACATCCGGTGGGCCAGGTCCGGGTCCACGTCGTCCCGCTCCAGCCGTTTGGCCTGCTCGAGCTCCGGCTCGAACGCCTCAGCCAGCTTGCCCATCAGATCCTGCCAGCCGTCGTACCCGGGCCGGTCCACGCTCCTGCTGCCCTCGGGGCTCTGGCCCCAGGGGATGTCCACGGCAGTGGCAGCCATCTTCGAAAGCATGCGGTGCAGATCGTGGTACGGTTCCTCGGAGCGGGACGCCTGGTCCTGTGCGCCCAGGGAATCGATGAAGCGACAGAATTCCTTGGCTTCTGCCGCGAACCGGTCGAGATGTTCTCGCTGCTCTGGTGTCATGGATACCTCCCGATGATCGCCTGTCATATCATCCTACGCGGGAACCGATGTTCAACGAGCAGGAGCGTTCGACGCGGCAGCTTCTACAGCGTGCCCTTCGTGCTGGGAATCTGACCGGCGCGCTGCGGGTCGAGGGCCTTGGCCTGTCGCAGGGACTGGGCGAACGCCTTGAAGATCGCCTCGGCCATGTGGTGGTCGTTGGCACCGTACGGAACGTTGATGTGCAGATTCATCCCCGCCGCGCGGGCGATCGCTTCGAAGAACTCGCGGATCAACTGGGTATCGAACGAGCCGATCTTGCTGCCGACGAACGGCGCGTTGAAGACCATCGCGCACCGGCCGGACAGGTCGATGGCGACGTTGGCGAGCGTTTCGTCCATCGGCACGCTGGCAGAGCCGTAGCGGAAGATGCCCTTCTTGTCGCCCAGGGCCCTGGCCAGGGCCTCACCGATGCAGATGCCGACGTCCTCGACGGTGTGGTGATCGTCGACGTGCGTGTCGCCCTCGGCCCGGATCGTCAGGTCCGAGAGGCTGTGCTTGCCGAGGTGATCCAGCATGTGGTCCAGAAAGCCCACGCCGGTCGATGCGTCAACCGTGCCCGCCCCGTCAAGGTTCAGGCTGCCGGTGATCTTCGTTTCGTTCGTTTTGCGGTCGATTGTTGAGGTTCGCATGGTATTTCTCGCGTTTGGTAACAGGCAAAAGGCAAAGGGCTGGACATCGCGGCCGACCGGTGCGTTATGCCTCTGCCGGAACATCTGCTACGATAGTGCGGGATAACGCACGGTTGCCTGCTCAATACTGCGGATCAAGCGGCCAAGCAGTCTCTGCACTTCCTTTGTACTACTCATCGCCTCACCTAAGCCCCGATGGTTAGCAAAACCCAGCTCCTTCGACACGATCAGTTGAGTTTCTACTTCATCGGTCGATCCGCGGGCAATATTCAGGAAACGGAGATAATCCGCTCGGGACCGGCGAGCGTAACCTTCCGCAATGTTGGACGGCACGCTGACTGCCGCCCGCCGCACTTGGCTTACCAACCCGAATTTCTCGTCATCCGGGAACTTCGCCGTCAGCATGTAGATCGTCTTCACCAATTCGATACCCTTCTGCCACGCGACCAAATCCCGGAAACTGTTGATCTTCCCCATCTCGCTCTCCTCATTCTTCCTGTGAAGTTTCTGTTGTTGCCCTCGCCCGCCGTTCCGCACCTTCTCCGTAAGCGCCGGACCCTTGCCTCAGAATCCCGCGATCAGCCCTTTGCCTGCCGCCTTTTGCCTTCTGCCTTCGTCCGGAAGACCCACGATGCAATTGCTCGCCTTAGTTGGCGATATCACGCAACCGATCCACCAATATTCGATTTTCCTCCGGTGAGCCGACGGTGATGCGCACCTTGTCGCTCAACCGCGGGCTGGAAAAGTGGCGGATGAGGATATTCTGTTGTTTGAGAGCGGCCGTCAACTCGGCGGCGTTGCCCCGCGGCGGCCGGGCCAGCAGGAAATTCGTGTCGCTGTCCCAGACGGTGAACCCCAGATTCTGCAGTTGCCCTGCCAGCCACGTCCGCTGCTGGACGATCTTCAGGACGTTCTCCTTCATGTACTTCTGGTCCTCGACCGCGCAGGCAGCCAGTTCGGCCGAGACGGCGTCGAGATTGTAAATCTGCTTGGCCTTGAGAAGCCCGCCCAGCACGCCCGGCTGGGCGACGGCGAACCCGACCCGCAGACCGGCCAGCGAATACGACTTGCTGAGCGTGCGGAGCACGACCACGTTTTCACGCTTGCCGACGAGTTCCAGGGCGTTGACACCGGCGAAGTCTGCGTAGGCCTCGTCCACCACCAGCACGCCGCTGAGACGCCCCGCCAGTTCGTCCAGCTGTTCGTTGGTGGCCGAGTTGCCGGTCGGGCTGTTCGGGTTGGCGACGAAGGTGACATCCGCATCGGCCCCGGCTAGGTGGTCGAGGGGGAAATCGAACGCCTCGCCGACGTACGGCACCTCGATGAACGTCGCGTCTTCCACCCGCGCCTGGGTTTCATAGAAGGTGAACGTGGGCGTGGGGTAGGCGATCCGTCCGCCCGCCCCAGCCATGGATCGGCAGATCATGACGATCGCATCGTCAGACCCGTTGGCGGGGAGAATCCAGTCTGCGGGCATGCCGATCGCATCGGAGACGACCTGCCGGAAGCGGCTGGGCAGCGCCTCGGGGTAGAGTCGCAGGCGGGAGAAGTCGAACGTCTTCGCTGCGGCAGCGACCCGCGGCGACGGCGGGTAGGGATTCTCGTTGGTATTGAGTTTGGTCACCCGGACACCCGCCGCCGGCTGCTCACCGGGCACGTATGCGTCCATGGCGTCAATGTTTTCCCGGAAGAACGACATTGTCTTTTTCCTTCGGTCTTAGGCAATAGTGCTTGGGCAATAGGCGTTTCGGCATCACGGTGCGTCCTGTTCATATGCAATTGGGGCCACGAACTGCGCGAACAACGCGAACTTTAAGAAGCTATTCTTTCATCTGG
>JBKHHU010000010.1:0-36945 GCA_046539045.1 Phycisphaerae bacterium
CCCGTGGGCCCAGTCGTACATCGGGTAGATGCACCACTCGTCCTGCCGGTGCGGGTGGTCGGCGTGGAGGATGCGGTACATCACCGGGTCGCGCATGTTCAGGTTCGGGCTGGACATGTCGATCTTCGCCCGCAGCACCTTGGACCCGTCCGGGAATTCGCCCTTTTTCATGCGTTCCAGCAGGTCCAGGCTCTCCTCGGCGGGGCGGTCGCGGTAGGGGCTGTCCTTGCCCGGCTGGGTGAGCGTACCGCGGTACTCGCGAATCTGCTCGGGGGTCAGTTCATCCACATACGCCAGGCCCGCCTTGATGAGCGTGCGGGCGTATTCGTACATCTTCTCGAAGCAGTCGGACGCGTAGTAGAAATGCTCGCCCCAGTCGGCTCCCAGCCAGGCGACGTCTTCCTTGATTGCCTCGACGAACCGGGCTTCTTCCTTCATCGGGTTGGTGTCGTCCATCCGCAGATGGAATCGGCCGCCGAATTCCTCGGCAATCCCGTAGTCGATCCAGATCGCCTTGGCGTGCCCGATGTGCAGGTACGCATTGGGCTCCGGGGGAAAACGTGTGACGACGGAGTCGTATTTGCCCTCAGCCAGGTCCTGCTTGACCTTCTCTCGGATGAAGTCGGTCCGTTCTGTGTTTTCGGCATTTGCAGCACTGTCGACGTTGCCGGTGTTCTTGTCAGCCATGGTGGTTTCCTTACGCGTGTGACACGCGATGCTTGTCACGATTTCGAACAGGAGACTCTAACCGCTAACCCGCCGGATTCCAAGATGCTGTGCGGCAAAACGGTCACCACCCGGTGCGGGACTACCCCATTGCCGAAAAGTGCGCAATAGAAGAGGCCCGGAATCCGGCAGGGGTCTGCGGGCCTCTGGATCTGCCGTGCGTGTCGGTCAGTCGCTGTAGAACTCCGCGATCGTTCTGCCGACGAATTCGACCTGCTCGTCGGACAGTTCCGGGCAGACCGGCAGGGCGAGCACTTCGCGGCAGGCCTGTTCGCTGACGGGGAAATCGCCCTCGGAGTAGCCCAGCGGCCTGAAACAGTCCTGCTGGTGGAGGCTCAGCGGGTAGTAAATGCCGCTGGCGATGTTCTTCTCATTCAGGAAGCCCCGCAGTTCATCGCGGTTCTCAGCGCGGATGACGTACTGGTTGATGACCGACTCGTTGTGCTCGCGGATGACCGGCGTGGTGACCTGCGGCACGTCGGTCAGGAGCTGATCGAGCTTGGCTGCGTTGGCCCGGCGCGCCTGTGCCCAGGCGTCCAGGTGGCGGAGCTTGACGCTGAGAATCGCCGCCTGGATCGAATCCATGCGGAAGTTCCCGCCGACCCAGTAATGGTGGTAGGTATGGGCCTGGCCGTGATTGCGGAACTTCTCGATCTTCTCGGCCAGTTCGGCGTCGTTGGTGACGATCATGCCCGCATCGCCCATCGCCCCGAGGTTCTTGGTCGGATAGAAGCTGTAGCAGCCGACGGTTCCCATCGTTCCGGCGGCCTTGCCTTTGTAGCAGGCGCCGATGGTCTGGGCGGCGTCTTCGATGACGGCAAGGTTGTGCTTGTCGGCGACGGCGAGGATCTCGTCCATGTCCGCGCATTGTCCGAACAGGTGCACCGGGATGATGGCCTTGGTTTTGTCGGTGACGGCCGCCTCGATCTTCGCCGGGTCGATGTTGAAGGTGTCTTCATGAATGTCGGCGAAAACAGGGGTTGCGCCGGCTCGCCAGACGGCACCTGCGGTGGCGAAGAACGTAAACGGCGGGACGATGACCTCGTCGCCCTCGCCGATCTCCAGCGCCATCAGGGCACATAGCAGGGCGTCGGTTCCGCTGGAAACGCCGATTCCGCGGGCGACGCCGGCATACTCGCAGATCTGCTTCTCGAAATCCCGCACCGCCGGCCCGTTGCAGCAGAGCTGGCTCTCCAGCACCGGGTCGATGGCCTGTTTGACTTCGTCACGAATTTCGTCGTACTGCGTGGTCAGATCCAGCAAAGGTACCTGCATGATCTTTCCGCCTCCCAGCCCGCGGCTCGCGGGGCAATCGAACATAGTTGGAAAGCGGATACGCTATAGGCCCGGCTGGGTTGCGTCAACGGAAAACGCCTGTCGAACGGCGGCGGATGGGCTAAGCTACACAACTGCGAAGAGATGCCGCCGGCAAAACCAGAGCCCGCATCGGCCCGCACCTAGAGCGAGTGACAAAACTCTTTTCCGGTTCAGCCGGCTGCAAACGCCCCTGCCTGCGTCCGGCTGCATCGGCAATGCTACGGCATTGCCTGCTTCGCCGTCCTTGTCAGGAACGCTTTCGCCGACGCTGAACCACGAAATTACTTCTGTCACTCACTCTAGGGCAGGTCCGGGAGCATCTTTCGGCTTTGTGACTGCAGCATCGTTCGGACGGTGCGGAAGGCTTCGAGAAGCGAATGCGGGGAGGTGGGGCGGTCCTTGCCGATCCGGATGGCCGTCGGCTCGACGCGGACGGTCCCGTCGAACCCTGCCAGTTGGAGGTCGCACCACTCGCAGCTGCGCGGGTAGTGACGGAGCACCACGCCGGCAGGTTCGGCATCCTCGAGATAGTCGATCACCTGCTCGATCTCGATTTCCGTATCGGCTTCCAGGCTCAGCGTGGTGAACGTGTCGGCCAGCGCCCGGTCGAAGGCGCCGCTGGAGGCGATCCTGTTGTCGGTCAGGCCGACAAGGCGGCGGTGCCAGATCACGTATTGCGGGCGGTCCGGGTTGTGCAGCACGTTGACGATGTACTCGAAATGCGGGGTGAGGATGTTCCCTCCGCCTCCGGCAGGGCCGTGGACGTCCAGCTCGCGCCGCTTGAGCTTCATGTGCTTGCGGAGCGACCGGCGGATGCGCTCGAGATCCGCTTCCACGTCTTCGCTGCTGATGTGCTCGACGAATTTCTGCGCAAACGCGCCGGATTCCTCGGGCAGGCGATGCCTGCTGCGCCGATACCCGGCCAGCCGCCGCAAAGCCCACTCCTGGCGGGAGGAAAACACCACCCGCGATCCGGATTGTCCGCTCGTGTCCCTGCTCATGCGTGCAGCGAAAATAGCACAGGCCCGGCGGTTCGGCAAGCGCGGGCGAGCCGCCCGACGCCGGCCCGCGCGGAGGCAGAGATCGCATCCCGAGCAACCGTTTCGCAAGAAAACGTTTCTTACCAAAGCACTTGGGACCGACCCCAGCCGGTGCAACAATGAACTGAGAGAACCTCTAACCGAAAGGGCAATCGCATGGACAAGACTCCGCTGGGCAAGACGGATATGAGCGTCACCCGCATCGGGTTCGGGGCCGCGGAAATCGGTAGCGACCAAATCGACCAGGACACCGCCGAGCGCGTGCTGAAGACCGCCCTGGATGAAGGTGTCAACGTGGTGGACACCGCCGCCTGCTACGGCAACAGCGAGGAGAAAATCGGCAAGGCCATCGCCGATCGCCGCGACGAGTACTTCCTGTTCACCAAATGCGGCCACGAGGCCGGGCTGGATATGCCCGAGTGGACGCCGGAGCTGATGGAAAAGTCGGTCGAGCGGTCGCTCAAGCGTCTGCAGACCGATCGCGTGGACCTGCTGCAACTGCACACCTGCGACCGCCAGAAGTTGCAGGCCGGGGACGTGGTGGAGGTCGGTCACAAGATGGTCGAGCAGGGCAAGGCCCGCTACATCGGCTACAGCGGGGACGGTGACAACGCCCGATTCGCGATCAAGTCCGGTCTGTTCGATACGCTGCAGACCTCGGTCAACATCGTCGATCAGGACGGGATCGACAATGTGCTGCCCCGCGCCGAAGAGCGCAATATGGGCGTGATCATCAAGCGGCCGATCGCCAACGCCCTGTGGGTGTGGGACGACAGGCCGGAGTCGGATTACTTCCGCAGGTATTGGGACCTGCTGCGGGAGATGGACTACCCGTTCCTGCGGGCCGAGAGCCGGCAGGCGGTGTTCACGGCATTGCGTTTCAGTGCGTTTACCGAGGGCGTGGACTGCGTGCTGGTCGGCTCGACGAACCCGGACCACATCCGCTCGGATATTCGCGCGCTGCAGGAAGGTCCGCTCGATCCGGCCACATACAAGGAGATCCGCCTGCAGTGGCAGCGGAAGATGCAGAACAGGCCGTCGTGAAGCCCTCGGCGCAACGGACGACCGGGGCGCTACTCGTAGTCGTAGACCCGGACGCGGGTCCACAGGTCGCTGAAGTTGTCGATGAAGCCCTTGTGCAGGGGGTGGTCCTGATAGACGTCGTGGGCGGCGCGATTCTCGAATAATACGGTCAGGCCGAAATCGTACGAGTCGTCGACCACGTCGCGCTCGCTCTCGACGGCCTCGCCGTAGAAAAGATCCTTCACCTCATCGATGGCCGCCAGCGCCTGAAGCCCTTCGCGGAAATCAATCCGCCGGCCTTTGCCGACGCCTTCGGTCAGCCAGAAGTAGACTGTATGTACGAACATGGTCTTCCTTTCTTCCGTTCGGTTATCCTGGGGCGGCTGGGCGGTTATTCCTTTTCCGCCAGCAGCTTGTCGATGCGGCGGAGGGTGGTGTCCTTGCCCGCAAGAACCAGCGTATCGCCGATTCCGGGGCTGACCTGCGTGCCGGTAAGGGCCACCCGCAGCGGCTGGGCGACTTTGCCCATGCCCAGTTCCTTCTCCTCGCAGTAGGTGCGGATCAGATCCTCCAGTGCCTTCTCGGTCCATTCGCACTGCTCGAGTCGCGGCCGGAAGTCCGCCAGCACATCATACGCCTGCCCCTCGTTCTTCCGCATGACCTTCTTCATGGCCTTGGCGTCATACTCGATGGCCGAGTCGTCGGCGAAGAGGATTCCGCTCTTGGCGATGATGTCCGGGAAGGTTCGGAAGCCCTTGTTTGCCCGGAGCAGATGTCGCAGGAGCTCGTCGTCATCGGCGGGGATGGGGCTATCGTTGATGATCAGGAAATCCTTGAACGCCTCGAGCAGCCGGTCCTCGCTCGCAGCGGCTACCGCGTTGGTATTGAACGCCAGCAGTTTGTCGCGGTCGAACTTCGCGTTGGACTTGCCCACGCGCTGGGGGCTGAAACTCTCGATCAACTCGCCCATCTCGAACAGTTCCCGATCGGTCCCGGGGTTCCAGCCGAGAAGGGCGATGAAGCTGATCAGCACTTCCGGCAGATAGCCTGCCTTGCGGAAGCTGAAGACGTCCACGTCGCCGTCGCGCTTGGAGAGCTTCCGGCCCTTCATGTCCATGATCAGCGGCAGGTGGAGGAAATTCGGTTCCTCGAAACCCAACGCCTCACGCAACAGCGACTGACGCCATGTCTGGCCGAGGAATTCCTGACCCCGCATGACCATCGTCACGCCCATCAACGCGTCGTCGACGACATTGGCCAGGTAGAAGGTCGGATACCCGTCGGCCTTGCGGATAATGAAATCTTCCTGCTCGGCTGCCGGTGTGGTGACGTCACCGAAGGCCTCGTCGTGGATGGTTACGTCGCGACCGGGCACTTTGAATCGCACGACCACCGGGCGGCCCTCGAAGCGTGCTTTCTCCACGTCGGCCTCGGTCGGGAGCGGGTCGGGACGGGGATAGTGGAAGTTCGTCTTCTCCGCCTGGGCCTTCTCCCGCATGGCCTGGAGTTCCTCGGGGGTATCGAAAGCGTAGTAGGCCTTGCCCTCAGTCAGGAGTCGGTCGATGTACTTGCCGTACGTCTCCAGCCGCTCGGACTGCCGGTACGGCCCGTTGTCACCGCCGACTTCAATGCCCTCGTCCCAGTGCAGGCCCAGCCATCGCATGTCTTCGATGATCTTCCCGACGGCCGATTCGTCGTGTCGTGCGCGGTCGGTGTCTTCGATTCGCAGGACGAACGTTCCGTCATTCTGCTTGGCGTGCAGGTAGCTGAACAGGGCGGTGCGGGCCCCACCCACGTGCAGATGGCCGGTAGGCGAGGGGGCAAAACGTGTTTTCAGGGTGGTATCGGGCATGGCTGTCGGCTTTCTCTCTCTGCTGTCTTTTCGGTATTCGACGAACCGGACATGATAGCGACAATTCCTCCGACATGAAAGACGGCAACGCGAACCTTGCGCATGTGAGTCGCCGGGGGAACGAGAGAATCCCGGCCGGGGTCGGCGAGAAGGGAGTGCCTGTGGTGACGCCAACCGGTTGCGTCGGCTGCCGGGCGCCGGTGGGTCCATCAAAAAAGCCCGCCGAAGCGGGCTATACCAGTGGAGCCGAGGGGATTCGAACCCCTGACCTGTTGATTGCGAACCAACCGCTCTCCCAACTGAGCTACGGCCCCTGGTGAGGATGGAAGACTATACCAGTATCGGCCTGGTGTGTGAAGTGGTTTCGGGGGTTTTACTTGGATTTTTGGCGGGTTGGCCGGTGGGTGCAGGCAGGCTCTTCCGAGAGGTAGTCACCGGTCTGGGCCAGGGCCCGTGCGCGGCATCCACCGCAGATGGTTTTGTACTCGCACCGGCCGCATTTGCCCCCGAGCCGGTCGAAATCCCGCAGGGCGGCAAACACTTCCGATTCCCGCCAGATCTGCTGCAGTGGCTGGTCGGGGACCCGACCTGCCTCGACCGGCAGATACCCGCACGGGAAGATGCGTCCCTGATGGCTGACGAACGCCACGGACAGTCCGCACAGGCAGCCCCTCCCGCGAGCTGCGGGCAGGCCCCGTTCGGCGGCCACGCGGTAGTAATGCGGTGCGCAGGTCGGCTTGATCTCAATGTCACTACCAGCCAGCCGGCGGTCGCAGATCCAGTTCAGCACCCGCTCGTACCGTTCCGGGCCGAGTTGGTGCGATTCGGTCAGTTGTGTCCCGCAGCCGACCGGCACCAGCAGGAACAGGTGCAGGGCGATTACGTCCAGCGACTTCGCAAGCGTATACAGGTCATCCAGTTGGGAATCGTTGTGGGCGGCGATGGTCGCGTTGATCTGGACGGGGACATCCACGTTCCGCAGCAGCCGGATGCCTCGACAGGCCTGCTCGAAGGCGCCGGGCAGGCCGCGGAAGGCATCGTGGGTGGCAGGGTCGGCCCCGTCGAGGCTGATCGAAACCCGCCGGAAACCGGCATCGGAGATGCGTTGTGCGGTCGCTTCGTCGATGAGCGTTCCGTTGGTCGCCAACGCGGTCGGCACCTCCCGCCGGCGGGCGTAGGCGGCGGTCCGCTCCCAGTCGTCGCGCATCAGCGGTTCCCCGCCGGAGAAGACGAAGATCGGCCGTCCCAGTTCCACGAGCGAATCGACGATCCCGAACACCTGCTCGGTGGTCAGATCGCTCTCGGCCAGTTCCTCGGCGACGTCAAGCCGGCGACAGTGCCGGCAGGCGAGGTTGCAGCGGACGGTGGATTCCCAGAACAGCAGACGCATGGGCGGGGCCGCGTCGGGACGTCCGGGATGCGTTGGAGTCGGGTGTGACACGGTCATGCCTCCGGTGCGATTTCGGCGTCGGTTAGGTAGCAGGCCGGGTCGTCGCCCCAGGCATCGCCGGTCATCGCCTCGGCCCGGGCGCGGAAATTCCCGTTGCATATTCCCAGCCATCGGCACTGCAGGCACCGACAGTCAAGGTGGTCCCGGCGGTTGCGAAGCTTGTCGAGCAGGGCGTTGTCCGGATCGGTCCATATCTCGCTGAAAGGGCGATTCCGCACGTTGCCCAGCGTTCGCCACCGCCAGAACTGGTCCGGGTGCACGTCGCCATTCCAACTCACGCAGCCGATGCCGATGCCCGTGCTGTTCCCGCCGTTCATCTGCAGCAACTCCAGCACCTGCCGGGCCCGGGCGGGATCCTCCCGCAGGAGTTGCAGGTAGACAAAGGGTCCGTCGGCGTGGTTGGCAACCGTCAGGACCTCGACCTTCCGCCCGGCCTGATGCAGTTCGGCTGTCTTTTGGAGGATGCGGTCCAATGCGTCTCTCGTCTCCGAGTGGGAGAGTACTTCCTTCCGCAAGTTCTCTCCGCGACCTGCAGCCACCAGATGATAGAAACAGATGCGCGGGATGTTCTCGTCGGCGAGGAGGTCGAAAATCCCGTCAATCTCCGAGACGTTCCGCCGGTTCATCGTCAGCCGTAAGCCGACCTTCACGCCGGCCTGGCGACAGTGTCGGATCCCCGCCAGGGCCGCCTCGAACGCGCCGCTGACGCCCCGGAACCGGTCGTTGACCTCGGCGAGCCCGTCGAGGCTCACGCCGACATAGTTCAAACCCGCCTCAGACAGCTGCCCGGCGATTTTCGGGGTAATCAGCGTGCCGTTGGTGCTCAGCACCGCCCGCATGCCCGCCGACCGGGCGTGGGCGATCAGTTCCAGAACATCCGGCCGCATCAGCGGTTCCCCACCGGAAAACAGCAGAACCGGGCTGCCGAACTTCGCGAGGTCGTCGATCATGATCCTGGCCTGGTCGGTGGTCAGTTCATCGGGTGCGGGCTGATCGCAGCTGGAGCTGTAGCAGTGGGCGCATCGCAGGTTGCATCGCCTGGTGCAGTTGTAGACGACGACCGGTTTCTTGTCTCGTGAGAATTGCAGAAGGCGGCTGGGGAGCCTGCTGCTTTTGCGTCCGTAGCGCAGCGGATCGGAGGCTTCCACCGTGCCGCAGTAGAGTTTCGAGATTCCAATCATGACTGCTTCCGCCGGAACCGGCTGGCGACGGCAACCGATCGCCGCCATGGGCGGATCATTGTAGCATACCTGCCGTCGCGAGGCCGAGAGCGATTCAAACTTCGGTGTTTACCTACGTGTTCAGCCTGAGCTTGCGAGGGTGCTTGACGATTCCTTCAGCCCCCTGCCAGGGCAGCTGTTGCTGTTCAGCCTGAAAGGCTGGGATACACACCAGGGCGACGCGGCCTCGCCTGCGGCGACCCCGCTCTGGCCTTCGCTGTAGCTATGCCAGGCCGTTGGCCTGTACAACACAAAGGCTCGCGCCGGAGAACCCGAGTTCATCTGAGCATCTCCTGCATCAATGCTAAACAGATACGGGTTTACAGTTCCGGCGGGGCGACCTTCGGTTGATACTTCTTGACCAGTTTGACCAGGTCGGGCTGGTCGGGCTCTTCCTCCAGCGACAGGTTCCACTGCTGCAGCGCGCGTCTTCGGAGGTCTTCGTCGGTTTTCTGTCCGAGCAGGTATTCGGTCATCAGCACGACTCCGAGCCCGCGATGAGCAAGGGGCGAACTGGCATCGAGTTGTATCGCCTTCTCGTAGGCTTGCTTGGCCTGGTCGTATTCCTCGAGCTGGTAATAGGCCGAGCCGATTTCCTCCCACGGGTCGGCTTGGTCGGGCGACTCCTGGGCGGCAATCTTATAGGCATCGATGGCTGCTTTCAGGCGTCCCTGGCGGGCGTAGGTCGAGCCGAGATTCATCAGGATCTGCGGCTGGTGCCGGTCGAGTTCGAGCGAATCCTTATACGCGGCGATGGCTTTGTAGAACTCGCCCTGCGTGTCGTAGATGATGCCGAGGTTGCTGTACGCTCCGGGCTTGCTGTTGTCTGCCTTGATGGCGGCCCGGCAGTACTGGACAGCCATTTCGAACCGGCGGAGCTGGAAGTAGCAGGCGGCGATATTGAGGTTGGCCTCGTAGTCATCGGGTTTCAGCGCCACGGCCCGCAGGTAGGTATCCACCGCCTTGCGCAGATACTCCTCGGCCCGCTTGACGATCGTGGACTTATCCGCCAGGAGCTGGTAGGTGCGGGCGAGCTTGTAGTGGGGGGTGAAGGAGTACGGATTGGCATCGCAGGCCTTGCCGTAATCCCGGGCGGCCAGGGTGTGGTTGCCCTGCTTGCGATGGATGTCGCCCATGGCGCTGTAGGCTACCGACAGCGAGGGGTTGTTCTCGACGGCCTCGGCCAGCTCCTTCAGGGCCGTGTCGTACTCACCCTTGTCCGCGAGTTCCTGACCGGCGACGTAGTGGTCGATGGCCTCTTCCTCGTCGATCCTGTTCAAGTTGGTGCATCCGCCCACCAGTATCAGTGCGGGCAGCACAGCCGAAAGGGCTAACATTCTGCGAAGCATCGGGTCGAACTCCTAACGAATTGCTGACTTCCCTGTATTGTTTGTAGTTATCGGCCGCTCCGGGGTCAACAGATTAAAATTGTGGATACTGGCCCCGTCTCCAGCAGGTCTTTACAATGCCACACTCACCCCGGACCGGGCGATTACCATGAAGTATCGATTCGACAAGCAGCTGCGCATCAAGAAGCGCGACGACCTGGACCGCGTGTTCAGTCGCGGGCAGCGCATCAACGACCGCTATCTTACCGTTTTCGCGGTGCAGAACGGTCTGACGTTCTCCCGTGGTGGAGTGGCGGTCTCCAAGCGGCACGGTGGGGCGGTCCGGCGCAATCGCCTCAAGCGCCTCTGCCGCGAAGCCATACGACACGTGCTGCCGGACCTGCCGGAAGGCTGGGATGTCATGGTCATCCCGCGAGCCGGGCGGAATCTCCGCGCTGAGCGGCTGGAGGAATCGCTTCGTCGCCTTTCCGGGCGGGTGACGCAGCAAGACGCCAACCGGTCGGAATCGTAACGGCCGCGGTGGGCGACAGGCAAACGATGAACCGGACTTCACGCAAAACCAGTCTCGCGGGCAAAATGCTCATCGTCCTGGTGCGGATCTACCAGGGAACCCTCTCCCGCTATCTCGGCGGGCAGTGTCGGTTCGTGCCCACCTGCAGCCGCTACTTTATCGAGGCGGTGCAGACCCACGGCGCCATCCGCGGAGGGGCGATGGGGCTATGGCGCATTGTCCGCTGCCATCCGCTGGGCAAAGGCGGGTATGATCCGGTCCCGCCCGGATCGGACTCCGGGTCCCGATAGACCCGTCAGCAACATCCGTCAAGCACCGGGGCAGCGAGTTTGCGGAAGCGGGCATCGAACCGGCGGGGCGAGAATGTCTCGGCCCACTGGTGCATCCGGTGCGGATCGAAGTCGCTTCGGTGTTTCTCGAACCGGCGGACGGCATCAATCAGCGCCTCGACCGTCTGCGGCTCGTACAGGAGGCCCGTCGGGTTCTCGATACCGGACAGCACGTCGCGGACCGTCTCGGTGGCCCCGCCGCGATTGTACGCGATGACCGGCGCACCGCAGGCCATGGCCTCCACCGGCACCATGCCGAAATCCTCCAGCCCCGGAAAAATCAGCGCCCGACAACGCTGCATCAGCTCCCGCACCTTCTCATCCGGCTGCCAGCCCAGCAGCTCAATGTTGTCCGGGCAATCGGCCCGTATCGCAGGGAGCATCTGCCCGCTGCCGGCGATCACCAACCGCTTGCCCAACTGCCGGAACGCCTCGACGGCCTGGTCGATCCGCTTGTACGGCGCGAAGGCCGATACGACCAGGTAGAAATCCTCCCGGGGCTTTCCACCCGGCCGGTAGTACTCGGTGTCGATGGGCGGGTGCAGCACTTCGGCGGGCATGTCGTAGGCGTCGTGGATGCGTCGGGCGACGGTGGCGCTGTTGGCCAGGTAGAGATCGACGTGCCGGGCGGTGCGCCGGTCCCACTGACGCAGCCAGGGACGGATGAGCGAGAGGGCGGTGCCCGAGATGCGCCCCATCCGCCGGCGATAATCTTCGCCCACGGCCCAGACGTATCGCATGGGCGTGTGACAGTAACAGATGTGCCGCTGGGAAGGCCCCCGGCCGCCGAAGCCCTTTGATACACAGTGCGAGCTGCTGACGACCAGATCGTACCCGGACAGATCCATTCGCTCGATGGCCAGCGGCATGGCCGGGAGAAGGTGGCGATAGACCCGCCCAATCGCGGGCAGGTCGTCCAGGAAGCTGGTATGCACGCGGCGGTTCCGCGTCAGCGACGGGCAACTGCCCGGTACGTGGAGGAGCGTATAGATATCCCGCGCCCCGGTCAGCTCGGCCAGTCGGGCCAGGACCTTCTCCCCGCCTCGCATTCCCGTCAGCCAGTCATGTACCAGTGCGACCCGCATGTGCCTCCTCTCAGCGTCGAACGTGCCTGTCGGTGGTACCCGCCGGGGTCGCCCAAGTCAAGGTGCAGCGCGCCGGGCGGTGCGGTATGTTCGCCAAACCCCATGCCCAGAAACAGCGCACACAAAAGGCGGAACCGTCTTCGGGCTCCGCCTTTGCGTTGCGCCTGACTGGTCGGCGCGGTTATTTCTTTTTGACGCTCCGTCCGGTGACGGTGCCTTCGCCGGTGGGGCGACGCTCGTCAAAGCGGTGATTCTCCTCGGTCAGGCGTTCCTGTTCCTCGCGAGCGGCCACGATGATGTCCACCGCTTCCTTGAGGCTGTCGGTCAGCGTGTAGAGCTGCTGATCCTCTTTGTCGATCTTCGGATAGCGGCCTGTCTTGAGCATGCGCTTCTCGATCCACTCCAGCTGGCCTTCCCAGAAGGCTTTCCCGATCAGTACCACGGGGAACCGCTCTGCCTTTCCGGTCTGGATGAGCGTCATCGAGTTGTAGAACTCGTGCAGTGTGCCGAACCCGCCGGGGAAGCAGACGAAGGAGGAGGCGTATTTCACGAACATCACCAGCCGGGCGAAGAAGTAGCGGAACTCGATCTGGATGTCCGCCCACGGATTGGCACTCTGTTCGTGCGGGAGCGTGATGTTCAGCCCGACACTGGCCCCGTTTTCGTCGTGGGCGCCGCGGTTGGCCGCTTCCATAATTCCGGGTCCGCCACCGGTGATGATGGCGAAATCTTCCTTGGTCAGCATGCTCGCCAGCTTGCGTGCCTTGCGGTAATACGGGTCCGACCGCGGTGTCCGGGCCGAGCCGAAGATGCTCACAGCCGGGCCCAGGCGGGACATGGTCTCGAATCCGTCGACGAATTCGCTCATGATCCGGAAGATCCGCCAGGTATCTTCCTGCAGGAATTCCGCTTGAGTTTTTCTCAGTCCGTGCGGCACGTCATTCTCCTCGAAAACGGGTTTTCGATGGTTTTCCAGGCCCCGATTGCCCGGGGCTCTTGTGTTATCGGCAAGAGCGGTCGCGTTTCGCCACGTTTTGCCGGACCGGCGGGGAAGATTTGACAAACCGCTCTCCGTTGTGCCTAATCTACCGGCGAAAGGATCGGTCGAATGGCCCCTCCG
This sequence comes from Phycisphaerae bacterium, assembly GCA_046539045.1. GTDB lineage: Bacteria > Planctomycetota > Phycisphaerae > SM23-33 > SM23-33 > JBKHHU01. The sequence continues at coordinate 13,023 of JBKHHU010000010.1, forward strand.
CACCGGTTGCGGGCGGGACTGTGCGAGCTTCTGTACATCGGAAGGTTTTTCTATGCGTTCTGCAGCATGCCTGATCAGTCTGGTTACGTTTCTCGCCGGATGCGGCGGGGAGTACATCATGTCGGTTCCCGACCAGGTCGGGCCGGCCGGGGGTGACACCGTCGCCGTCGCTCGCGTGCAGCGCAGCGAGGTCTGGTTGCTCAAACAGGACGTGGAAGAAGCAGCACTGCGGTTCCAGGTCGCCGACATGACCGAACGCGGCGCCTACACCGACAAACTGGGCTATGCAGGCACCACCGTTCCGCTGCCGGAAAAGCCAGGCCGGTACGAGATGAGCGTGTCTTACCTGGACCGATACGGTGACGAAGCCGTCCAATCCGTCCCCGCATTTGCCTGGCCGGCGGAGGCGAAGGTCGCCGCGGTGGAACTGGATGTCCTGAACTTCGGCAAGGGGACCGACCGGGATAGCGCCGCGCTGCAGAAGATTGCGCAGAACTACCGGATCATCTACATGACCGAGGAACCGGTCTCCGAACACAGAAAGATTCACAAGAAACTCGCCGACGCGGGATATCCGCAAGGGCCGGTGCTGCCGTGGAAGCAGAAAAAGTGGCACCTGGTGTTCCGCGGCAGGTTCCGCGTGCCGAGAATCCTCATCGAAGATCGCCTGGTCAGCCAGTTGGACACGCTCAAGGACGTTTTTCCGAATCTCTCTGCCGGGATCGCCGAATCAAGCTCCGCCGCAGCGACATTCCAGCAGGCCGGGTTGGCCGTGGCGATTGTCGGCGGCGCGTCGGCACCGAGCAAGGCGCGCGTGCAGCGGGCAGCGGACCTGCAGGAACTGGCTGATGAGGGGCTTGACGCCGGGGGAGAAAACGTGACCCCTGCCGAAGAGACTGTAGAATCGTCCGAATGAGCGATCCCCGGCGAATCGTTGTTTTCCTCCCGAACTGGGTCGGCGACGTGGTGATGGCCACGCCGGTGCTCCGTGCGCTGCGCCGGCGGTATCCGGAGGCGAAGATCGACTATCTCGGCCGGGGGATCTCACGAGCGACCTTGAGCGGGTGTCGGTGGTGCGACCGGTTGCTTGCGGACGAATCCCGCGACAAAAGCGGCTTCGGCGCGTTCCGTCGAGCCGCCCGGTGTCTGCGGGAGGGCGACTACGACACCGCACTGCTGCTGCCGAACAGCATGCGGACAGCGCTGCTGGGCAAGCTCGGGCGGGTCGGGGACATGTACGGCTATGATCGCGACGGGCGCGGGATCCTGCTGAAGGGCAGCCTCAACCCGGCTCGCGACGAGCAGGGCAACCGCCTGCCCATGCCCACCACCCGGTATTACGCCAGACTCGCCGAGCTGCTGGACGTGGAGGTGAGCGACTTCCGGCTCGAACTGCCCGTGGTGGAAACCTACGAGCGGCAGGCCGAGCAGATGCTTTCGGAGGCTGGTGTCGATCGCGACCGGCCGATCGTGATGCTGAACCCGGGCGCCTCGTTCGGGCCCAGCAAGATGTGGGAGCCGAGGCGCTATGCCCAGTTGGCCGATCTGCTGATCCGGCGGGACGATGCGCAGATCATCATCAACGCCGCCCCGCCGGAGAAGCCCATCGCCGCGCGGGTGGAGCGGTTCATGGCGTGCTCGCCGACGATCAATTTCGCCGAGCGGGACAACTCGCTGGGCCTGCTCAAGAGCCTGACCCGGCGATGCGACGTGCTGGTCACCAACGACACCGGCGCCCGTCACGTTGCCGCTGCCGGGGGAATCGGCGTGGTGACGCTGTTCGGCAGCACCGATCCGGTCTGGGCGGAGATCGACTACCCGCAGGAGCGGCAGGTGCGGCTGGACGTGTGGTGTTCGCCGTGTCAGGAGAAGATGTGCCCCCAGCCGGCGGGGCCGCTGTACCACCAGTGCATGACAGGGATCGACGCCGAGCGGGTCTACGGTGCCGTAGCGGAGCTGCTGCAGGCGGGGACCGCTTGCGGAGGCGGCTCGTGAGCGATGTTCGATGGGGACAGGACGTGCCGGCCGACCTGCGACAGGCGGTTGTGGATGCGGGGCTGGACAGTGTGGACGGTGCCTTCGACGCTGCATTGGAAGACCGCCTGGACAAGCCCGGGCTGGGCACGCGGGAGCGGGGTTTCGTGACACTGCGCCTGCCGGATGCATCCGAGCGGCGGCTGCTGCTCAAACGGTTCGGGCAGGAGAAACCCGCCGAGCGGGCGCGGCGACTGCGGACGCAGGATGCATCGCTGGGACCGGCGGGCAACGAATTCCGGAACATCGAAACGGTTCGGACAGCGAACGTGCCGACGATGCTGCCGGTGATCGTCGGCGAGGAGTTCTCCGACGGCCGGCATGTTCGCGGATACCTGCTGGTGACGGTCGTGCCGGGAGCGATGATGGAGTGTGTCCTGGACCGCTGGCTGGTCGAGAACGCCGGAAACCCGGAGCGTTTGAGTGAGCTGGACGAGAAGCTGGTCGACATCGTCCGGAAATTCCACCGGGCCGGTCTGGCTCACCAGGATCTCTACAGTTGCCATTTCATCCTGAACGATTCCGGCGACGAACTGGAGATCAACCTGATCGATTTCGGGCGGCTGCGGCAACCCGCCGCGGGACCGAGCCGGTGGTACGCCCGCCTCAAGGACCTGGCCCAGTTGCGATACTCCATGCCGCCGCGATGGATCCGGCGGAGCTGGGGGACGTTTCTGCGTTCGTATCTCGGTTGTTGCGGAGGAATCCGAAGTCTCTGGTGGCGCCCGGCGATATGGCTTAAGATGAGGGCCATTCGTCGGCATGCCGCAAGGCGTCGGGCGAGGATGGAATCGCAGTCGGGAAAAGGGACCTCCGGATGAACATCGCGCTGGTAATCGAACGCTTCGACCCGCTTCGCGGCGGGAGAGAGACATCCACGGCGCAGATCGCCGAAGAGCTGTCGCGCCGCGGCCATACCGTGACGGTACTCTGTCAGCAGGGGCGTACGGATCTGGAATTCGCCGAGGTGCTGCCGCTGGGCCGGACGGGCTTTTCCCGGACCGGCCGGCTGCAGACGTTCATCGAGCAGGTGGAGCTGACCCTCGCCGGCAGGTCGTTCGATATCGTGCATTCCATGCTCCCGGTTCCCGGGGCCGACGTGTACCAGCTCCGGGGAGGCACGGTTCCGGGCCAGCGGGAAGCGGCGCTTCGCCAGAGCGGGCCGATCGAGTTGGCCGTGCGGAAAGTGACCGACCGCCTCAACTTCCACCGGGCCGCGATGGGGGCATTGGAAACGCAGGTCATCAGCGATCCCGAGACGCTCTGCCTTCCGGTCAGCGAGATGATTCAGCGCGAGCTGGTGGAGCATTACGGCAGGACCGACGGGGTCCGGACGATCTACAACGCGGTCGACCTGCCGGACATCTCGCCCGAGAAACGCCGGGAGCTTCGCGAGCAGAAACGCGCCGAACTCCACGTCGGCCCGGACGATCTGATATTCCTCACGCTGGCGACCAACTTGGAACTCAAAGGCATCGAGCATGCGATCACCAGCTTCGGCCAGTGGCGCCGGCTCCAGCCGGAATACGGCAAAAGCCGCCTGGTCATCGTCGGAAAAGACTCTCCCATCGTCTACGAGCGCTGGGCGGACCGGAAGGAATGCCGGTTCTTCGTGGACTTCATCCCGCCGACGCCGGACGTCTGGCCGTACTACGCTGCGGCAGACGTGGTGATGCTGTTGAGCTGGTACGACCCGTGCAGCCGCGTGGTGCTGGAGGCCACTCGCTGGGGCATTCCCTCCATCACTACCGTCTGCAACGGGGCGTCGGAAATCCTCCACGGTGCCGGCTGTGTCGTGCAAAGCCCCTCCCGCGTGGATGAAGTGGTCAACTCGATGGCCCTGCTGTCCGATGCGAGCCTGCGGGCCGAATGGAGCGAGAAGTTGCTGACGTTCTCGGACGAACTGGCGATGACTCGCCATGTGGATCAACTCGAAGAAGCGTACAAGGAGGTACCTGGCCGATCATGATCACTCATCCTGCATTGCTGCTGATCGTCTTCCCGGTGTTGGCGTACGTCATCGGCTCCACGTCGTTCGGGGCCATCATCGCGCGTCTCAAGGGCATCAACCTGCGAGAGCACGGCAGCGGTAACATCGGCGCGACCAACGTCGGACGGGTGCTGGGCAGGAAGTGGGGGATCCTGTGCTTCTTTCTGGATGCGACCAAGGGCTTCGCGCCCACGCTGGCGGTCGTGCAGCTGACCCACGGTGCGGGCACACCGGAGCCGATGATCCAGGTGGCGTGGCTGCTGACCGGATCAAGCGCGATCCTCGGGCACGTGTTCTCGTTCTGGCTGAAGGGCAAGGGCGGCAAGGGCGTGGCGACCTCCCTCGGCGTGGTGCTGGGCGTGTTTCCCTACTTCACCTTGCCGGGGCTGATCGCCTTCGGGCTCTGGATCCTCGTGGTGCTCGTGACGCGGTATGTGTCGCTGGCCAGCGTGCTGGCTGCCCTGAGCTTCCTGCCCGCCTTCTTCGCGCTGCACTGGCCCGGTCTGGACTACTGGCCGATGGTCTCTTTCGCCGCGGCAATGATGCTGCTGATCATCGTCCGCCACCGCTCCAACATCCGAAGGCTGCTCAACGGAACGGAAAGCAAAATCGGGGCCGGAAAGAAGCAGGAGCCGGAGGACGTGAGCCCAACGGGCGAGCCGCAGCACGCCAACCAGCCCTCCGGCGGATGACCTACCGCAGGCGCATCCGCATCCGGTCGACCAGTTCGTTCAGCTCGCGCGACGCCCCGCGCACGTCCAGCAGCCGCTGCCGGGCCCGATCGCGACGGCCCAACTGCTCCAGCAGGGCGGCGTGATAGTAATCGGCCGCCGGTTCATCCGTCGCGTCGGCGAGTTTCGCCAGTTGCTGCTCCGCCTCAAACAGCTTGCCTGCCGCCCAGTCCGTCAGCGCCACGCGCAACGTCAGTTCCGTCAGCCCCGGCCGCTGTGCTAACAGAGACTCATACACTTCCCGGGCCCGCGTCGGCCTGCCCGTTCGCAGCAGGAGATCCCCGAGAAGCAACTCCTCGGAAAAATCCAGTGACGGAGCTGCCTGCAACTCGGCAATGGCCTTGCCGACGAGGCCGACTTTCGGGGAGATCAGGGCTGAAATCCGCTCGTGGAAATCCATCTCATCCATGTCCATCGCCATGAGCTGAGCCTGCGAAACATCCAGACGCTCGGTCAGCTGGTTGCGATAGTTCAGGTATTCGGTCGGCACGTCCACCTGCTGGCGGGGAGGAAGGTTGGCCAGAATGCTGTCCATCGTTTCCTGCGCTTCGTCCAACTGGTTGGCCTGCAGGTGGGCTACGAGTTTCTGGAGGAACAGCTCGCGAATGTTGCGATCGGACAGCTCGGCAATGTCCATCTGCCGGTACAGATGCAGTGCCCGGGCCAGTTGCACGTCCAGGGGCAACGCGCCGGGGATGTCCTCCCGGAAGGATTTCTGCTGATACGCCTGGGCGAGCAGCCCGCCGGCCAGGTCGTCATCGGCAAGGCCCTCCGACCGGGCCGCCCGAAGGTACCGCACCGCCAGCACGAGCGCCTGTTCGCGGTGCGGGCCGCGTTTGCCGGCCTGCTCGTCGGCGATCCGCTGCCCGAGCGCCAGGAACATGCTGCCCAGGTGCAGATACCGCGGCTGGGGGTTCTGGTCGTACCAGGCGCGCTGCTGCGGATCGATTCCTTTGACGATGTAGTCCCGCGTCAGGGGCTTGTCCCAGTCGTCCCAGTTCGGTTCGGGCAGGAACTTGCCCATCATCTTTTCCGGACCGGCGCCTTCCCAGTCATTCCGGGCGAAGACTGCCCCCCCAGGGCCCACGTAGAGCAGGTCGAAGCGGTAGCTGGCGGCCAGGGCGGTCAGGCGGGCGGAGTTGTCGCGGGCGACGTAGAAGTATCTCACCGACGGCGGCAGGTCGCGGATCGTATTGGCACTGGACGCGCGGTACAACTCGGTCTGGATCCGCCGCTGCTCCCGGAACCGCTCAAGGCTGTGGACCTCCAGCCGGCCGTCCATGAACACCAGTCGCCGCGGCTGGAGCCTGCCGGAGTAGAGCTTGTAGACGAAGGTCGCCGAATCGCCGAAGTTCATGCAGAAGACATCCCCGCCGTGGTCCAGATCGCGAAGGAACCCGGCCGAGGCCACCGGATAGTGCCCGGCCCGCATACCCATGCCGAATTGCGTATCGTGCCCGCGGACCCTGTACATCCACTCGGTCGCGTAGGCGGCCATCAGGAGCACGCCCAGCACCATCGCGACGGCACTGGTCGCGACGGGCAGCTTCCCGAGCCGCCGGCCGGCCAGCAGGCGCCGGATGACCTTCCCCCCGTGCCATGCCGACAGGAACGCCAGCACCGGACCGGCCAGGGCGACGTTGCGGATCGCCAGCAGCGCCAGCGTCACGAACGCCAGGAACCACAGCCCGTGTGCGACGGGCAGCTTGCGCCGGTTCATCACGATCGACACCAGGCACACACCCGTCAGCACGATCGCGCCGGGGTAGTTGCCCAGCCGTTCATACGTCGGGCGGAGTTCGGACACCACGTACGTGTAGTACTCCTGCTGGCCGGTGATTCGCGTCGCCAGCAGCAGCGGGTGCAGAGCCGTGTCCGTCGGCCAGGGGGAGACGAATACCGCAAACGTCGCCGCCAGCACCGGGGCCAGGGCAGCCTGCGTGTTGAGATGGCCCGAAATGTCGCGCTTGAGCCAACCGTCCACGAAGGCGCCGAGAACCGCCATCCACATCAATCCCAACCCCAGCACGAACAGTCCGTGCATGTTCACCCACACCACCATCAGCGGCACCAGCCACCAGAGCCTGCGGGGCGACCGGCCTCGACGGACCGAGTCGGTCAGCAGGATCACGATCATCATGAACAGCATCGTGAACGACTCCGGCCGGGCGCGGAAGCGGCGGGCCATCACGTAGATTGCCAGCAAGCCCACGAAGATCAGCCAGGACGGTGGGATGTGTTTGCGTAAAGACCAGGCCAGCAGGCCGAAGGTCGTCGCTGCCAGCAGCGCCTTCAGCAGCGAGAGTCCTGCGAAGCCCAGAACCGAGTGCACGCTGGTCAGGACGATCTGGAAGAACCAGTGGATGTTGACCCACGGGGTGGCCGCCTCCGGGTTCTCCGGGACGCAGAACATGTCGTACCGCGTCACCCGCCCGTGGTCGAACATCCATTCGCCGGCCGCCAGGTGCCAGAACGTGTCGTAGCTGCCGACCAGCGTCAGGGTTGCGAAGAACGCCGCGGCGACGAGTACCAGCACCGCCGCAACCGACCGCAGGTCGCTGTGCTTCGGCTCGTCGATCGGAAGCTCAGCCGTGCCGGTGGTGTCTGTCTGTACGGATTGGGTCTTGACCATGCGAAGAAAGTACCGATGTTCGCTGTCCGGAGCAAGGGATAGGCACGGCAATCGTGATGCGCGTCAACCGGCGGGGGAGGCCCGCCGCGTCGGGAGAGAGCGGCTCAGTTGGCGCAGAGCTTCTCCCGGACGAACTCCGACCGCGCCTGATCGCGCTGTCCGCCGGACATGCTGCGGTCCAGGATCTTCTGGAGGTGCCCGGTCTGCGTGGAAAGGAACAGCTCGTTGACCTGCTTCATATTGATGCTGTCGATCCGGCCGAGATTGATCCCCAGGCGGACCAGCGACAGCAGGTAGAGCGTTTCTTCCGAGCTGATCTGCCGGCAGGATTTGAGGATGCCCTCGGCGCGGAAGATTTTGTCGTCCAGCGCGGTTCCCTTGCGTTCCACCAGCGATTGGCGGGCCTTGCGCTCGTACTCGATGAAGTCCAGAATGGTCTGGCAGAGAAATTCGTCGACGATCTGTTCCTCGGTTTTGCCGAGGGTGATCTGGTTGGAGATCTGGAAGAAGTCGCCGCTGGCTTCGGTTCCTTCGCCATACAGGCCGCGGATGGCCAACTGCATGTCGCGGGCGGCGCGGAAGGCTTTTTCGATCTCTCCGGTCATCTTCAGTGCCGGCAGGTGAAGCATCACGCTGACGCGAAGGCCGGTCCCGACATTCGTCGGGCAGGCGGTGAGGTAGCCGTAGCGGCTGTGATAGGAGTAATCGATCCGCTTGCCCAGCAGGTCGTCGATCCGCATGCACTCTTCCAGCGCTTTTTCGAGTTGGAGCCCGCTGCGAAGCGACTGGATCCGGAGATGGTCTTCCTCGTTGACCATGACCGCGATGCGTTCGTCGCCACTGATCGCCACGCCGCGAGGATGGGCGGTATCGGCCTGGTGGCGCGAAATCAGGTGCCGCTCGACCAGAATACGGCGGTCCAGATCGGAGGCACTGGCCACGTCCACGTAGAACATGTCGTCACCGATGCGCGAGCGGAGAATCTCATCCCGCAGGCGCTGTTCGAGTTCGGCGGTCTGTTCCTCGGTGCAGCGGGTGAGGAACGGCATTCCGGCAAGGTTGCGGGCCAACCGGGCGCGCGAGGAGATGACCACGTCGTGCATCGGGCCTCGTCCGCACAACCATTCCCCTGCATGTTGCGTCAGTTCCGCTAACTTCATGAAACTTCCAGTTCCTTGATCTGGTCCCGCAGGGCGGCGGCACGTTCGTAATCTTCGCGGCCGATGGCGGTCTTGAGTTCCGCCCGGAGGCGGAGAATGGCATTCTGCTTGCGTTGGGAATCGTCCACGTGATGCGGAACCTTCCCGATATGCTGGGCGGCGCCTTCATGGGCCCGTTCCAGCATCGGCACCAGGTCGCGTTGGAAAACGTCGTAATCGTGAGGGCACCCGAGCCTGCCTTCGGACCGGAATTCCGAGAGGGTCATGCCGCAGATATCGCATTGCGGTTGACCTGGTGAGCGGGCGGGCGTCGGCTCGTCCATGTGTTCTTCTTCGGACTCCGACTGCAGGATAAAGTCCTCAAGCAACTGCGTGATCGGCACGTTGGACTTCATCGTGATGCCTTCGTCTGCGGCGCAGCTCTCGCACAGGTGTTTTTCGATTTTCTCTCCGCTGACGATCTCGGTGAGATGTACTGTAGCCTGGTTATTGCACTTATCGCACTTCATGGCAGTGGCGGTCCTTTCGCCGGGAATCCTATCCTATGCCGGGCGCGGCCGTCAAGCGCGGGCATCCGGCTGTATGAACGGTCCGGAGCGTCTGTCAGTTCCCGTCGGCGCGGGGGGCACCAGCTATACCATTGTAGTGCCTGGGGCATCGGCAAGCCCACCCGTGGGGAAAGTGTACTTCTATGGCTTGAGACACCTGTGGGGTCAAAACAGTTGTGGCGCATCGTTTCTTGCATTCCGTTTTTATGCCGGTAAAATCCCGAATTCCCGAACTACCCGATCGCATCAGACGTACCCAAGTCCGGGCAAGTGTGCGCTCCGGCGGAGCGCACGGATTGATTGAGTGCTGATTACTACCTGTCAGCGGGCATGTTGCGGTTGTTCGGCGGTTGTTCCTTCTCTCCGGACACCCATTGGTTCAGACGCCACATTCCCGGGCAGATCCTGTTTTCTCGGAGTTAACCATGGCCCAAGAGATCGTGAAAGGTTCGGTCGAGCGACAGACCGGCAGGACCAGTCTCCTGATCATTGGTATCCTCGTCGGCGGTATGCTCGTCCTGAATTCCTACATCGCCGAGTTCCTCTTCGCCGATCAAGCCGACCCCAGAACCGGGCGCAATGCCTACAGCGATTTCCTCGCGCTGCTCGGGGCGCTGCTGCTGGGTGCGCCGGTGATCGTCTACGCCATCAAGGAACTCATCCGCGGGCACGCCCACATGGACGAACTCGTTGCCCTGTCCGTGGTTGCGGCCATCGCCGCCATCGACTACAAGGCGGCGGGGGCGGTTGCGTTCTTCCTGCTCATGGCCAACTTCATCGAAACCCGCACCGCGCTGGGAGCCCGGGCGAGCATCGAAAGCCTGCTGCACCTGTCGCCCAAGAAGGCCCACCGCATAAAGGACGACGGCACCGAAGAGATGGTCGACCCGCGCCAGCTACGACCCGGCGATATCGTCCGCGTCCGCCCCGGTGACAACGTCCCTGCCGACGGGAACATCATTTCCGGCTCCAGCAGTATCAATCAGGCGAACATCACCGGCGAATCGCTCCCGGTGGACAAGAGCGTCGGCGACGAGGTCTTCTCCGGAACCAACAACCTCGCCGGCGCCATCGATGTCAAGGTCAGCCGAGCCGGGGAAGATACGACCCTCGGCAAGGTGCGGAAGCTGATTCTCGAGGCGGAAAAAACCAAGATCCCGATCATGCGGCTGATCGACCGCTATGCGGCGTTCTATACGCCGACGGTTCTGATGGTGGCCGGGACGGTGCTGTTCATCACCCGCGACATGTCACGAACCGTGACGATGCTGGTCGTCGCCTGCCCGTCGGCGTTGATCCTGGCCGTGCCGACCGCGATGGTGGCCGCCCTGAGCTGTGCAGCCAGACTGGGCATTCTGGTCAAGGACGTGTCCAACGTCGAACACGCAAAGGACTTGACCGCGTTCCTGTTCGACAAGACCGGGACGTTGACCACCGGCGAGTTGAGCGTCTCGCGGATGATGCCCGCCCCCGATGTAGACGGGGCGGAACTGCTGGCAAACGCTGCCTCGGCAGAGCAGCTGTCCAAGCACCCGGTCGCCCGGGCGGTCGTGCAGGTGGCCGAGAAAGCCCGCGTTGAGCTTGAGGAGCCCACGGAATTCGAGGAAGTGTCCGGCCGGGGCGTGCGGGCGAAGATCGACGGAGAGATGATCATCGTCGGGCGGAAGACGTGGCTGGAGGAACTCGGGCACGATTTCAGCCTGATGGCCGACGAGAAATACCAGGAACCGGAAGGCCTCAGCACGCTGTACGTGGTGCGGGACGGGCGAATTCTCGGCTGGATCGGCCTGTCCGACAGCACCCGCGAAGAGGCCCGCCTGGCGATGGAAGAACTGCGGGAGCTGGGTCTGAAGGAACTGGTGATGGTGACCGGTGACCGCTGGTCGGTCGCCCGGCGGGTGGCACGGGATCTCGGAGCGACCGAAGTGCAGGCCGAGGTCCTTCCCAGTGACAAACTTGAGCTCGTGGACGCCCTGAAAGAGCAGGGGCATACCGTGGCGGTGGTTGGCGACGGCGTGAACGACGCCCCGGCCTTGGCGGCGGGCGATCTGTCCATCGCGATGGGGGCAGCAGGTTCGGACGTGGCGATCAACTCCGCGAGCATCGCGCTGATGAACAACGACCTGCGTCGCCTTCCGTTCCTGATCCGGCTGAGTCGCCGGACCTCGCAGGTGATTCACCAGAACCTGATCTTTGGCGTGGTCTTCATCATTTTCTTCGAGATTCTGGCCGGCCTGGGATACATGAACCCGGTCGCCGGTGCGATTCTGCACCTGTTCGCGGCGACGGTAGTCATCTTCAACAGTGCTCGGTTGGTTCGTTTTGGTGAGGAAATGCACGAGGAAGATCGAAGACGGGGCAGGGAGCCCCAGCGGCGAGTGAAGACCGAAGCGGTCTCCCCCGCATAGCAGGGCCACCACCGGCCGGGCGATTTACCGACAAATCGCCCGGGAAGATGAATCGGACACTCAGGCAGTAGCAGAGGCGAAATGACGACGCGAGCCCGGCAACAACAGGACCAGCAGCACCGCGGCCTCGAGCACCAGCTCGAGTACGAGCTTTGCCGAATCCTGGAAGACCGGAAGCGCTTCGTGGGCACCGGGAATCAGCAGGGCGGCGACGTTTCGCAGCGCCAGCAGGGCCACCACCGCCACGACCAGGTAGTAGCTCCACTTTTTGCCTCTTCCGAAGTAGCCCCAGAATATCCAGGTCAGCACGCCGGCGACGATCAGTCCGACGATCACACCGATCCCGGCTGCGTTGCGGTAGACCGGGAGCGAGACCATCACCAGGGCGACCAGCACCGCGGCGACCGAGGCGGCCCGTCCGGCCCATGCCACCAGTCCCACCAGGGCAGGAAGGCTGGAATCGGTCGTTCCGCCCGCCAGTTCGCGATGCTGGAACGCGATCACGCCCACCGACAGCACGGCGATGACGTACAGCAGGCAGTAAAGCCCCGCCAGCAGAACCACGGTGCCCGGGATGGTCTTCTCCATCGTCAGGGCGTCCAGCGGGTAGAAGAACGTCAGCTTCACCACCAGCCAGCTGAGTGCCTTGACCACGAAGATGTCGCGGCTTTCCTGGTTGAACAGGAACGGGTGCATCGAACCCAGGAAGAACGCACCGGCACAGACCAGCAGCGTCATGACCTGCCCGAAACGCGTGCTGGCGGCCACCGCAACGGCAGTGAACACCAGAACGGCCATGAAAATCAGGGCAACTCCCAGCAGGATCTGCGAGTCGATGCCCTGGCCGAACGGGACGATCTTCCAGCCCTTGCCGACAAACGCGATGACCAGCATCGCCAGCGTCAGGAAAATCAGCAGGTTGTAGACCAACCCGGAAACGAAATTCCAACCGAAGAAGAAATTGCCCGCCAGGGCGATGATCAGCGCCGCCGCGGCGCAGCTGACGCCGATGATGATCACCGGCCAGTCGATCGGATCCGAGGCGGCCGGCACCACCTTGTGTCTGACGGTCATGAGGAATACCAGCGTACAGAGATAAAACGCCAGCAGCACGGCCGTGGCGACTCCGAGGAATTTGCCTCCGAGGAAGGTCACTCTTCCGACCGGTTTGGCGATGACCGTCAGGACGGTCCGTTCGCGGATTTCCTTGCTGAGCACGCTGGAGGCGCTGAAGGCGGAGACGAGCAATCCGGACACCAGCAGGGTGCTCATACCGAGGTTGACGAGCATTTGCTGGTCGGTTTTGTGGTAATCTCCGCCGGCGGTGCCCATGGTCCAGTTGGACAGGGGCAGGTCGATGACCAGCACGACAAAAGTCACCGCCAGGAGCACGGCAAAGATCGGCTGACGAATGGTTTGCGTGAACGTGTTTTTGCTGATCGCCCAGAGAGTATTCATAGAGTGTCACACATTCGTAATAGCTTGGACAATGGACGCGACATCGCTGTTCATACGGCCCGCGGCAGGGAAAGTTCCCGGCTGGTGGGGCGAATTGTAGCGCGAAATGCCCTTCGGGAGCAAGCGCCTGCCTGCAGCGATGTTCGCAGAAAACGGGAGTCAGTTCAGTAATGATAGGACAGGGACGAGGAAAAAACGTCGCCATCGGAGGCGCACTGCTGCAGTTGCTGCTGATGATCGGCACGTTCCTGATCTGGTACCTCACCGGTTCGTTGGCTGCGATGGGCGCCTTCTGGGTGCTGATCGCGGGGGTGCTGATCTGGGTGTTCACCATGCTGCTGTTCTACGTTCGCCAGCTTGCCGAGCGGGAACGCGTAGAGCATGAGGAAATCGCCCGTCGCGGGACGACACAGACCATCTTCGAAGGCGAAGGCGACGAGGAATCCCGCCCCGCGGCAAGTCGGGCACGTGTCGTGGAGAAGTGGCTGGTGCCTTCCTTCACGCTGCTGCTGGTGGTGTACAACGTGGGCATGGGCCTGTTCATGCTCCTGCTGTACCTGCGCGGGAAGGAGCCGTCACTGGGCACCGAGTTCCTGACCGGGAGCATGATTTTCGTGGTGCTGTTCGCGGTGGGAGCCTTCCTGTTCAGCCGCTACGCGGTGGGCATGGCCAAGGCGCAGCAGTGGCGACCGCTACGGGCGCCGGGTAGCTTCCTGGCCTTGTGCGCCCTGATCTTCGCTGCGATGTTCGCTGCCCTGATCGCCGCCTATTCCGGCAAGTACTACATGGTCGATTACGTGATCGCTCACGTGATCCCCGCGGTGCAGATCATCCTGGCCGTGGAGTATCTGCTGAACTTCGTGCTGGACCTGTACCGGCCCCGCGTGCCCGGTGAGGAAGAGCGCCTGAGCTTCGACAGCCGCTTGTGCAACCTGATCGCCGACCCGGGGCGGATCGGTCATTCGATCGCCGAGACGCTCAATTACCAGTTCGGTTTCGAAGTCTCCAAGACGTGGTTCTACCGCCTGCTGGCCAAGGCGGCCTTCCCGCTGGTGGCTTTCGGCCTGCTGGTGCTTTTTCTGCTGTCCTCGGTAGTCATTGTCGATGAGGGCGAGCAGTACGTTCTCTTCCGCTGGGGAGACATTCAGCGAGAGCCGCTGCAGCCCGGATTGCACCTGAAGTGGCCTTGGCCGATCGAAACCGTCGAAGCCTACCAGACCGAGCGCGTACGCGAAGTGCTGATGGGGCTGGATGAACATACCTCCCACCGCAAGGCGTTCGTCAAAGCCGGCCGGGAACGGGAGCTGATGCTCTGGACCGAAGAGCACGGCCATCGCGCCGAGCAGAGCTTCATCATCGCTGTTCCGCCCGAGCAGCGGGCCGGCATGGGCCGGCAAGGCGCCGCCAGCGAAGGCCCGCCCCCGGTGATGCTCATCAAAATCGGCGTATCGATGACTTATGTGGTCGAAGATCCCCTCAAATTCGGCTACACCTACCGCCGGCCGGAAAAACTTATCGAATGCATTGGCCATCAGGAACTGACCAAATACGTCGCCACGGCCACCATGTTCTCCGATCCGACCGAAGACGACGAAAGCGATGTCCGGTCGCTGTTGACCGACGGCAAGCACGAGGCAGCCAAGCAACTGTGGACGCGGATCGTAGACCGCCTGAACAAGCTCGATCTGGGCGTGCGGGTGACGAATCTATCGATCGTCAACGCTCATCCGCCTGCGGAGGCCGCCAATGCATTTCAGGAAGTCCTTGCCGCCGAACGTGGTATCGAAGAGAAGATCTACACCGCCCAGGCCGAGGCCAACAGGATTCTCTCCCGCATTGCGGGCGATCCCAACCAGGCGTTGGAGCTGGCTCAGGCCATCCGGGCGCTGCAGGACCTGGAAGGACTGAAGACGATCCGGGCGGGCGATGAGGATTTCGACGAGCAACTTGAGAACATGATCAGTTCGGCCCGCACCGGAAGACAGCAGGTTCTCGAACAAACCGTCAACGAACGCGGACTCAGCATGCCGCAGTTGAGCGAGGGACGGCTCGAGGAGATCCGGCAGCAACTGGCGACCGAGGAGACCGGCACAGCCGAGCTGTACCGGGCCTGGCGGGATGCACTGAGCAACCTGCAGCGGTTGCAGGCCACCGACGACAAGCGACAGGTACTGGACGAACTGGTCGCCGAGGCGCGAACGCGGGCCGATCGGTTGTTCGACCAGGCACTGGGCCTCCCGGCGGGGGAAATCGCCAAGGCCCGCGCCGCCCGCTGGAAGAAGGAACTGGCCGAGAGAGCCCGCAGCGAAGCGTTCCGGCGGGAGGTCCTCGCCAGCCGGTACACGCCCAGGCTCTACCGCCTGAACAAGTACCTGGACGTCTGGGACGAGATCCTTCCGAGCATGCGGAAATACATTCTCGCGACCGAGAAGCCTGAAGAGATCGAGATTCGGCTGAATCTCCAAGAGAAGTCCGGGCTGACGGCGGGCACCACGTTCCGTCCGGAAGGGACGCGCGACTAGGTCATGCGAAACCGTACAACGAAGTCATCGAATTGCAAATTCATACGTCATAGAGCGTAAAGGGCTGAAAACATGATGAAACACATAGGAGTCGTCGCCATTGCGGCACTGGTTCTGATCGGGCTGGGCGTGTACACGTTCACCTACAAGACCTACGAACCCCGGGACATCGACATCGTCACCCGGTTCGGCGAAGTGCAGGAGATCAACGCCGGAGCCGAAGGTGCCGGTCTGCACGCCAAATGGCCGTACCCGTTCGAGCAGGTGACCGAGTACGACGCGCGGATTCATATTCTCGAGAGTCCGCACATGGAAGTCACCACCAACGACAAGCGGAACCTGTTGGTCACGGCCTTCTGCACGTGGAAGATCGGCCAGCCCGAGAAGTTCTATTCCAAGATCAAGTACGTCGATCAGGCCGAGGACCGGCTCCGCACCCAGTTGAAGGGGCAGGTCCAGGGCGTGGTCGCCCGACACCGGTTGGGTGAGCTGGTCAACACCGATCCGGAAAAGATGATGCTGGGCGACATGGAAGAGCAAATGGTCAGCGGGTACACCGATTCGGACGGCAAGCAGGTTCCGGGCCTCAAGCAGACCATGAGCGAGGACTACGGGATCGACGTGATCATGATCGGCATCAAATCGGTCGGCCTGCCGCAGCAGATCAGCCAGGCCGTGATCGATTCGATGATCGCCGAGCGCAACAAGGAAGCCGAGAAGTACCGTGCCCGCGGCGACACCCAGCTGATCACGATCAAGAACCGTGCCGACGCCGCTCGAGACCAGATTCTCGCCTTTGCCGATCGCAAGGGACGCGAGATCCGCGCCCGGGCCGACCTGGAAGCCGCCCAGTACTACCAGGAGTTCCGCGGGAATGAGGAACTGGCCATGTACCTGCGGTATCTCGAGACGCTTCGCAAGCTCAAGAACGGGTCGACCACGATGGTCATGGACGGCACGGCCATCCCGGCCGTTCGCTGGTTCAGTGAAGGGCCCAGCCTGCCCGCCGGCCCGCCGGTGCCGACCACCGGAGACGCCGCGCCGATCGAGGCGACCGACGCAACGGACTGAAGCGTCTGGGCGAGGTAACTTCCCGT
Organism: Phycisphaerae bacterium; assembly: GCA_046539045.1. GTDB lineage: Bacteria > Planctomycetota > Phycisphaerae > SM23-33 > SM23-33 > JBKHHU01. The sequence continues at coordinate 29,603 of JBKHHU010000010.1, forward strand.
CGACTGTGTTCTGAGAATGGACCGAGAAATTCATGCCTGAAGATAGAAACAACAAGTTGGACCCCTCCGATCAGCCGCGGGTGAACTTCCAGCCGTACAGCCCGGATGAGAGCCAGGACCAGGCTACCCGGAGCCTTGCCGACGCCTTGCGCGTGGGCTTTCGCCTGCTGACATTCATCATGCTGCTCGTGCTGGTCATGTTCGCCCTGAGCGGGTTCGAGTCGGTGGACTCCGGCGAGATGGCCGTCAAGTACATGCTGGGCGACGTCGGCCCGGAATCGGTCGTCGGCCCGGGCCTGGCGTACACCTTGCCTTTCCCGTTCGGCGAGATCGAGAAGATCAACACCCGCGATCGCGAGATGATCGTCGAGGAATTCTGGCTGCCGGAGACCCCGGGAGAGAAGTTGACCCAGGAAGGCCTGCGGGGCCGGCGGGTGACCGAAGCCGGCCTGCGCCCCGGTGTGGACGGTGCGCTGCTGACCGGCGACCGTTACCTGATCCACGCCCGGCCGACCGTGACATGGTCTGTCCAGACCAACACCGGCGACGTTCTCCGGTTCGTCCGAAACGTGCAGGACGCGGATAGACTGGTATACTCGGCGGTGTGTTCGGCGGCAGTGCGGGTCGCGGCGACCATGACCGCCGAGTCCATCTACCGCGGAGGCAAGGATCGGCTCTTCGCCGGCACGCGGGAGTTGGCCCAGAAGCGTCTGGACCAGATGCAGACCGGGATCCGCATCGGATCGATCGCCGGGGTGGTGTCCGTACCGGTCCGCGCCATCGCTGCGTATGACGCAGCCGGCACGGCCGACAGCCAGTTCCAGCGGCGACGGGACCTGGCAATCCGCAATGCCCAGACTACCCTCAGCACCACCGCGGGCGAAGCCTACATGGAACTGGTCGGGCGGCCTTGGGCGGAGAACCAGCAGCGGCAGCGTCGGCAGGCCCAGGCCGAGGGGCGGGAGTACGACCTGGTCGGACAGTATATCGCCGCCCGCGAGGCCGACGAGGATGACCGGGCCGCGGAAATCCTCCGGAAGATCGACCGCCTTCTGGTCAGCACCGCCGTGGCCGGTGAGGCCAACCAGGTGGTGGAGCAGGCACAAACCTACCGGGCCCGCTACGTGCAGGCGCTGCGCGGCAGGCTCAAACGCTTCAACGATCTGCGCAAGGGTGTGGAGACCGAGAAGGACATGAAGGTCCTGATCAACCGTCTGTGGGCGGACACGCTGGAAGAGATCCGCCGGAGCCCGACGCTGGAAACCGTGGATCTGAAGGGCACCGAGAAGGTCCTCAATATCGACCGCGATCCGGAAGTCGCCAACCGGCGTGCCGAGGAAGCGCTGAGGCAAGAGGAGCCCGAAGTGCCGGAAGATGAAGCGCCCGACCGGGACGACAGGAACTGATAATGGTCGAACTGAATGAAACCGTAATCGCCACCGCCGGGCTGACGAAGGTCTTCCGCGACTTCTGGCTGCGGGAGAAAGTCACGGCTGTGGATGATCTGGACGTTGTCATCGAGCCCAGGCAGGTATACGGGCTGCTCGGTCCCAACGGGTCCGGCAAGAGCACGACGATCAAGATGGTCCTCGGGCTGCTGTTCCCGACGCGGGGGCGGATCGCCGTCTTCGGCAAACCGCCGACGGACGTGGCGGTCAAATCTCGCATCGGGTTCCTTCCCGAGGAGTCTTACCTGTACCCGTTCCTCAACGCGCGTGAAACGCTGGACTACTACGGTCGGCTGTTCCACCAGCCCCGGCAGGAGCGTCAGCGCCGCACTGAGATGCTGCTGGAGATGGTCGGCCTGAAGGGCGTGGCGTTCCGGCGCGTGGGCGAGTACTCCAAGGGCATGCAGCGGCGAATCGGCCTGGCCCAGGCGCTGATCAACGACCCGGACCTGCTGATCCTCGACGAGCCGACCAGCGGGATGGACCCGATCGGTTCCAAGCAGTTCAAGGACGTCATCAAGATGCTGGCCGACCGCGGCAAGACGGTGCTCCTGTCCAGTCACCTGTTGGCCGACGTCGAGGACGTGTGCGACAAGGTGTGCATCCTCTACGGCGGGAAGAAACGCGCCGAAGGCACCATCGAGGACCTGCTGGCCAAGAAGTCTCAGACGCAATTGACCGTGGAGGACCTGGACCCGGCGACGCTGGGGCGCATCGAGAAATTCATTGCCGAATCCGGGAAAGACGTCCGCAGCGTCACCACCCCGCGAGACAAACTCGAATCGCTGTTCCTGAGGATCGTGGAAGAGGCCCAGACCAGCCGGATCAAGACCGGCGGGGCCGTCAGCGACGGGAAGATGGCGGAGTTCCTGACCACGCCCGAGGAGCAGGGCGAGCAGTTGATCGAATCGCTTGTCAGCCCAGAACAGGTCGAACCCGAGCAGCCCGAGAAAGAAACCCCCGCCCCGGCAGAGCCGGAGAAAGCCCAGCCGCAGGAGGGTGTGCTGCAGGATCTTATCAGCTCTGCTGAAAAGGAAGAAGAGCCCGAGAAGGCTCCGGCGCCCGCGGCAGGGCCCACCCGGACGGAGAGCAATGAAGAGCAGCAGCGCCGGGCCGAAGAGCGTCGCAAGCAGGCGGCAGAGAATGCCGACCGGGACGTTATCGAGGGGCTTCTGGGCCACGAGGATGACCAGGAGGAAAGCCGCTGATGTCCTCCCGCCTTCCAGGCAATTCCGGGAATGAGACCGCCCGGTCCACCGGCGCGATTACGCTGGGCATTGCTGCGGCGATGCTGCTTCTGGCGTTGCTGGCGTGGGTGGCAGGGAACCTGAGCGGGCTGCAGGTGGTCGGCTCCGTGGCGAAGATACTGGGCGTGATCGCGCTGGTGGCGCTTGTGGTCTGGTTGGCGCTTCAGTCCGGTGTGCGGGCCGTGGTGCGACAGACCTTCCTGCAATGTTTCCGCTCCAGGGTTGCCGGCCTGTTCATCGCGCTGCTGGTGATCACGCTGGGAACCATGCCGTTCGTGATGACCGGCGACGGGACGCTCTCCGGGCGGCTGAGGACCTTCCTCTCTTACGGTACGTCGATGACGGCGCTGCTTCTGTCGCTGGTGACGCTGTTTCTGTCGGTTTCGGTGGTTGCTTCGGACGTCGAAACCCGCACGATTTTCACCACCTGCACCAAACCGCTGAGCCGGTGGCAGTACATCATTGGGCGTTGGTTCGGCGTGCTTCTGTTCGACGTGATCCTCCTGGCGGTGGCGGCGGTGGCGCTGCTGAGTTTCGCCTTCTATCTCCGCACGCAGGAACCGCTGAACGCGCGCGACCGGCGCGTTGTCGAGTCGGAAGTGTTCGCCGCGCGCCGCCGCGTATCGCCGGTCCAGCCCGATGTCGAAGCGCTGGTCATCCGGCGGATCCAGGAACTCAAAGAGACCGGCCGGTATGACGACGTGGTCAAGGATTTCGCCGACCAGGCCGGTGGGAACATCAATCGCGCCCGGGAACTGATGGTCCAAGAGCTGGCGCGGATCGTCCAGCAGCAGCTTCAGTCGGCCAGGCCCGGCGGCTGGCTGGTGTGGCATTTCCCGGACATCGACGTGGCCGGGCGCGAGGTCACCGGCACCGGAGAGATCGACAAGATCGCCGACCGCGATATCGCCTACATCAACCGCGAGGGCAAACGGGTCGAGGAAAAAGTCCGTGACGTGCGCGTCCGCACCAGTCGCAAGATGGTCGGATTGCTGTTGCACCAGATCCCCGTGTACTTCGTGGACCCGCAGACCGGTGAGGATATCGGCGTGGGCAAGGAGATGACCGTCCGCGACGACTGGTTCATCGTGCAGTTTCCCCCGCGGGAGGCCGAACGCCTGAGCGTTCAGAACCTCAAAGAGGGCCAGGAGGTCACGCTGCGAATTCCGCCGACGGTGCAGGTAAGCTACAAAGCCGTGCCGGTCGGACAGGGACGGGTCGATACGCTCCGCAGCGGATGGTACGCCGAGAATCGCGAGTCCAACCGCTTCTACGCCGACCCGGGCAGGGAAGATCCGGTCAAGATGCGCACCACACTTTCGATCCCCGCCTCGCTGGTGATGCAGCAGGCCGAGGGACCCGCCGGAGAAAAGCACGAGGACGTGCTGGAGATGCGGTACATCAATCTCAGCAACGGCACGGTGATGATCAACAGCGACGATATTCACGCCCTGTATAACGTCGGTTCCTTCGAGGCGAATTTCGCCCGCGCAATGGGGCTGGTTCTTCTCCGGTTGGTGTTCGTTGCTGCCATCGGCGTGTTCATGGGCAGCTTTCTGTCGTTTACCGTCGGGGCGCTGGTAGCCGGAGTGCTGCTGGTGATCTCCCTGGCGATGCCGTTCTTCAGCGAGGCGACAACCACCATGCCCGGGCAGTTCGACCTGTTCGCGACCGTGGGCGGAGCGATGCTGAAATTCCTGAGTATCTTTGTTCCGAACCTGTCCGGAACGTCTCCGGTCGATTCGCTGGTGGGCGGTCTGTATATCTCCTGGCAGCAACTGGGGACGGTGACGCTTCTGACCATCGGCTGGCGCGTGGCTGTTGTGCTGCTGGCGGCGTGCCTGCTGTTCAACCGGCGGGAAGTGGCGGCGGTGCAGGTATAGAGTGAGTGACAGTAGTAGTTTCGTGGTTCAGCGTCGGCGAAAGCGTTCCTGACAAGGGCCTTTGCGGCCAGCTGAACCGGAAAAGAGTTTTGTCACTCGCTCTGAACCGGCCGCCTGCGCGGCAGGTTCGGGTTTACTTACGAGGTGATGGCGATGGGACGAACGCGTCTCATACAGACAATCGCGCTGCTGACAACGATCCTCTGCCTGGTCGCAGCCGGGCTCGTGCAGGAAGAGCTCAACGACCAGACCGAGGAGTACGAACTCGTTGCCCCGGAAAACGCCGCAGAGGGGCATCCGGAAGCGGCGTTGCTGATGATGGCCCCGGGCGGTCTGCGGGCTCCGCTGGTCAGCTGGTTGTGGATCCGCACCAACGAACTCAACGAAGAAGGCCACCACTACGACGCGATGCAGATGGCGGAGTTGATCTGCGCCCTCCAGCCGCGGTTCGCGGGGGTCTGGAACTTCATGTCGTGGAACATGGCCTGGAACATTTCCGTCACCACGCACACGCCTCACGAACGCTGGCTGTGGGTACACAACGGGATGATCCTGCTCCGCGACCGGGCGATTCCGCTCAACCGCGATGCGCTGTCGCTGTACTACAATCTCGGGTGGACGTTCTTCAACAAGATGGGCGGCAACCTGGACGACATGCACATGTTTTACAAACGCCGCTGGGCAGGGACCATGCAGCGAGTGATAGCGTCCCCGCCGCTCAGCGGAGATGAGGTCACGATCAACGCCGTCCGCGTCCGCCGCACCGAAAAGCGGATCGTCGACGCCCGGGGAAACACAATCACGCTGCCGCCGCGGGAGCTGATCACCGATGAACTGCTCGTCCGCCCGGATGATGAGATCATCGAACGCATCGGGCGGTCCGTGCATTTTCTCGATCGCAAGCAACGGGCCATGCTCGCCATTGCGAAAATCAACCGGGCGCCTCTCGGGAAGAACCTGGCCGCGCAGGGAAAGGTGCTCATCCAGAGGAACCAACTGGAGAAGCTGACCCAGCCGGAGACGACCAATCCTGAACTGGCCGCCCAGATTCGGGACCTCATTGCCCGTCTGGCCGATCTGGACGTGGAAATCGGCTGGGACCTGCTGGACGCCTACAACACCTGGAGCGAGGAGTACCCAGCCGAGACGGTTCGTATAAGTCCGCCGAGCCCGGAAGGCGAGCGGCAGGAGGCGCTGTATGCGTTGATCAACGCGGAGAAAACCCGCCCGGCGCTGCACCGCCTGCTGGACTTCGTGCGGGCCCAACTGCTCTGGAACGAGTACAAGATGGATCCGGCATACATGCTGGAGCTGATGTTCCGCTACGACGCACCGCTGGACTGGCGGCAGGTGTGGTCGCACTCGCTGTACTGGTCCGCGCTGGGCAATGACCGGGCCGGGAAGGGCAGGACCGATGTGGTCGCGCTGAACAACTCCCGCGTTGTGCTCAACAGCCTGAAGGACCTGTTCCGTCGCGGCAGGATGACCCTCCGCGAAGAGCCTGCCGACCCGGAATGGCCGGAGATCAACATGCTGCCGGACCCGGCCTACATCGAGGCGGTGCATCAGCAGCATCTGGAATATGCCATTGCGGCAGTGGCGATCGAGAGAAACAACCCGGATTCGTTCTGGGCGGACTTCGACCGGAACATGTTCCGCTCCGGGCACGTGAATTTCCTGGTCGAGGCGATCCAGGTGCTGGTGGTTCACAACCGCATGGACGAGGCGCGGCGGTACCTGGATTTCATTCGCGAGGAGTACAACCTCACCGAGGGCCGCTGGGCGATCCGCACAATCGAAGACTTCGTGATCGACAGCATCAACCGCGAGGGCCGGCCGATTCCGAACGTCGCCCGCAACCTGATCTACTCCTCGCTGGCGTACGCGTTCTGGCGTCGCAGCCAGGGCGATGCGGAGGGCTACGACGACCGCTATCAGTTCGCCCTGAAGGTGTACAACGCCTACATGGAGAAGGCCCACGAACGCATCAGCCTCGCCCCGTGGGACGTGGAAGCGGGTCGGGTGCTGACCGGGATACTCGTCGATCCGGGCGTGTATGGGTACAACATCTCGCTGATCGATCGCAGCCGGCTGTATCGTGTCTCCCCGCCGGAACTGCAGCGGTGGGCGTACCTGCGGGGCGGCAGAGCCCTGGCACGGCTGAGCGAAATGCACCGCCCGAAGCTCGATTTCCGGAAGGCATTCCCGAAACCGCCGGGTTTCGATGCCTTTCTCGAGGAAATGCGGCGACGGATGCAGCCGGTATCCAACGGCGGTTGAAGAAGCCTTAGCCTGCGAAAAAACGCCCGATGCGGCAGGTGAGCCGCGTCGGGCGTTTCTGTTGACCGACGGGATGTCGCCGGGACTCAGCGGATCGATTCTTCCATCAGTTTGAAGCCCAGCAGCGATTGGGTGATAATCAGCTTGCCGCGGAAGACTCGCACACTGCCCTTGCCGATCGGCTCCCAGAATTCCTTGCCGATCGTCTGTTTGATGATGGCCACGAGGTTCCCTTTGATCTTTTCCCGCTGCTCGGCCATGGAGCCTTCCTCTTCCGAGCGGTCATCGTCGTCATCGTCGTCATCGTCCTCGAACCAGTTGTCCTCATCGTCGTCGTCATCGTCATCGGTGCTCAGGGATGTGCTGGTGGTCAGATCGATGCGTGGGCCTTTGAAATTCGGCACCACGGTCAGCAGGTCGCGGATATCGTAGGTGCGGGTTTCCATTTTCTTGCTGAGAACGGTCCCGGTGGCGATTTCCACCAC
>JBKHHU010000288.1:0-3305 GCA_046539045.1 Phycisphaerae bacterium
CAAAACTCTTTTCCGGTTCAGCTGGCTGCAATCGTCCCTGCCTGCGTCCGGCTGCTTCGCCAATGCTACGGCATTGCCTGCATCGCCGTCCTTGTCAGGAACGCTTTCGCCGACGCTGAACCACGAAATTGCTTCTGTCACTCACTCTAAACAGATACTCTGACCGCCAACGCGTTGTCATCACCAAGTCAATCAAGATCACGAAGACCTCAAAAGAATGGCTGTTCTTGGTGGTCTTAGTGGCCTTCGCTGTTCTTTGTGACTAAAAAAAGGACCAGGAAACTCCGTGGACTCCGTGACCTTGCCGGTTAGCCTCTCAGAACCCCAATCCGGTGCGGACGTTGATATTGACCGGCAGCTTCTGCATGGTCTGATAGTAGCTGACTGTCACCTTCGCGGTGTTAACGCGTTTGCTCAGGGCGATGCTGATCTGGCTGATGCCGCTGCCGAGGAAGGTGTTTTCCTCGCGTTTCAGAACCCGCGTGTCGATGCGGCTGCCGTCGGCATCGTAGAACGCCAGCTCCTTGATCTTCGCCAGCGATTCCGACGTGTACAGCGTCACGATGCGCCGCACGCCTGTCCACTGCACGTCCTGCACCTGCGATACCTTCATCTGCACAGGCCCTGCCGTCAGCTTCGAATCCGTCGCCAGCGAAAGGGACTCCTGCACCGCGGACTTCTCTCCGGCCCCGCTCAGCAGCACCAGCTTCCCTTCGATGCGCAGCTCGTCCGCGCCCGCAGCCGGGGTGTTCGGCGCCTTCAGCTCAAATACGCAGGACGCGCCGTCGTCGGCGACGTGCCAGGTATCGCCCAGCGGGCTTGCCGGCTGGTGCGGGTTATCCGTCCGCATCAGGTCGGTCCGGCGGTTGTCTCTGAAGCGGAACAGTCGCACCGAGTCCGGCGCGATGGAGACGATACGGGCTCCGCCGCTGGTGACCTTCAGCAGCACGGACGTCCCGGAGGAGGCTGCCTTGCTGAACGGCTTGACCACATGCAGGCCGACGACCTCGACGGCAGGTTTGGGTGCGGCGGATTTCCGGGAGGCACTCAGCGACAGCAACGCGCAGGCCAGCAGGCAAAAGACAGGTACTGATTTCTTCAACGCATTTCACTCCGTAGGGGGTCTATCCCCACATATCGGCAAGCTCGGCCATCATCTCAACTTTGTCCACGTCGAAGACGATGACGACAAATCCGGGCGTGTCACTTCTGGGCGGCTTGTCGAGTAGATTCTCGTCGACCAGCTCGATGAAACGCAGGCCCGGCCCCAGATCGGCGTCGGTCTTCCTGTCTCCGGCGATCGTCTGCAGCGCCTGGATGAAGTCGGTTTTCGTGCAGATGCAGAACAGGTTGCCCTTGTTGATCTCGTAGCGGCCCCAGTTCCCCCGGGCCACCAGCTGCCCGTCCACCCCGACCGCGCCAAACTCATACCATTGTTGCCGCAAATCCGGTTCCGCTTTGGGCAAAGAGGCACATCAGTCGTCGAAGGAGGGTCAGCCGGCAGTGGCTCTATCGCTCGATCCAGTCCACATTCTCCAGTCGCGCGGGCTCGGCGCCGTTGCAGCCGTCGGCCAGCGGGATGTTGACCTGCCCGCCTTGCACGTTCCGGGCCCAAACGGCAGAGTAGGGCACGTCGCCATTGTCCGGCCAGGTGACGTTCAGCCCGTCCAGCGTGAATTTGGAGGCGTTCTCGACCACGACGGCAGCGTTCTGCCGACGTGCTTCGAGGTTCCGGTTGGCGTACTGGCTGGAGCCTTTGTCGCCGGTCGGCGGGGACAGCTTTTCGGCGTCTTCCAGTTCGGTGAAGTCCATGCGGATGTCCCGCAGGCTGACGTTCTCCAGCATCGTCCCGTCCTGGGCCGTCAGCAGGATGCGCCCCGCCCCCTTGCTGATGAAGTTCGAGATCTGCACGTTCTTCATGTGCCCCAGCGGGACGTCCCAGCCGACGTGCTGCTTGACCTCCAGCTGGATCGGACGGGCCAGCGGGTAGGTGTTCAGCGTGTCGCCGACGCAGCCGGTGACGGTCACGTCCTCGATCCATCCGCCCGCCCAGATCCCCGCGGCGAACATGCGGTGCGAGTTGAACATCACGCAGTTGCTCACCGTCACCTGGCGGATCCCGCTCTCGGTCTCCTGGCCGAGCCCCACGCCGATGCAGTTGGTGTTGATCACGCAATCGCTGACCGTGATCCGCTCGCAGGTCCGGGCATCCTTCGTGGCCTTGATGATGATCCCGTCGTCACCGCAGGTCAGCCGACAGCCGGTGATGAACACGTCCCGACAGCCGTTGACGTCGATCCCGTCGGTGTTCGGGCCGTGAAGGTGGTTCTTGATCGTGATGTTGCGGATGATCACGTGATCGCAGCAGAACGGGTGGACGGTCCAGCCGGGCGAGTCGACGATGTTCACATTGTCCAGCACCACGTGCTTGCAGCGGCGAAGCTCGAGCATCGGGCTGACGCGGGGGTTCTTCGCGCGGTACCAGTTGCTGCCCTCGGCAGGGGCATTCCAGAACGCCGGGCCCGACCCGTCGAGTGTCCCGCCACCGGAAATTTCGATATTCTCGCAGCCGTCGGCGAAGATCATGTTCCGCTTGCTGTGTTCGGACCGCTCGGCCCGAGCGCTGGGCGGGAACAGGTCGATATCGTTGGCAGCTTTCAGCACGGCGGCAGGGTGGAGGTTGAGCTTCACGCCGCTGCGGAGCTTGAGCGTGCCGGTGAGAAACGTACCGGCAGGTATGAACACGGTCCCGCCGGCCTCGCCGGCCTGGTCGATGGCGGACTGGATGGCGTCGGTACAAACCCGGCCCGGCTGGGCTCCGGTATCGGTAATTCTGATCATGACTTTCTCGCTTGGGTTGGGAGGTACGACAATTCGGAAAGCCACAACCTTGCCAACTGTCGGTCAAGTTTTCCACAGGAAAATGGCCATCCCCCACGGCGCGGCGGTTCCGGCCTTCTGAATCGCATCGAGCGTCTACCGACACGTTCGTTCACGCGCCAGGAACGCCTGCCGCCGGTAGCACGACCAGGTCAGACAGTGCGGGGCATACCGCACGTCCCACCGTTTGCAGCGCTTCCGGCGCTCATTTCCTGCCATGACAGCACCTGACTCCCATGCCCACCATTCTGCCGGGACGCACATCGTCCGGCACCGATTTGCGGAGAAATCGGTGCCCGCCCAAATTCGTCGCTCCGCGCGGCAATCAGGCGTCATTCTTGCCCCGGCCACCCGCCTTCGGCAATGGCATCCGGGCAAGGAACTGATCGACCTGATCGTGAACCCAGACCGTCCCGGCCGGGTGG
>JBKHHU010000011.1:0-36941 GCA_046539045.1 Phycisphaerae bacterium
CTGATACAGACGACGGCGTTGCGTACTCGGAGTCAGCGTCCCCCGTATGCACCAGGCGCTCGCCGCTGGGTGCGCCGTGGGTTTCGGTTTCGGCGGCGTGAGCGGACACCGCGGAGTCGCCCGCCACCACCCACTCACTCCCATCATAGGTGCGGATCTCGTCGTCGTCGCTGATCCAGAGCGACAGGCCCTCGAACGGGGTGATGAAGTTCCACACGCTGCCGTCGTAGTAGGCGACGTTACCGTCCTCGCCGTTCCAGTCGTCGCCAGTGGCATCGTCCGGCAGGATGTAGACGTCGCCTGCATCCGGGCTGGATGGTTGGTCGGTCGTGGTGCGCGACAGGGCGCGGAATGACAGCGCCTCGATCCGCCGAAGGGCCTCGTTGTGTGTCAGATATTTGTTCGCCTGAGATTCGCTGATCTCGGGCATGCCGGTGATTGGCGTCGTCATACTGTGACCTCTGCGTAGTAGCCAGCGCCCACGGTCGCGGAGACCTGGGCGACCTTGATCGTGTCGCCTGCTGAGGCGGTGACGGTGGCGCTCGGGCTGGTGACGTCCTCGCTGGACTGCTCAGTGCCGCCGGAGAACACCTTGACGCGGTACTTCTCCTCGTCCTCACCCAGCGGCACGTCGACGTTATCGCGCCACTCGCCACCAATGCGTGTGCGGCGGACCCACGTCACGTCGAACGTGCCGTCGCCGTTGTCCCGGGCCTTGAGGTGCGCCGGGCTGTAGGGCTCCAAGCCGACGCCGTGGTTCGTGAATTCTTCCGCGTCCGTTCCGCCGATGAACTTGCCCGTGGTCACCGCCTTGTAGAGCCGCTCGGAACCGATGGCGTTGGCGTCCATCGGTGCGCGCTCGAGCGACGATGACTGGAGCAGGACGAAGGTGTCGCCGGTTGAGTGCTGTCCGGTCATCCACTCTGTGCCGCGACGTCCGCGGATGAAGTGGGACAGCGTGTAGCTGCCGTCGGACTCAAGCGTGGCGTCACGGAACTGAAGAATCTCCCAGCCGGTGGCGTTCGAACCGATCGCTGCCGCGTTGCTCTGACCGTCCATGAGCGCTGAGTCGGTGATGCTGGACAGATCGCCTTGTGGAAGCGAGACGTTGACGCTGTTCGCCCGGTCGATGATCTCCGTGGGGCCGTCGGCCAGCGCGTCGGTCGTCGTGCCGATGGGGCTACCCGACAGGACCGAGGCCAGCGCATCGTAGGTCTCGCCGTCGTCGGTGGAGCGATACAGCACGGAGCCGGTCCAGCCGGACAGGTAGCCGTTGGCGGCCACGTAGAAACCGGAGTCGTTGTCGGCGTCACGCAGGATCGGAATGTCGAGCAGCACGGCATTCGTAGGTCCGCGCTCGCTGACTGTCTGCGGGCCGCGGTCCAGGGTCGAGCCGCTTGCCGTCGAGTCGTAGATGCCGGCCGATTCGGCCACGGCCTCGATCTCGAGCACGTCGCCGTTCTTGATCCGCACGATGCGCATCTCGAAAGAGTTGCCGCCTTCCTCGACTGTGATAACGTCGCCCGGGTCGAGCCACTCATAGCGAGGGGGCAGCGGTGTAGAATACCGGGTGCGCTCCAGCCAGGCGTTGTAAAGTAGCACCTCGGCCACCTGAGCTATTTTGTCGGCCGACTCCGCCAGCGGCAGGTCCAGGTCCTCTGTGTGCTCGCTGCGGGTGATGATCCGCTGGGCTCTTTGCGCGTTCTTCTCGTAGTCGCTGTTGACGTCGAGGTGGTTGACCACAACTTCGCGCGGTAGCTCGACTTCCTGCTGCCGGGTCTCGGAGAGCATCGGCGGCGCGTCGTCGCCTGCCGGGCGCGCGGCCAGTTCCTCGTCGGTCACGGTCAGCACAGACGGACCGCCGCGTTTGATCCATTTCAGAACCCAGTCGCTTTCCACGGCATCGAAAAAGTAGGCGCGCTGCAACGGCGTGATCGCGGCGCGGGCGGTCATGGACTTGGTGCGGGCGAACCCCGGCACGTTGTCGTCCAGTTCGGTGACGTCGATGTCGCTGGTGGACAGGCCCGCGTTGGTGCACAGGTCGGTCACGATGTCGGATAGATAAACGCCGTCATTTGTGACGAATTTCGCCGAGATTACTATTTCGTCGTTATAGAGAGAATTTACTCCGACAAGGAGGTCCTCCCCCTCAGCGTGCTTCATCTTTGAGATATTGCCGTCATCATAGCGAGTTTCCCACGTCGCCCCGTCGTCATGCGAGACGTACACGCCTCCGTGAGATTCAACTCCGCTAGAGGAATCGGCAATCAGCTCTCCATCGTGGTAAGCAAAATTGACGAGATCACCGGCGGAAGAGGTTGACCAGCTGTTTCCGCCGTCTGATGTCCGTATTTGCACGTTATTACCGAACGCAACTACGGCTTTTACTCCATCAAATACAATGGCTCCGGTAACTAGATCGTACTCCTCATAACGATACGATTTACTCCACGAGTCTCCACCGTTATAAGATACGAGTATGTCGCAAGCGCCGTTATCATCGTCTTCATGGGCAGCAATCATGAATGACGAATTTCCTACGATATGATCTATTTTGCCGTTTGTGTGATCGGGTACATACACAAGGGTGCCAGATAACGACAACCGGGAACTCTTGTATATGCCAGAATCATCCCCTCTGTCACCAATCCCGACCACTATATTCCCGTCACCTATAGGCATAACCCCATCATCTGACGAGAAGTTATCTAACTGGAACAGAATATCGCCAGCTTTCGTGCCGAAATTCTTTATCTCATGTATTTCTGTGACGTTGTCAGTGTCAGGTCTAGAGTACCCTCTAACGTAAAGCGAATTACGCCCCAAAATGCCAACGCTGTAAACAGATTTGAGATCAAAACTGCTTGTCAGCTCTATACCGTTTACCCATGTTTCTCCAAAATCGAAAGAAACGGCGATCATTTCTTCGTAATCCGGATAGCCTACGCTGATCCACGCAGCAAGCGTCCCGTCAGCGAATGGGAATACTCCCTTAATATTGGACTGGGAGCTATCCCAGAAAGACAACCCACCATCATCAAAATTGATGACCGAGTTCCAGCATCCGCCGAACTTGCATTCGCTGCCGGCACGAACAACCTCCGCCTCGATCTGCGGAGGGCGGTTGCCGAAGTCCTCGAGCTGCAGATCCTTGAACACGATGTAGGGCGTGCCGCGGTAGGCCGGCACGTTGCCCGCGCCGTGCAGGGCTTCGAGCGTCGGGTCTGGGTCCTGGTCCTCGGTGCCGTTGTAGACGATGATGTTGCCCCGGCTAGCACTGATGCTCTGCGCGTCGGCGTCAACGTCGCGGGTCCAGATCAGGGTGCCGTTCGCCCAGATTCGGCGCACGCCGGTGATCGGGCCTGCGCCAAGGGCCACGGCCATAGTAATCGAATAGGTGTAGGTGGTCTGCGTGCCGCCGCCCCCGCCGCCTTTGCCGCCGGTGCTCTCCGTGTGCTTGGTCTCCTTGATCTTGGTGCTGTCGATGATCTGCCCGCCTTGGCGGTAGGTGCCCCACGTCTCCGGGCGGGGCGAGCCGTAAGCGGGCGAGTTAACTTGCAGGTCATTGAGGCGCGGGCCTTCCACGTCCGGGCCGTCCGGGGCGAACAGGTAGCTCCCCAGCGAGGAGCCGACCGCCCAGCCGATGGACGCGGCCGACATGCCGAACACGCTGACGCCAGCGAATGCGGTGCCGCCGATTGCCGCGCCGACTGCGCCTAGTGCCAGAGTCGCCATCAGTCCTCCACTCCACGGAATCGGAATGCCGCGACGATCCGCCGCCGCCAGGTGTCGTCCAGGCCGTGCTCGACGCACCGGCCGATGTCCTGATAGGCGTGGATCACGCCAGGGCGGCCGTCAGCCAAGGTCGAGGCGAGACCGACGTGCATGGGCTGGATGAAGCGGAACCAGTACACGTCGCCGTCACGCACGTCGCCGACCGGTATGCGCTCCATCCACTGGTCGAGGTGCGCGCCCATGCGCTCGGGGTGCGGCTGCCGGCCGTAGCCGATTTCCCGGTAGCCCTCGACGATGCCGGTGGCGATGCCGGTGCCGATGATGAGCCCGGCGCAGTCCACGGCGCGGCCACGCACGCGGCCCTGGTGCCGAAACGGCGTGCCGATCCAGCGGCGGGCCTCGGTGATGATGTCGTTGCGCGTGGTCATCCGATCTGGTTCATGTTGTCGCTGCCCGGGATGTACGGGAATCCGCGGAAGTTGGCGACGTTGCTGAACTGGTCGCGGCAGGTCGCGAGCTTCTTGTCGCAGCCGGGATAGACCTCGTATTCGTCGCCTGACTGGATCGGCTCGGGCATGGCGTCGAACAGCAGGAAGGTCGAGCCGTCGAATGCCTTGACCTCGCTCTCCCGGCCCTCGTTATCGCCGCTGGTCCACGTGAGCAGGCCGTAATCGAACAGGCCCGAGTCCTCGCTGCGACTCGTGTCGGTGAACTCGTAGGCGCTGGCGACCGAATCGACCGAGCCGGTGACGGTCAGCGGGTCAAGATCGACCTTGCAGCGGTCGTCGCCAACGTTTGCCGGACACCTCCCTAGATATTCCTCGCCAATCTTCTGTTGCAACGCCTGGGTCAAGCTGCGCACCTCGGCGACGAATAGCCGGTCCTGCCGGCCGATCTCGCCAATCCAGCCGCGGGGTAACTTCAGGATGCCTTGCGACGTGTCCGCCCAGTTGATCTTGAACGTGTAAACGTCCGCCCGGTCGAACCGGCCGGCGGCGATGTCGGCCTCGGTGATCGCATCGGAGTCGAGGAAGCCCTGCACGTCCATGCCGTCGACCGACATGTCCGACGACTGCTCGAACTTCGTCGGGGTGAACCCGGCCGGCGAGTACGTCACACCGTCCCACGTAATCGCCTCGTCGTGGGTGGTAAAGCCCATCTGCGTACCGTCCTTGAGCTCGAGCAGCCAGCACGTGGCGATGGTGCGAACGGACGATTCCCAGTGCTCCTTTAGCTCCGGCGTGATCGTCTTCATACCCGGACCTCGCGTATCGGCACCGAAGCGCTCAGCGAGTCATAGGCGTCGAACGACGTTGTGATCCGGTTCTCCTCAAATCGGCAGGGCACGTCGAACTCGCCCGACCAGGTCAATTCCTCGTCGCTCTGCACGTACTTGGCCGCGGTGCCGCCGCTGGTGTACTCGTCGAACTCGGACGTGTCGATGCCGAGCTCGAAGGTGTCGTCGTCGACGCGCGTGATCTCGTAGACCTCGCCGTTCACCTCGGTCATGCCGTTCACGTCGCTGATGTGTATCTCGTCGCCGGTCGAGAAGCCGTGGCCGGCGGCCGTGACCGTGCCACTGGAATCCCGGGCGATGTCGTCGATGCTGGCCGTGCTGTCGGCGTCGAGCGTGACGATGCCGGTCTCGGTGTCGAGGCTGTATTCGGTGATGGTGGAGCCGTCACGCTTGAGTGTGATGCTGACCGGCTTGGTGATCTTGCGGGTGTAGTCGTTCAGCCCTGTTCCGTAGGTCTTGCGCAACTGCACTTCCGGGCCGCCGTCCGGGGCCAGCGCCTCGTCGGTTGCCTGGTAGTCGCCCCAATCCTTGTACCGAAATCCGTAGGTCCGACCCCTCACTTCGTGGAAGAAGGCGATCAACTCGCGCATTTCCTCTGGCGACTTGACGCCGAGCGCGACGTTGCCGGCATAGAGCGGATTCGCCCACTGCTGGGTTCGGACCTCACGGCCAGACGACACCTCCACGACATCGGTGTTCCAGGCGGGTCCGAAGTCCGAGCCGTAGGAAATCTTCTCCGGGAATTGAATCTCGAGAAACGGTGCCGGCATTACATATCCCTCCGGGCGCGTTGCAGGGTACGGGCAGCCGATGCCGCCGCACGACCGCCAGCCTCCTTCACGCCGGTGGCGTCACGCACGCCATGGAAGTGCTGGGTGATCTTGATGCTGCCCTGCTGCCCCTTGCTGTGGTCGACCACTGTCTCCCGTGGGTGCATCATCGCGAGGAATCCGCCTTGTCCATCCAGCCCCCCGGTTCGGGTTCCGTTCCCAGTGTAGCCGCCACCATCGAAGCTGAACAGGTTCCCGGCCCACGATCCAAACGAGCCGGCGAGGTTCGACAGCCAGCCGCCGCCTCCACCGCCGCCCCCGCCGAGCTCTTTCGACATGAAATCCATCAGCTGGCTCGCCATGAGGTCAGCGACCATCCGGTCGATCGTGGACTTGAACCGGTCGCCGAGACTGTCGAACTCGCCCTGCATGACGCTGAAGAACCCATCGCTCAGAGAACGCTGCATGTTGCGCGCCGCTTCATCCCAGAAGTTCGCCATGTCCGATGATGTATCGCTGGCCTTTTCCTCGACGCTCTCCATCGCGTCCATCGTGGCCCGGGCATACGTGTCCCAACTGATCGCGCCGGACTCGAGCAGCTCGTTGTAGTCCGCCATGTCCGCGTTGAGCCGCTCCAGTGGGGTGCGGGTCGACTCGTAGAGGTACTGGGCCTCTCGTTGCGCCTCTGCGGCCTCATCTGACGCCTGACGCTGCCTGTAGAGTGATGAGGCGAGCTCCTCGACCTTCTCGCGCTGGCTGGCGGTCTCGTTGCCGGACAAACCGGCCATCTCCTGGTAGACGAACAGTTCCTCGCCCGTCAGTTCAAGCTCACGCCGCTGCCGGCGAAGGGAATCGGTCAGGCGGTCATATTCGCTTTCGGTCTCTCGAGCACGATCCGCCGAATCGTCTCCCGCATCCGGCATCGTGAGGATGGAGCCGAAGCCTGGCCCGCTTTCGCCGCTGCCCATGGCGCGCAACGGCTCGGATGGGAGCCCGGCCATGGAACGTGCGGCTTCGGGGGCTTCTTTCCTGGCGCGATCGAAGAACGTCTCCATCCGCCTGTCGGTTTGCTCGATCGCAGCCTCGACGCTCCCGAACTGCTCGACGAGTTGCAGCAGGCCCTGGTCGTCAATGAGGTCTTCTGCGGTCGCTCGACGCGGTGCGGAAAAGAACCCGTCTCGCGTGGTGCGCCCACTTTCGAGCTCCCTCTGGACCTCTTCCAGCTGCTCGCGCTGTGCAACCAAGGCGTCGTATTCAGGGCCGAAGCCGCTAAGTTCCTGCCCCATTACAGCGGCGGCCGTCGCCTCACCGACCCATCTTGAGAAATTGGCGAACTCTTCTGCCGCCCGCATTGCCCCGCTGGCCACGCGCTGCATGGAGTCGGCCAGGCGCTCGATGTTTTCGGCGTTCTCGGCCACGCGACGCGAGAACTCCGCGCTTATCTGGCGCCTCACGTCGTTCAGTGCCTCGTTTGCTTCCGATGCTCCCTGGGCCAAATCGTCCGACATGGCACGGCCGGAGTCGATCGCGTCTTCCATTAATCGGCGCATGCCGGCCGCGTTGTCTTCGAGAAGGGGTAGGAGCATCGTCGCATCCGATGCGAATGCCTCCAGGATCTGGATGCGCTCACCCCGCGTGCCCACTTCATCCAAGCCATCGGCTATGGCCAGAAGCTGCTCGTCGGGAGAGAGGCGATTAAGCTCCTCTAGGGAAAGGCCAAGGCGCTCCAGTTCTTCGGCCGCTTCGCCGCCTCCTGTGGCGTAAGCCTCCGCGATCTTCTCCGAGGTGTCTTTGAGGATGTCACGGAGCTTGCCTGCGTCAACCTGGACCGTCTCAGACGCGGACTGCATGGCCAGGAGTTTCTGAGTCGACATCCCCAGTGCGTCGGCGTAATCGTTCGTCGCGTCTGTGGCCGCCAGCGAACCTTTCGCCATGCGGGCGAATACCGCGACCGTGCCGATGCCGATGAACGACTTGAGCGCCGTCGACGCACCGTCGAACGATCGCCCGGCGCGCGTTGCACTTTTCCCGGCGCCACGCATCGCCCGGGACGTGCGATTGCCCTGGCGCTCGACGCCGCCCAGCGTGCGGTCGAACCGACGCAGGTTCCGCTCGCCTTTGGTGGAGTCTACGACGATCTCCAAGCGGGATTGGTAGGCCATTGTTACCGCCTCTTGGGCTTGCGTGTTTCAAGGAGCGCGTCGTCCAGGCTGCTCAGCACCATGATAGCTTCATCGTAGTCACATGGAAGCCGTAGGCGGTCGACAATCTCGAAGATGTCCCGTGGTGGGATGGGCAATGGTCCGCTCCATGAGACCGGACGACCCCGGTCGAGCGCCCAGAAAGCGCTCGCCCACATCATCGTGCGCGGGTCGGCTTCCGGTGCCGACTGCTTCAGTTTGAGTTGCCGCGCAACGCGGTTGTACTGCTCCGCGTCACCGCCCCACTCTAGCTCGAACCTGAGCCAGCGCTTTGCTTTTCCGCCTGGTCGGAAATGTCGTCCCGACGGAAGTTCTCCATGCGCTGCGCCTCGGCGAGAATCCGGGTCATCAGGTCCGGGTTCTCCTCGAGCACGGCCGTCGCGGCCTCGACCGAATACTTGATCGGCTTGTCGTTTGCATCAACCACATCATCCCAGTCCTTGAGGATGCCCTCGGCCAAGGCGCGCATCAGCGTCTGTTCCTTCTCGTCGGGACCTACCGCCCGGCGGTAGCCGGATCGTTCGAGGGCCGATTCGTAGGTGGAATTGCCGGCCCGGGCGACCTTGAACCGACCGCCCATGATCTCGACCCAGGCCCCTTCCGTGAACTTGGCCGGGTCGTTTCGCTTTGCGTTGAATGCCATGATTAGGTCCGCTCGATGATCAGGGTTTCGCCGTCCGCGTCAGTTGCCACCGACGTGGAAAGCTCCAGGGTCAGCAGCTCGTCCAGGCCACCGCTCGGCAGGTCGCCCGACAGGTACTCCTTGCCGATGGCAAATCGATACTCGGTCGTGCCGTCGTCCAGCGTGAACTCGGAGCTGATCGGCGTGTTGAGCAGCGTGTTTTCCCACAGGGCGAAGGCATCCGAGCTCATGCGCATCGTCTTGCTGCCGGTGATGTCGGAGCTTCCCTTGGTGTGGTACTGATACTGCGTGCCGACGCACTGCCCAGCCTGGTGGTTGTTGTTGATCGTCAGGGACATGCCGGTGATGCACATGCCATCAACACTGGAGTCGTCGATCAGGATCGAGCCGAGGTTGTTGGACGAGTCCATCAGCACCGTGGTGGTCTCGTCGTCGAACGTGTCGCCGGACGGGTCATAGTCGGTTTCCGCTTCTTCGCCGGCGAACGTGATCGAACCGGTGACGCGGGAGCCGCTGTCGAGGGTAAGCTGCAGCTCGCTAACTTCCATGTCCGTGAACAGGACGTGTTCGTCGATGTCCAGGAACGACTTGAGAATGTCGAACTTCGTGGTGTCCGTGCCCACGGTCAGTTGGTCCGTGCCAGCGTCGGGCGTGTCGGTTTCCCAGCTCGAGCACATCGCGGCAGAGAGCATGTCGTCGAACGTCTCTGCCGAGAACTCGAAGTCCACGCCGCCCCCGACCGTAATAGTGGTGATCTTCTGGTCGCCGCGCTTGCGATCCGACCGAATCTCGTCGGATCGGGTCGTCTCTGCCCCGGCGGTCAGGCTGTCGCCCGTCCGGCGGAGAATCTTCCAATCGTCGGTGGAGCCCGCCGTTCGGTAGGCAATGCGGACCTGATTTGCTTCAGACATGGTTCAACCCTCTCAGTCTGCGCGGAATGGCACCGCGACGTTGATCTGGTACCAGCCGTCGGCGTGTCCGACGCGCTGCATACTCGCTGCTAGTGTGTACAACCCGCCGTCCCGCCAATACTGCAGCTGCTCGGCGAGCGAATCGGCCAGTTCGGCGGCGCCCTTCGTGCCGGCATCGGTATCGACGAACACCTGGCATTGGATCAGGCCAGTCCTGCGAACGCATGGCGAACTCCCGATGCCACCGGTCACGCTGTCGCCGTGGTTGATCGTCAGGCGAACCCATGGGTCCTTGTCGTCGATGGCCGTCTGCACGCTCGGTTGAGTCGCCACGTTGTCGAACGCAACCGGGGCGTCGTCCCAATCGGCAAGCCGGCTTTCGATCGCTAGGCGGATTTCTTCAAAGGTCATTTGAGGGCCGCCTTAATTGAGTCGAACGTGACTGCGTAAACGCCCTGGGGCGCCTGCCCGGAGTGGCCGTTTTCAATCGCTTCGGCGTACGGAAGGTTGTTTTGCACGTAAATCGCGGCGAAAGGCTCCCGCACTGACCCGATCACAACAGAACCTCTTGCAAGCGCCCTTTGCCCCGTCTTGTCGGTGATGCTTTCGTTATAGGACATATCCGGTGCTGCCACGCTAACGCTGTTGTTACCTCGGAATGTGCCGCCAATGTATCCAGGCGGGGCAGACGAAGGGCGTTTCCATTGGCTCGGATCGCCAACCGGGCTGCGCTCAATAATGCTGGTAAGCGCCTGCAACGCCACGGCACGAAGCCGGCGGTTCTGCTCGCGCTCCACCTCTTTGGTGAACCCAGTTGGCCAGTTGATCCATCCCATCACGTCCGCCTCAGTTGGAGAATCCAAATGGATGATGCCGGGTCCTGGCCGACGTGCATCACCTCGAATCCATCAACGTCGTCGCCCACTTCCGGCGTGCCGGTGACCTCGTTTTGCAGGGCCGTCAGCTTCCGATCTGTCTGCAAGATGTGCTGACCGTCGATCTCCTGGGCATCGTAGCCGCCAAACACGCCGCGCCCTTCGTACTCGACGAGCGTCGTGGTCGTCTCCCCGGTGGCAGGATCATACTCGCCGGCTTCCTCCCGACTGCCGTTGAAATCCCGCACGGCATCGCTCAGGTCGGCGTCGAATGCCTCGGCCACGTCTGCCTGGATGTCGTCACGCAGCCCCACGTCAGCCCCTCGCAACCGCGAACTGTGAGCCACCGCCGCGGATCAGCTTCTTGAGCGCCGCGGGAATCGACAGGCTGGTGGTGCGGCTGGCGGCCCCATCCCGGTATTCGGTTTCCGATTCCACGGTATCGGCTTTCACTCTCTTGCGCTTGACGCCAGGCTCGAGTGCCTCGAGCGGGTCGCTGCCCTCGTCGATCGCCAACGCGATGGCGAGTTGCGCCGTTTTCAGTTCGTCCGGCAACACGCTCGGCGTGTAGGCCCACCCGTCGATCACAACGGCGTCCCTGGGCCACTGGAGCGGCTGGTGCTGGTTCGCCTTCACGCCGATGAACGACTGCGCCTCGAGGAAGTCCATGGCTCGTATCAGCAGCGTCTCGGGCGTGCCTTCAATGGTCTTTCCGCGAGCGTCCGCGTAGTCGCTCAGGTCCGACTCACTGGCGTAGCTGTTGGCGCCGTTCACGACGCTGCCGTCTTCAACGATGATGCTCATCAGTCATACCGCCCGTATTCGTCGTCCAGCCAGTCGCCAATATCATCCGGCACCTCTTCCCAGCGCAAGTCCAGCACGCCGGTCGCCTTCCCGTTTCCGATATTGGCGATCTCCAGGTAGTAGGTTCCGGGGAAAAGGCCGCGCTCGCCTCCACACGCTCCCGATACGGATGCCCGATGCGAGTTCGCGTTGGCCGTCCTGATTCGCATTGTCTCCACCGCCAGCGACTGAAGGCTGCTCGGTGGAGAATCCGGAGTTATGTCCCCGCCCGTCTTGATGGAAACCTGCCCCGACAGCCCACCTACCCGATTCATCGCGTTGTTCGAGAAGATCGGAATGTCCGTATCGTAGTCGCCCGATTCCGTCACGTCATCCGAACGGTATGCGCGGAACCGAACCGAACCATCGTCACAGGTCAACACCTCGTATTGGAGGATAAAGTCGATCGGTGACTCGAACCGGAGAACCACGTTCTCGTCTTCCGGCACATCGTATTCGTACGAAATGCGGAACTGCCGTCCCTGCGCAAACGCTGTCTGCCGGACGTCCACGGCCACGCGCCCCCGGCTGTCCCACTGTCCGGGGTCATCCGTGAAAACGTGCGGCGGGAGTCCGTGGCGCTCGCTCATGTCTCTCGATACCCGCCCTTGCGGTAGTGATCAACCATGTCTGGATGCACATCAGCGGTCTTGCCGTCCTTCCGTCGCATCCTGACATGGCTGGGCTTTGCCGGTGCTTTCGGCTTTGCCGGTGCCTTGGGTTTGGTCGTCTGTGTGTTTTTCTGCTCAATCATGCTTGCCTCCAAGCAAAAAGGCGGCCCGAAGGCCGCCGGTTCGGTTAGCCGAGAACGCTGGCCACGAACTCCGGCTTCCAGCACTTGTTGCCCCAAGAAGCCGCCACCTCAAACATGGCCTTCCGATAGCCCTTGTAGGTGCGGATCTCGAAGACAAGCCCCGATAACGGGTCCTGCACAGTCATCGCGTCGTCCGCGGTGTCGCCGCCTTCCGGCACGGCCGGGGCACGCATGGCCAGCTCGATCGCGTTGCGATGGAAGGCCACGTTTCCGGTGTAGCTGTCGCCAACGGTCACGGTCTTGCCGTCCGACAGATCCTTTTGCAGGCCCGGCTCGGCGATGGTCACGGTGCCACCGGACAGGGCAGACTCGACCACGTACTTGTTGTCGTCGTCCTCGAAGGTGATCACGTCGCCCACATCGATGTCACCGGTACCGCCGTCCACGTCGATCTCGGTGTCACCCTTCGAGAAGTTGCCGTTGGTGACGTAGCTGTCGCCGTCGCCCTTGGTGTGGCTCTGCACGCCGGCCGACTCCTTGAGCATCAGGCCCTGAAGGTCGAGCAGTGCGCCCTGGCGAAGCAGGTCGTCGCCGCCGGCCTCGTTGGCACGCTGGAGCTGCGCCAGGTTGCGGAGGTTGGTGCCGGCCAGGGTGTTCATGACGATGGTCGCCATGCCGTCGGTCGGCATCCCGTTGTCGACGAGGATCTGGCGGGCTTCGGCCACCAGGTCGAAGTTCGAGGAGAACGGGGTCGTGCCAGCGGTGCCGACAGCGCGGGACGCGTTGCGGTACGCCTCGGTCATGATGTCCTGCTCGATCTCGTTGGCCAGCGTCCGCATTGCTTGGCGGATCTGGTCGCCGTAGATCGTCTCGAACCCGGCGCCGTTGTTCACGCTACGCATTTCCTCGCCAGTCCATGGGATCTGGACGCCACGCGCCTTGTCGATGGTCAGGGTCTTGGAGTCGACCGTCTGGTTGTCACCTTCCGGGATGGTCATCGACGGGGAAACATCGTTGGCATCCGCTTGGCGGGTGAAGTGAGAGCGAACCGTGTCGTTCAGCGCCACGCGCTCGGAGTCGTCGGCGTTGATCAGCACGGAAGATGTGCCGCCGGTCAGTTCCCGGCCCACGGTGTCCGCCGCCTTGTAAATGTCAGCGGCGAGGTCGTTCAGTACGTTGCCCATGGTGAGGCCTCCTTAATCATCATCGGAAATCTTGCCGCCGTCCTTGAAAAACGACTGCCGCTCAGGATGCGACATCGAATCAAAGTCGGCTCGAGTGATGGTCTTGCCTGCGGCCCCGCCGCGTTCTGAACCGGAGGCCCCACCCCCGGATGCCTGAGATCCGTCCACCAGGAACGGATATTCCTTACTGAGATGCTCGGCGACCTTGGTGGGCTCCACCTTCACGCCGCCCATCTCGAAAGATACCTGCCCGTCTTCGAACTTGGCGTACCTGCTCGCGTAGTCGGCAAGCACGTCAGCCCGCTTCGGGTCGCTCGGGGCAAGCTGCCGGGCGAGTTCCTGCGCGCTTCCCTTGATGTCGCGCTGGGTGATCTGCTCGCGGAACTGCCGGGACTGCTTTCGCTCGGCCTCAAGCTCGTCCTGAGCCTGCTTGTAGAGCTTCTCGAACTCGCCCTTCTCCTCGGCCGCCTTGCGTTCCGCCTCGGTCTGGGCCTGTTCGAGTGCCTTGCGCTTCTCGCGCTCGGCCTTCGTCTCGCCCAACACCTCGTCGAGCTTGCTTTTCAGCCCCTTGACTGTCGGGTGATCGTCCACCCCGTCGAGGTCGAGAACGAAGTCGTCCCCGTCGGCCTTGTAGTATTCCTGCAACGCCTCGGGAAGTTCCTCGAGCTCGCCTTTCGTCAGTTTCGCTTTCAGTGCCATTGTCACACGACCCCCGGTCGTTTCTGTTGCCGGCCCTGCCGGCGTGGATTATTCCATCGTGATGTTATACCGCTGACGCAGTTGGTCAAGCGTCAGGGTCCGGCCCGAATCGTCCACGAACTGGTCGATCTTGACCTTGCCTTCCCGGAACAGCTTGGCGCGCGTCGGGCCGAGCACGTCATCAACAAACTCGTCGGGCTGCTTTTTCAGCCAGCCGCCATAGGTCAACTGGTTGCTGACCGGCCCGTCCTTGCTGGCCCGCTGGCCCTTGATCGCCAGGCGGTACTGTTCCTTGATCTCAGGGGCGGTCAGACTCCGGCATCCGTAGTGGGCTGGCGGCCGAGGCCCCTGCCCGACGGGGTAAATCTTGCCATCCCTCGCCCGACATACATCAGAGGTGCGCCCGTCGAGGGTTGAAATCCACTTCTCGCCCTCGATGATGTCGTCATTGTCCCGGTAGACCTGCTCACGCGCTGCGGCCCCGATCCCGTTTACCGCGGTGCGGATCACCGATTCGGCCTGCCGGCGGCTCCGCGTCGTCACCATCTGAGCAACTTCGCGGGCCATGTCCTGCTGGGTCTTGCCCTCGAGCACCCCGGCCTGGACCACGCGCATCGCATCCCGACCCACTGCGCCGTCAAAGTCGCGCCACATTTCCGGGATGGTCATCTGCCGGACCTTGTCGCCGCTGACCAGCCGCATCCGGCGTCGAGTAGTGATCGCACGCACGCGGTCCAGATTCACGCCCTCGCCAAGATCGACGTTCACCGACTCACTAAGCAGGTTCTGGCCGAACTGGTACTCCTCGACGGCGAAGTCCTCGAGCTCAAGCTGACCCTGGATTCCCTCGCGCGCCACGGTGATCAACTGCTGGACATCGCGCTCGAGCGACACCATGCGCCCCATCTGGAAATCGGTTGCCTCGCCGCCAGCAATGCGCTCCCGGAGATCCCGGGCAAGTTTGCGCAGCGCCGGCAGTGCGGCCTTGATCTGGCTGCCGCCGAATCGCTGGATCATGACCTGTCGTCTGACAAGTCTCTCGAGGAGCTTCACGTCAGCCACGCCTAGCCCCTCCGCTCGTCCAGAAGGTCAAGAGCAACTTCGCGCACCCGCTCCGCGGCAGCCAGCATCTGTTCCGGCGTCATAGCGCATTCGGCGAGGAAGTACAGGCCGTCTCGATCAACCGAAACCACCACGCATCCTTTGACCCTTCCGCGTGGAACTTCGTTTGCCGCGGCGTTGACCGGGCACATGTCGAGGGCGATCACGTCAGCCATTACATGACCCCGAGGTCAGTGCCGCCCGCCTGAACGTCTGCGTCAATCTCCTCGTCTGTGCGGTCAGGCTCAATGCCGCCGGTCTTGCGCCGCCAGTCACGGTAGTCCTGCTTCGCAATCAGCCCGCGATCCAATTCGGCGATGCGGGCCATGACCATCTGCGGGTCGGCGCCGCGCTCGTAGAACTCCTGGTTGAGCTCGAACACGATGTCGCTGGATGCTTCGCCCCGGGACATGAACGACAGCGCCCATCGCAGGCACTGCCGAAGCCCGGCGCCGACGTTCGTCGCAACACTCGCGAGGTTCGCATTCTCGGCCGCGACCCGGGACTTGACCGCTTCCTCGCGCTCGTTGCCGCCGCGTTGCTCGATCAGGCGTGCGCCGATGGCGAGCATCTGGGCCTCTTTCCTGACCATCCCCTCGCCCGGCATCGTGTTGGGCGCGGCCTGTACCAGGTTCAGGCTTCCGCCCCGTGTCTGCACGCCTTGGCGAGATCCCCAAACCATGCCGCTCGGGTTGAGCGAGTTCCACTGCGACTCGTCCATCTCGCCGATGTCGACGTGCGGCATGGGCTGGCCGACGATATAGCTCGATTCCTCGTGGTCGGCACTATTCCGGTAGTGCGCGAAGTTCAGGTCGGCGATGTCGAGCAGCAACGGCTTGTCCGGCATCGGGTCGTTATTCATAGCCCCGAGAAACTGGAACGGGATGAACGGCCACGGGCGGGCGTTGGCCATGCGCGGCACGATGATGTCGCCCGGGATGCCGTCGCGCCACACCTGCTGCGTATAGACGCCCTCGCGCATCTTCAACACGCGGTATTGCGTCTTCTCCCGGCGCTCGAACTCGTCGACCTCCTCGAGATAGCTCTCCTTGAGGACGATCATCGTGGCCGGGTTGCCTTCCCAGTTGATGATGCTCTCGGCAGCGTAATGGGTCAGCTTGGCCCGGTACTGCGATGCCTGTTCTTCCGTCAGGCCGGACGGCGCCGGCGGGTACTCGACCAGGACCCCGTGCCGACCCGCCTGGATCACGTGGGAGCAACACCGCTTGGCGAACTGCTCCAGCCCGATCCCAGCACCGTCGGCATCGTCCTGCATGTACTCGATCGGCTGCGGCAGGTCCGTATCCGGCGCCTTGCGGAAGATGCCGCCCAGCATGCCCGCGTGGGTCCGGCCCGTAACGCCCATCCAGACGGCACGCTTCTTGTATGCCTTGTATCGCTCCGGGTCGGCCGGATCGGGATCGGGCAAATACGTCGTGCCCTTGGCCTTGACCGAATCGCTCCCATCAACGGCATCGCGAGTCCGGGTCGACTGCCTGACGTGCAGCTCATAGAGCGGGTGCTGGGTGTCGACTGGCATTTATCTCACTCCGAACTTGATGGGGCCGATGCTGGCGACCGGCTTGCGAATCGGCATTTCGTAGGCGATTGGGTAGCCGGTTGCGTCATTCTGATGGTCGAATCCGCCCTCTTTGTCGGGCTCGCCGTTCCTATCATACGCCTGCTGCTCCAGGCAGGACGCCACGTCTGGGCATGCCCTGTCATTGACCCACAGTTCGCCCCGCTCAAGTGCGCCGTTCACCGCCATGATCCTGTCTTTGACCGGCGGGTTCTTCGACGGCGCCCGGACACGGAACCCGGCCTGGGTCAGCAGCGCAATGTCCGACGTTGATGCGTTCACCGTCTTGCGACTTGCCCCGGACGCATCCGGGTAAACCGTGATCTCGTGCCCGCTGTACCTCTCGGACAGGGTGTCGATCAGGGCGGGCGTGTCATATATCCCGGTCAGTTGGTCGACCGCATGCCAGCCATTGGGCCGGCGAACGTAGACCGTGGAGGCCATCGCCCCAACGTTGAAGTCCTGCCCCACGAACAGAGGCTCGCCCGGCTTGATCCGCTCCATGCTCCGGCATCGGTCGCGGTCATAGGCGTTGTACACCGTGCCGGTCGTCAGGTTGACGAATCGCCCCTCGATGTAGGCGTCGATCAGCTCGTCAGGGTAGCTCTCCCGAAGGCTCTCGATGTAGTCACCCGGCAAATACGGATTGCTGTAGGTCGCTGCCTGGACCATGGCGTAGCTGGGGCCGCGGTTGGCCACCCAGCGGT
The DNA here is from genome assembly GCA_046539045.1 of Phycisphaerae bacterium. Classification (GTDB taxonomy): domain Bacteria; phylum Planctomycetota; class Phycisphaerae; order SM23-33; family SM23-33; genus JBKHHU01. The sequence continues at coordinate 17,300 of JBKHHU010000011.1, forward strand.
CATGGCAAAACTTGAACCCCTCGGGCGTTGTGTAGGCCGATGCCTGGTTGAACGGATTATCCAGGCTCTTGGGGCGCTGCCGGTTCCGGGCGATGATCTGATTCCACACCCGGCGAGCGTGTTCGGTCTTGAGCGTGTCCAGCTCGTCGGCGTGTGCGGTGTAGGTCTCGTACCCGACGATTCGCTCCGGGTTATCCATCGTGCGGAGAATGAAGTCGCCGAACCCCGGAGATGAGGTGTAGACGACATTCTCGGCCTTGTTGTGTCGGTGGACGATGCCGTGGTCGGCCAGCTTCGCCTGGATGCGCGGCGCGGTGATCAGTCGGACGAGATCGAAGGTCGGAGCGTAGAGGCCCGCCACGATGTCGCTGCCCTGGCTGGCGTCGATCAATGCCGCCTGAGCCATGGTCTCCGACTTGCCGCTGTTGTGATGAATCGCTCCGTCTTCAGTGACGTAATTGTTATTGCCCGCCACATGAATATCCCAGTACGTCTCTTGCTCCTCTAGTTGTTCCAGTTGTATAATAACGGAATCGCAACAGGAGCAATCATATGCCAGGCAAGAACAAGGTTTTTGAAGATCAGTTGGTCTCTCTGTCTGATGGAAAGCGCTCGTATGAGGAGCTTGCATCGCTGACAGGGAAGAGTCGATCCCATGTTGCTGACACGGTGCGCCGCCTTGGCCTGCCACGCCCCAGCAGAGGTAGTGGGAAGCCTCGTCAGCCCAAGCCAGAGAACCAAAAACGGATTCAGCAAATCGTTGACCTATCCGATGGAGCGCGCTCATCAGCAGAGATAGCCGAAATAGTTGGATGCCGCGAGAAGTACGTCCAGGACATTGCCCGAAAGCGACACCTTCCTCGCCTTCCTCGTGGCGCGCAGCGCGGCGCCGCGAACCATGGATATATTGGCGGCCGCCGAATTGATCTTGACGGCTATGTGCTGATTGCAGCTCCTGATGGTCACCCGGCTGCTCGTCGCTCTGGCTGCATTTATGAGCATCGCCTTGTTGCTGAGCAGCAGCTAGGCAGGCACTTACAAGCTGGCGAAGTGGTCGATCATATTGACGGCTTAACCATCCACAACCATCCAGATAACCTGCGAGTGTTTGCCAGTAACGCTGATCATCTGAGGGCGACCATATCCGGCTCAGTCCCGAAGTGGTCGCTACTCGCGCGGGAGAAGATGTCCGCAACCTATCCCCAACGCGAAGCGATGCCACGGATTGATAGCTACCGTTCGGCAAAAGAACGCGGTGATGTGCGCTTGCGACAAATTCTCCTCGCGTGGTTACAACTCGGAGAAGGTTCGCCCTTCCTTTTGGGTACGCACCACTGGTTGGAGCAAGCTGGTATTCGCGATCTTTCTCGCTCCAGCTTAGAACTTCATCTCCTGGAGATAGATCGGCGATACAGACTGGCCCCTGCGCTGTCATCACCCGCGTAGTCCCACGCAGACAGCCAAAGCCAGCGCAGAAAAGTCGATACTTCGCCTTGAGCGTCAGGAACTCAGCCTGCGGCCTCGTCGCCTTGATCTGTAGCGTCCGTCCCGACAATGCTGATCTCCACCTTTTCGACGCGCTGCGTGTCGTCTTCGCCTTCGCCCGGATCGTCGAGATTGTAAGCCTGGCGCTCTCCCTTGATCACCTTGAGTTGCGCATCCACGCCGGCATTCAGCGAGCGGCTGAATTTGTCGTGGTTCTCTTCGGTCACGTCCATCTCGGCAAGAGCGGCACACAGCTTGTCGGAAATGCCACGCCACTGGGCTAGGCCGGCACGGTGCCGAAGCACAACAGCGGCGGCCTCGCTTGACGCCTGCTCGACAATCTCTTCATCGGTTCGCGCTTGTTCGTGCGAACCATCACCGCGAACCTCTCTGCGAACGAGCTTGTCTCGAGCAGCCTTCTGCACCTTCTCCGTCAGATCACGCTGCCAGCCGTGCTTCGTTGCTCGCTTGCGGATAGCCGTATCAGAAACGCCATGCTGATCGGCGATATTGCGGATGGACAGGGAGCCCGCCCGGTAGGCGCGTTCAATGGCCTCCCAGTCGGGTTTATTCTGTGCCATGTAGCGTATCTCTAGTCGTCTGCCTCAAAAACAGCGAGGTCATTGTCGCTAATCCGCCCCGGCCATTGCCACACCTGCGGCATCACATCAGCGCCTTGATCGCCGCCAACACTCCGAACTCGTTGGCGATGGCGACAGACACAGCGCCAACGATTGCCCAGAAGATCGCGCTCAGCCTCTTGTTGATCGACTCGAGCATGGCCTGCTGGACCTTGTTGTCCTGGTGCAGCTCGTTGAGCTGTTTCTGGTGGTAGTCGGTCTTCCATTCCAGACGCAGCACGCGCGGCACGATGTGCTCGAAGCTGTGTTCCGTTTCCTCATTCATCAGTCACTGCCTTGACGGTCGCCTTGTGCCTTTCCTGGCAGTCCCGGTACATGCCGGCCGCCGTTATGATCCAGCGAGCCGTCGCCCGCTGAGTTGGTGATTCGATAGTCGGTAGGTTCGGGCACGGCTGCGCCAGGTTTGCCGGCAGGCTCGGCCCCGGTGATGGCGTCGTTGAGCACGCGGAAAGCATCAGGGCTCCAATCGCAGCGGCTGTCACCTTCCACATACTTGACCACCTCGCGGACCCGATCTCGGTACTCGACTTGCCTCTCTGCCCGGCCTTCCTCGTACACCGCCGCATTCTCGTCGGCGATGCGTTGCTGCTGTTCGATCGCCCGGGCCACTCGGTCGGTGCATTGCTGCTCGCCTATGCCGATATAATGCGCCCGGATTGCCCACCAGCCACCAACCGCGGCGAACAGGGACAAAACGAGAACCACGGCCTTCCACTGTCGGAGCAGCGCGATCACTGACTGACCCCGATCTTGATGTCGTCGTAGGTGGACGCGCCGGTGTAGACCGCGACGATTGCCCCGAGCGACAGGTAAAGCGGCCAGGCCAGCGGGCCAAGTGCGCTGCCGTCAGCCACAAGGGCCAGCAGCGGAAACGCGATCATCCCGGCGAGCGCGGCATAGGCCATGCGCCGGCGGTGCTTCCATCGGTCGGCTGGCTTCGGGTGCGGCTCGACGGTCATGCGATCCCCCGCAGTGCGTGGCGGTAGCTCTTGCCCCAGCGGTTGCGATGCGGCTTGCCCGGGCGCCATGCCTCGATGTACTGATCCCACGCCGCATCTTCGTCACCAATGACCGGCAGCGGGCCGGGCAGCGTCCAGAGCAGCAGGCGGGCAAAGCAAACGGCGAGCAGGTCGTTGTCGGCGATGGCTGCGTAGACATCATCCGCCTCGGGCCGGTAGCCGAGCTCACCGCAGATCCGGGCCGCAATGTCTCGGGTCGAGTGATGCCGCAGCACACCGGCAACACCACCGCCCTGCTCAAACTGCCACCAGCCTCGGGCCGGGCCGTTAACCTGCCGGCGGTGCTTCCAGCCGCTCTCCTGGTGACCGATCGCTAGCAGCATCGTCACTGCCTCGTCGGACAGCATCGCCTCCGGCAGGTGGCGGACAATGGCGAACTCGATCAGATCACGCATAAAAAAGCCCGCCTCGGCGGGCGGGTCTAAGGGCTCAGGAGTTGGCTGTCAGCTTTCGCGTATTCTAGTGAAATCGTACACTCAAACGGCTAATTGGAAAGGCAGAATCCTGCCGGTCATAGATAAACCTGCACCAGCCGCTCGGCTGCCTGCAGATCACCATGCGTGACGCCCAGCATCCGGGCATTGCGTTCCCACTTCCCCCGCATCACATACCGGGCGCGGATCGCCAACATCCGCGGCGAGCTCAACCGCTCGACGGCCTCGTTGACTGCCCTGAAATCGTCCGGGGCATCCGGGTCGAACTCGGTCGCCGTACCCCGGGCGTAAATCCCGACCCGGCCGATCTCTATCGCCACCGCGCTGATGGATTTGGTCGCTCCCCGGTTTCCTTCCCGCGCCGCCTGATACCGTCCCCAGGCCTGCAGCAGGCGCTTGGTCTGTCTTAGGTGCATCGGTCCACCACCTCCAGTCTCTTGCCCATCGCCCCGACGATCACCTCGAACGCGAACACGTCCGGCGTCGTCCGGCCGCTCTCGTAGTCCCGGATCGACCGTTCCGAGTAGCCGGTGACGGCCGCAAGCTGCCCCTGGGTCCAGCCGATCGCCTCTCGGTTCCTGCGGATCTCGTCGCCGTAGCGAATCATGCGATGCCCTCCTGCAAAGCGCCGTGGTGAAACGCGGCCTCAAGCGTCCGAATCAGCCACACCGTTTGCGAGTCCAGCGGCATCTGCCCGTCGTGCAGTCGGCGGTGGCATTCGGTGCACAGCGGCACAGCTAATTGATCTCCGGCCTTGCCGCCCATGCTTCCGCCGGCCAGGCCGATGACGTGATGGGCCTCGCTTGGTGGCGGTCGCCGGCAGTGGACGCAGGGCCGGTCGCGGACCCAGTCGAGGTATCGCTTCGAGCGATACGGCTTGATCTTGTCAATCATCATCGGCTTGCCCTCACGTCCATGGCTTCGTCGTAAATCCCAGCCGGGTGAGTCAGCATCAGGCCCAGCTCGCTCCCGCAGTAGAGGTCGACCTGGGTCAGGAACTCGGCGAACTCCTTGACCCCCAACTTGGACGTCTTGCGCGTCATCGCCACGATCTGGCCGTTGACCTCGTGCTCGGTCTGCCCGAGGAACAGGCGCTTGAAGTATTCCTTCCACACGTCCGGCGCTTTCCAGTCGCCGTAGTGCTCGGCGAACTCCTGGGACACCTCGCGCATCCACATATGCAGGAGCCGGTTCTGTGCGAGGCTCCGGCCCCGCTTGTACGGCTCGATGCGCACCTCGATCGCCGGGTCTGCGGTGACGTTCTCCAGATACCGGATAGCCGCCTGGCGGAAACGCTCGTCCCGGACGCCGCGAGCCGAGTCGTCCTGAATCACGAACCGCTTTTGCATCGCCGCCTCTCCTCGAAGATCTCAATCACCATCCGCTCCACGTGCGGCCGGTCATGCAGTGGCACCGACCGCATCCGATCCCGGCGCTCATCCCGCGTCCGGCCTCGAGCCACGCGCTCAGCATCCCGCCGGCGGCGGTTGTCGATTGCGTTGGGATGGCCGGCGTGCCAAGCGTCGGTCATGCATCGCTCCACTCACCGCCTAACTTCCCATCTAGCCGCTGGCGATCTCGTTCTCGCTGTCGACGCTCAGCGCGCAAGACAAATGGGAGGACAAGCTGAGAAACCATCAGCAACGGGGCCAACGCGACGACGACAGCGATTCCCAACGCCGTTGCCTTGGCAGGGCCGCCCTTCCGCCACAAGAGCAGATAGGCTTGGAAGTGGATTAGCTGGATAACGGCGAACAGCGACCACCACAAGAACACCTGCCAGACCACGGCGGCCGACGGGTACGGAACGGAAACGGTGAAGGTTGCCCACTCGATCATGCTGTTTGCTCCAATCGCTTGTGGCCGCACTCCATCACCCCGCGTTCGACGAGGTGATGCAGCGCGTTGAGTTCGTCCGGGCCTACCGGCTCGACCAGCACCTGCCCGGGGCGGTGCCACCACAGGCGGTGGTCGCCCGAGACCCACCAGCCAGAATCGAACCGATCGAGCACGACGCGGACCGCCCGTTGCAGCCGGCGATTGCCGCCCGCCTCTGCCGCCTCCAGACGCAAGGCCCGGTCGTGCTCGCGGATCAGGCTCGCCCGCTTGGCGGCGTATTCGCGGTCGAGCGCCTCGATGTCGCTGGCGATTTCGGCGGACGATCGGCTCACTGCTCACCCTCCTCGATCACCCCGGCCCATTCCCGGGCAATGTCCGCTGCGCCGCGGAGCTCGCCCATCTTGGTGACCAACTCCGGCGTGCACTGCTCAGCCGCGGCCATCTTGTCCGCCACCTCGTGCATGCGGGTGGTCAGGTCGCGCAGCGAGGCGGCAATCTCGGCGTTGGTGTAGCGCTTCGGGCTCATGCCGCCACCTCGTCCAACAAGCTCATCTGCGTCATCTCCACGTAGCGGTGCGGCCTGCGGCCGATCCGATCCTCGAGCGGCCGGATCGCGTCCATCGGAACCCACGGCTGCCAGGTCCCGAACAGATACGCCCGCATCGCGTCGAGATCGCCATCCACGATCACCCCATGCTTGAAAATCGGCGTGCAGCGGAACTGGATCGCATTGAACTCGTCGCCTCTCGACTCTGCCTCTGCGACCGCGTTTTCGATCAGCCACCGGCTGCGGTACACCTCGCGCTTCTGCTTCGGGAACGGTGTGGTCTGTCGGCCGCTCGACGTGCGGATCACGTCCCCAGGCCGGATGTACGGATCGCCGTCAGACGGGCGGCCATTGATGTCCATGGTTCGGACGCGCTTCATGCCGCGCCCCTCCGATAGCTGCCCCAATCGAACACCACCGCCCGGCCGCCGCCTTCGCGCATCCGGTCCATGCCGCGCTGGCCGAGGTATTCCTCGATGCCGTCGAGCGACAGGTTGCTGATCAGGATCGTCGGCCGCATGTCCTGGTACCGGCGGTTCAAGATCTCGAACAGCGTCATGCGCTCGGCCTCGGTCCCGAGCTGTACGCCCACCTCGTCGAGGATCAGCAGGTCCGGCTGGCTCAGCGACTCGAGCGCCTGGCGTTCGGTCTCCCGGCTGTCGCGGCTGTAGGTTTCGCGCACCCGGCGGATCGCGTCCATCGTCGTGGTGAATGCTGCCGTGTGGCCGGCATCCATCACCTGCCAGGCGATGCCGATGGCCAAGTGCGTTTTGCCGGTGCCCGGCGTGCCGGCGAGGATCAGGTTCGTGCCGTTGTCCAAGGCGTCGTCGAACTGGTCGGCGTACCGCGTGGCCGATGCCAGTGCCCGGCGCTGCCCTTCGTTCTCAGCGCGGTAGTTGCTCAGCCGGCGATCGGCGAACCGACGCGGGATTGCCGCCCGGCGCATCTTGTTGTCGATCCGGCGCTGCTTGCGCTCGGCGATGTCCTGCTGGCGTTGCTGCTCGGCCTCTGCCCGATCGTGCTCAGCGAGGCATTGCGGGCAGCCTCCGCCCGGCTTTTCCTCGCCGCCGATGGTCAAGATCGTGGCCGTGTAGTCGCCGTGCTTCGGGCAGTACCGCGTCTCGGTGCGGTGCGGGATCAGGTTTCCGATGGCTTCCATGATCAAAACCTCCCGTCAGCGGTGACGCCGGCGTGGTAGTCGACCTTGGAGAAATCGGGCTCAACGTTCCGCGGCTTGGTCACGCGCATAGTCGCCGCGTTGCGCTTCGCCTCGAGTTGCGGCCACTTCTCGCGGAGCTTGGCGGGGCTGAGGATGTTCGATCGCCAGAAGTCGTCGGATGCCACCCAGTCGAGCATCGCGAGGATGTCGGCGTGGCTGTGGCCGTCACGCTCACGCATCAGGCGGATGTCGTCAGGCCACCGCTTGCTGGCCTTGGTCGAGGGCGCGATCTCTCGCACCTGACGCAGCATCCGTTCGGCAACGTCGCGGTCTTCGTCGGTGTGCTTCGGTGCTGCTTTCGCCTGCTGCTCGCCGTCCGGCTTGCCGGCGGCATGCTCGTCGAGAGAATCGCGACGAGAGATAGGAGACGGAGACGGAGACGGAGACGGAGACGGAGACGGAGACGGAGCATTGCTGCCTTTCGACTCGTGCATTGCTGCCGTTGTGCTGCGTGCACTGCTACTAGCATGCTGCGTGCATGCTGGGCGCTTGCCGTTGGCACTCCCTTCTCCTTGCTGCCCGTCTTCGTCAGCACTGCGGATAGCAGCGTATTCCGGCACCTGCCGATCGGCCTCACGCTGCCCGTGGTGGCGCTTTATCGCGTTCCACTGAGCCTTTAGCCGACGCTCTCTCGCGCCGGCAGCCCACGGGTTATGCTCCTCCCAGTCGTGGATCACGAAACCGTCGTGGGTCGGATCGAGGAATCCAACGTCGATCAGGGCCTGGGTGAAGGCACCGGGCTCGCCAGACCAATCGACGGCCAGCTCGATGTCCTCGTCGTCCATGCCGCGCAGATCGCCGTCGGATCGATTCTCGGCCACCCACAGGAACAGCCAGACCAATCGCATGCCGCCTTCGAAGCCGACCCGGCGGATCAGCTTCTTGGTCTTCGGGTGCTGAGGGAGTGCGGTGTCGATGCGTGCGTCGCTCATTCGTCGCCCCCCTCTACGTCGCCGCTGGCAACGGATTGCGGCTCGCCGTCAATGATCTGCTTGATCTCGATCATCCCGTCCACATCGTCAGCGGACACGCGAAAGGTGTAGGCGGCCTGTCGGTACTCGAAGTGCTTAGCCATCACGCCACCTCCCCTGCATGCGCCTCGGCCCACAGCCGCTGAATCTTCGCCAGGCCCTTGCCGGTGATAAGCGGGGTGATTGACCGGGTCAGTCCGGCGCGCGGGTGCTCGAACTGCTTGGAGAGCTTCACGTCCATCAGGCCGGCGTCGATCTTCGACTGGTACGGCTCGTTCTTGCGAGTCAGGAAGCCGTGCTGGCGGAGGAACGAGAACAGGCGGTTCTGGCCGGTGCCGATGATCTTGGCCGCCTCGCCGATCCGGATGGTGTCGTCGGACTCGATCACCCGCTTGGTGAACTCGATCGCCGGACGGGCCTGCTCGAGCTCGCGCTCCTGCTGCTCGATGCGCTCGGCCTGGTCGGCGGCAAGGCGCAGGGCCTCGGCCTTCGTCTGCGGGACCTGCGGCGCCTGCTGCTGCATGGAATCGAATGCACGAATCACCTTCAGGTTGAACGCGGCATCGATCCACATCGCATAGGCGTAGACAAGCTCCTTGCAGACGAATGTTCCAAGCCCTTGTTTTGCGGAGATAGCCGGAATCCCGGCTTTCTCGATTTCACGGATCAGCGCCTTGGTCTGCTGATTCTCCATCCAGTAGTTCGGTCGATCCTTGCTCTTTCCCCCGGACGCCCGGTGCAGATCGTTGAGGCAATACCGGCCATCTGCATCCACGCCAACGCGAATGCTGTCGATGACCAGCGGCTTGTTTTCCATCATGAGTTCGCTCATAATCGAGTCACTCCATTGGATTAGCCCGGCGAGGTGTGCCACCACCGCTTGAGCCGGGCTTTTCTGCGTCTGCTGTTCACGCGCCGCAGACATCGCGCTCCACAAACGGGTGCATGAACCACTCGAAAGCGTCCATCGCCCGGATGCTGATTCCGCCAACGTCCGACCAGACCTTGGTCGAGCGCACGTCCCACACGTGCGAATCCTCGCCATAGATCGCGTCGAACAGGGCCTTCTCGAAGTTGTCCAGATCAGGGCGCTGCAAGTGCGCCTGGTCTCGTTTCGCTTCGCGCTTCTTGCGGCTCCACGTCGCCGGCATCGGCAGATGAAAAACGACGTGCGCACCTGGCTCAGGCAGTGACACATGTAGGGCACGGACCGCGTCGCAGAACGCCCGATACCGGAGAACGGCAGGACGCTTCTTCCACTGATCGCTGCGCGTCATGCGCGGCTTGGCGACCGGGGTGATCGGGTAGTGGGCCCAATCAATCACGACGCATCCATGCTCTTGCGCGCTTCAGACAAGCTGTGTCGGGTCTGCATGCTCATCCACATCTCCGCAGACGGGCCGAGCCTCTCAAGTCGCAGTGCCATTTCTGGCGTCACGTCTGACTTGCAGTGGATCAGCCTAGAAACGGTTGACTCGGAAACGTCGAGCATGTCCGCCAACTCGGCTGAGCTATGGCCGCGCTCACCGAGGTATGTCGCAGCGAGGTATTCGCCAGGGTGAGTCGTAATCATCAGGCGGTCTCCTGTCTTGCCTGGTAGATGTCAGGGCGCGACTTGCTCCGGTCGATGCCGAACTCGCTTTCGATCCGGATCGCCAGCTTGGGGCTCGGCTTGCGGAACCCATGGGCGATCTGCGATACATACGCTCGCGAGCAACCGAGCCGGTCGGCGATGTCGGCCCGCCCTCGTTCTTTGATCAATGCAATGAAATCTTCCATGCGCTGAACTTAGCATGTTGCTTACCGGATGGCAACTGTCGGCGCTATCCCGCCCCAAATCACCGAGGCCTGCCCGTCCAGAAAAAAAATAGCACTTTGCTCTTGACTCCGTGTTAGCGGGCTGCTAACTTTACACCCATCGAAGCAACAAACGCACCGGGAGAAACGACATGACACCCACCGACCACTGGAACGCAGCCGGCCGATCCGCCCTGGACGAACAGGGCCGGCGCAAGTTTGACGGAGATTCGCTGTTCTGGCGCGTCGAGAATTTCGACCGCGGCGTATCGGGGGATCTGCGCGGCGTATCGGGGGATCTGATTCGCAGCGCGACGGATCACCACCTCGAGCACGCACAGCGGACCCTGCACCACTGGATCGAACTGATCCGGTCGGAGCAGCGCAAGCGGAAGAACCACCGCAGCGGAGGGTCGGGCTAATAACCGCCGCAGTCGGGGCCGGAACTTCACCTGTCGCCACGGCGATTCTCCCATCCGGTGACCCGACCGCCTGGCCCACGTCACGGGCTCGACTGGCAGCCGTAAGTTGCTCCCCATCGGGGAATGGTTTTGGGCAAAACAGAGGGGATAGCGCTGTCCCCATGGCCTTGCACGGTACGAGTAGCCCTCCGCTGCTTTGCAAGGTTGCCTAATGAGGCGAAATAGACCGAGACCATTCCACCGATGCGGCGACAGCCAAGCATCGCGCGCCGGGCGCCTAATCCCGGCACCTAACACGACACGAGGTGATCGACATGAAAACGATCAGCACTGAGATCGAACGACGCGCAGAGGAAGCCGCCCGCAACCGGGCCCGGCTGGTTCGGTACTACGGCACATTCAGCGCACGCACCGGTCGGCCGGTACCGGTCCACTCCGCCCACCGGCACCTGGTGAAGCGAGGTGTGGCATGAAGGGTGACCCGCCGCTCGGACAGCTGTACATGATACCGGATAGATTCCGAATCCTTCCTGTCGAGAGGGCTGGCCTCGACCAAAGGACAGTCAACTGCCTCAAGGCTTACGGTATCGACACAATCGGCGGCATTTGCGACTTAAACGTCATGGGTCTTATTCGGGTCCCAAAACTTGGCAAGAAGTCGCTAGCACTGATTAAGCAGAGACTCGGTGAGATGGAAACAAACGAATCGACAGCATCAACCTTGACCAAGCGCGAGTGGTTCGCCGGGCTGGCGATGCAGGGTTACTGCGCCGCACCAGACATGGATAGAGCTCCGGTAGAGGATCTGGCGTCAGCCGCAGTTCGTCAGGCCGACGCACTTCTCGCCGAGTTGAACGATACCGGAGGCACCCAATGAGAGATCTCGAAGCCCGCCAGGCACGCCCGGCGACCCCGCGGATGAGCGATTACAAAGGCCCGCAGATCCCGCCCGGCCGGGAGACGCGCCCGGAGACGGCCACCAGCCGAGTCAAGCGGGCGATCCGCGACGCCGGCAGGGCCACGGCCAGAGAGCTGCGCGAGGCCACCGGGCTCTCGTCCGGGTCAGTCAGCAAGGCGCTGTCCGACCTGCGCACGACTAGGGTTGTGCAAACGCACGTGTTTGGCGGCATCGAGCCGGACATCCACGAGTGGGTCGGTGATGTTGGGTTTGATGATGCTCGAGCAGACCAGATAGGCCAGAACGGCAACGACGGCGCGCACTACGGCGACTCTGGCCCTGCCGTTGTCGATCAGCCGTCACGCACAAGCGGCGTTGCCGATCATGAAGGCGGGGCCGGTGACACACAAGCCGCCGACCCGGCAGAACTGACCCGCATGTATCTGAGGCTCGTCGGCACTGGAATCGAGCAGCTCGAGCAAGCGGCAAACTCCGGCATCCAGCCCCTCCCCGCCGACGACTACCGCATTAAAGCACTGGGGCGCCTGGTGCCGATGGTAGCTCCCGACATCGGCGAGGCGCTCACCGACCTGATCAAGCACGTAACCGGGGAGGACGCATGAAGATCGAATCACTCGAGTCGCCCTGGTGCCCGGCCTACACCACCGCCGAGATCGAGCGGCTGGTGGCCGACGGGACCCTGGTGGACGACGGCAGCGGCCCGAGCAGCGTGTGCCGGCACTGCGAGACAGCATGGCCGGCAGATACCGAGTTCTGGGGGCCGAAGGAGACCGGGGCACTCGGCCTGGACAACGTGTGCCGCGCATGCCGAGTGGCGGAGCGGCGCGAGAGATACCGGAAAGATCAGGCTCGTAAGCGAGCTCAGGAGACAGCAGCATGAAAATTGACGACTACTACCGGCAGCAGGACATGCGAGAGCAGGAGCTGACCACGCAGTCCGCGGTGCGACAGGAGCGGATCGAGGTCAACGCTGAGCGCATCGAGGCCGACGACGAGTTGATCGAGGCAGCGATCAGTGCCGCCATCACGCAGGACGGCGACGAGAAGAGCCGTAAGCGCGCGGCCGAATTTGATGACGCTTGGAAGCGCGAGATCGGCAACCTTTTCCGCGCCCGGACGAACGCAAACACCGACGCCATGCTCGAGGCGGCCCAGGGGATCGCCGACCTGACGGAGCAGGCCGTCAACGACTTGGCCGAGAAGCAGGCTGACGAACAACAGGAGGACGCGGCATGAGTACGCAGATCGCAAAACGAGGAGGCGGGTTCGCCTTGCAGCCGCAGGACATGGACCAGGCCATGCGCATGGCCGACATGCTGGCGCACAGCAAGATGGTGCCCAAGGGCTATCAGGGGCAGCCGCAGGACACGCTGGTCGCCATGATGATGGGATCAGAGCTTGGTCTTAATCCGATCCAGGCGCTCCAAAACATCGCCGTCATCAACGGCAAGCCCTCGATCTACGGCGACGCCCTGCTCGCCTTGGTCCAGTCGCACCCGGCGTTCGGCGGGATCAAGGAGGAGTTTGACGAGCAACTGATGCTCGCCAAGTGCAGCGTCAAGCGCAAAGGCTCCGACCACTGGCATACCGCCACGTTCAGTATGGCCGACGCAAAGCAAGCCGGGCTTTGGGGCAAGCCGGGGCCGTGGCAAACCTACCAGAAGCGCATGCTTCAAATGCGCGCCCGCGGCTTTGCCCTGCGCGATACGTTCGCCGACGCCCTCGCCGGCCTGATTACCGCCGAGGAAGCCGAGGACATGCCGGCCGACGAGCGCCCGGCGCCACCTCGGGTCGAGGTGCGCCCGACCTACCCGGACGACGAGTTCAGCGCCAACTTCCCGACCTGGCAGGGCTATATCGAGGCGGGCAAGATCACCGTCGAGAGCTTGATCAACAAGATCCAGACCAAGGGCGAGCTCACGGATGACCAGCTCGAGCAGCTGCGTGCCCTGGAGCCCGACGTCCAACCGGCAGAGGAGGCCGCATCATGAGCCGCATTGTCGATCTGATTCAGGGATCCCCGGAGTGGCACGCGTACCGGGCTAAGCACTTCAACGCATCGGACGCCGCGTCGATGCTGGGTATCTCCCTGTACGAGTCGCGCGGTGACCTTCTCCGTCGGATGGCGCTGGGCCAGACGCCCGAGGTCAGCCCGGCACAGCAGCGGGTGTTCGACCGAGGCCACGAGTTCGAAGCAATCGCCCGCCCCTGGGCGGAAGAGATCGTCGGCGACGAGCTTTTCCCGGTCGTCCTCGAGGCCGATGCCGAGGACTGGGACGGACTGCCGCTGTCCGCGTCCGTCGACGGGCTGACGATGCTCGACGATGTCGCCTTCGAGCACAAGACGCTTAACGAAGCGCTTGCCACGGCGCTCGACGCCGGCGAGATCCCCGAGGCCTATCACCCGCAGATGGAACAGGTGCTGATGCTGACCGGCGCCGAGCGGTGCCTGTTCATGGCCTCCGCCGGTGATCGGGACGAGGCCCGGCACGCCTGGTACGAGAGCCGACCGGAGATGCGTGAACGCCTGCTCAACGGCTGGGCACAGTTCCGCGCCGATCTGGCCGAGTACCGCCACCGCGAGACTCGACCGGAGCCGGTCGCCGAGCCGCAGGCTGAACTGCCGACGGTGCGGGTGCAGGTATCAGGCGAGATCGCCGTCTCCGACAATCTCGGCGAGTTCGGCGCGGCGCTGGAGGCCTACATCGAGGAGCTGAACCTCTCTCCGGCCACCGATCAGGACTTCGCCGACCTCGACGCGGCGGTCAAGGCGCTCAAGCGCGCCGAGGACGCCCTGACCCGCGCAGAGAACGAGGCGCTGTCTCAGGCGGACAGCATCCAGACGCTCCGCTCGCTGATCGACCGCTACCGCGATAGCGCCCGCGCCGTGCGCCTGCGCGCCGAGAAGGCCGTCAAGGCGGAGAAGGAGGCTCGGCGTGCGGCGATCCGTCAGGACGCGATCGACGCGGTGCGAGAGCATGCAGATCGGGCCGGCGAATCCCTGCCAGTCACCATTGGCGTGCCGGCCGATCTTGGCCAGCAGGTTGCCGCGGCGATGAAAGGCAAGAAGACGCTGCGCTCCCTGGAGGATGCCGCTGACCAGGTGGTGGCCGACGTGAAGGCAGAGATCACCGCCAGCGCCGAACGAGCCCGGGCCAACATCGCGCGCGTCGAGCAGGTGGGCGAGACACACCGCCACCTGTTCCGCGACCTCGGCACGCTCGCAGAGATGGCGCCGGATCACCTCGAATCCGAGATCACCGCGCGGATCGCCGAAGAGGAACGCCGCCTCGACGCCGAGCGCGAGCGCATCCGCGCCGAGGAAGAGGCGCGCGCACAGCAGCAGGCCGAACACGCGGCCCGGTCGGCGCACCTTGACACCGCCAGCCCGGACCCGATTGAAAGCTCGGTCGAAACTATGGACGGCCCACCGGGCCCCGGTGAGCAGATTCAGCCCGGGTCCGACGACCTGCCGCCCGTCATCTATATCTCACCGACCCTGCTCGACGACATCATCGGCTGGGCACAGCACCACGGCGCAACCATCACCGCCGAGGCGCGCAACGAACTGATGGAAATTATCAACCACGTGGAGGAACCGGCATGAGCAACAGAAAGCATGCTGCCGGCAACCGTTCGGGCCGCGCCGATGAATCGCCGTGCTGGGAGTGGTACGGACATTTGCATGCGAACGGTTATGGCCGCCTGACAAATCGGCGGAAAACACAATATGCGCATCGATTTATGTGGGAGTCATTTTACGGCCCCATACCGAAAGGGCTTGACGTTTGCCACACGTGCGACAACAGAAAATGCGTCAACCCAGCGCACTTATTCCTCGGCACACGCAAGGACAACATGGTTGATGCGCGGGTAAAAAATAGAATGCAGCGAGGCGAAGCTAGGCATAACGCCGTCCTAAGTGATGACTTGGTTCGGAAGGCAAGGCGAAAGCGGGAGAGTGGAGAGAAGGTGAAAGACATTGCAGCCGAAATCGGAGTCCAGCCGCAAACGCTGGGAAAAGCAATCAAAGGTGAAACGTGGAGGCACGTCGTATGAGCAAGGGAGTAAACAAGGCAATCCTTATCGGCAATTTGTGCGCTGACCCTGACGTTCGGCACCTTCCAGGGGGCGGGCAAGTAACCAACATTCGGTTGGCTACCAGTGAGAAGTGGCGCGACAAGAACACCGGCGAGGCCAGAGAGAACACGGAGTTCCACCGCATCGCCTTCTTCGGGAAGCTCGCCGAGATCGCCGGGGAGCACCTGCGCAAAGGCAGCCAGGTCTACATCGAGGGCCGCCTGCAGACCCGCGAATGGGAGAAGGACGGGGTTAAGCGCTACACCACCGAGATCGTGGCCAACGAGATGCAGATGCTTGGCGGGCGCGGCGGATCAAGAAACGGTCAAGAAAGAGGATCGCATTCTGGCGCGGGTTACGGCGGACAGGCCGGCGCGCAGCAGGCTACCGATCAACAAACCGGCGGCGGTGGGTTCGATGACGGAGACATCCCATTAGCCGCCGTGGATTGGAGGGGTGCGTGATGGTGCCAGCCATCCACAGCTACTTCTCCGGCGGCGTCAGCAACGACCAACGACTCACGGAGGCAGCATGACTGGATTTGAATCACGACACATATCCGACTACCCGAGCGGCGAGCCGGCGACCACAGAGTGCGATGCCGTCACCCGCCCGAGCCACTACGTCATCAAGGACGGCGTCGAGGTGATAGACGTGCGCGAATGGTGGCTGCGCCAAACAGACGACGAGTTCATTGGCTTGGCCGGCGGCGCAACGACCATCAGCCACTTGGAGCGCGCCATGGAATACCTACTCCGCGCCCCGGGCAAGAACGGCATGCAGGACGTGCGCAAAGCGTACCAGTACCTGCACCGTGCGATACATGGTGAGTGGCCCGGCGGCGATGAGCGCGTCGACAAGATCGTGCGGGAGCGGGACCGGCTGCTCGATCGCGTGGCCGAATTGGAAAGCAGAGGATTGGCGTCATGACTGAATCACAAGACACCCTCGACCTCGACGACGTGGCCGCCGGCCATCCGGTGGCCGTGAAGGATCTGGCCGAACTGCGTGAGCGCGTCGCAGATCTTGAGCAACAGCTGGACGATGAAGAAAAGAGCCATGCGGAGAAAACAGTGATACTCAGCAGCACCGTGCGGTATCTCAAACGCCGCGATGCGCGGGTTGCCAATATGGCTCTAGGTGAAATAGAGCAAATCATCGTGAACTCGCGGCGGAAAAGCACGGCTAGTGCAGCAGATATTTGGGACGACGGGTGGAACAGTGCGCTTGATCTTGTTCATAGCGAGATCAGCCGCCTACGCCGCGAAGCCGAAGGAGGTGACGAGTCGTGACAGCTGTAGCAGTGACCGCTGCGGTCATGTGGTGGATCGCTGGCATATCCATTCTGACCAAAGCGTGCGAAAGCAATAACGCCCTCGCGGATGCCACGATCAGGCAGAGCTTTTGGCGATGGGCATGGATGTGCTTCATCTGGCCGCTTCCGCTTTGGAAGCACCGCTTACGCCGCGAAAAAGAAGGAGCCGACCAATGACCGCATACGAAATCGCCCTACTCGTCACCGCCGGCCTGTGCCCCCTGGCAATCGCAGCAATCATCGTCGCCGTGGCTCTCAAGGTGAGCGCACGGATGGATAGGGACGAGCACGAATCCACAGACGACTGCCGGAACTGAAGCCGCGTAAATCGAAGTCAGGCTGATCGATAGGTAAATGCAATTGCTTCGTGGGTTGCGTCGTGTGCGCATTGCGCATATAGTAGAACCATAGAGAGGCACAAAGAGGAGACGCAGCCATGAGCATCTACATCAGCAAAACCATCCAAGACGACCACAGCATTGACCAACTCGTTGAGCACGCGAACGAGGGGCTGTGCGAGGGCATGGAGGGCATTGAGTTCAGCCCTGAGCAGCTTGCCGGACAGTACGCATGGCAAGCGGCCAAAGAGGCAGACCCGGACTGGATTGACGAAGATAGCCTTGGCGCACACCTCGAGTTCCTGCGAGACGCAGGCGCCAAGTTCGATGAACTGGAGGCGATCGAACACGGTTTGAAGCTCGCCGCGGCAGATTCCGAGTAACCGCCACAAGCAGAGGGGAAACGCCATGAGCACCACGACAGTCAGCATCTACTGGGACGAGCAAGATATGAAGAACCCGGGCTGGGCCTATCGCCGGGTCACGGTATCTGAGCCTGTGGGCTTCGACGGTGAGCCCCTTGGTCTCCCAGGGCAGAGGGACGAGGACACGGGTCCGATCGACACGCTCGACGAGCTCTACTACGCACTGCGAGGCGCCGAGATCTCGGATCGGTCAGAGCTCCAAGCCGACGACCTGCCGACTTTCGGCGGCGACGAGCCTGACGACACCGAGGAGGTGCTGAGCTGGGATGAGACGCGCCTGCTCGTGCAGACGGAAGCCGGGATTCAGCTTGTCCCGCGGACGACATACTCAGTCTGCGACACGACAAACGGCCGCCTCGACGAGCATGAGACAAGAGATGAGGCCGAAGCCGAGCTCGATCGCCTGGTCGCCGAGGGCACCCGGATCAATCTGGAAAACGGCTTCGCCGACGAGACGGGCTCAGTCGAGCGCCCGACCGAGCAGCAGGCACGGGCAGCGGCCGAGCGGTTCTACTACGTCGAGGAGGTGGTGGTGTGAGGCCCGACCCCGATCAAGTACGCGCCGCCCGCGAGGCGGTGCAGGCCGATCGAGGCATGGGGATCACGGCTGCTCAGGACTGGTGCGCCAAGCAGGTGCACACCAGCCGGCGCGCCTGGCAGCAGTGGGAGCGCGGAGAGCGCCGCATGCACCCGGCGTTCTGGGATCTGTTCTGCCGAAAGGCCAGGGCGCGGCCGTTGACACCGAGGAAATCACAGAATGGGTGATCGAATGACAGGCAAAATCGCCAAGCGAATGGCAGGGGGCTATTACCTCTGGCAGGCCGATGCGTACGGCAGTCGCTATCTTGACCGAGACGCACCGGCCGAGATCTACCGGAGCAGACCGATGCCGTCTACGCCGCAAGGCGACCACGTTGCCACTGCTGCCACGGCACTCATTGGCGACTCATGGCTAGATAGACTGGCCGGCCTGTCCGCGGAGAGGGCGCGTGAGATTTTGCGGGACGAGCCAGGCGTGGAGGTGAACGACTAATCCAGATCATCATCCTCTCTAGGGACGGACGACAACCCCATACTCTCGATATGCTCACGCGCGCTGGCGAAGCGGTCGTCGATGATCACTGCGATGTGATCGGGGTTGGCGGCCACCGGGTCGGAGCCGTTAGTCCGATCCTCGATTTTCAGCACGTCCTGAGCGTGTGTCGCGGCTTCAATATCGGCATCGGGGGCGAAGTCCGGGGCTTCCAGCGGCTTGGATGCATTCTCCGCAAACACCGGCTTGGCGACTGTGCTGCTGACAGCGTAGAGGTTGCCGTCCTCGTCCTGCCAGCGCGGAGTACCGAATGTCCGGTCATCTGCTGGTGATTCTCCGAGCACGAGTGCGAGTTGGTTTGCGCCCGAGATCAGCGATTCGGGTACGGCGATTGTGGTGCGGAGTTGATATTGTGTTTCCATGATCAATAGCCCCCTGTCACTGTTACTGTCCAACCTCTTGATCTGAGCGAGTCAATAGCTGCTTCTCCCGTGGAGCTTGGGGCCGAACCACCTGACTGGTCAAATGTCCCGTCTGATGTTCCTGCTGATTCAATAGCCACGAGGATGTCATCAATAGATTGCTGATTCAGGTTTGTGTTAGTAAATGACAAATTATAATTAGTGCATGGGCTATCCGCGAATGGATTTCCAGTTCCACCGGTTACTATTACATTTTCAAGAGAAGGACAGTCACGGGAAAAATACCTAAAATCAGTTACATTAGATGTATCCCAATTACTAACATCAAGCTCAGTTAGGGAATTGCAACCGCGGGCAAACCTATAAAACTTGGTTACATTAGATGTATCCCAATTACTTACGTCAAGTTTAGTGAGATTATTACATTCATAGGCAAAACTCCCAAAAGTGGTTACATTAGATGTATCCCAATTACTTACGTCAAGTTTAGTGAGATTATTACATCCATAGGCAAAATCACTACAATCAGTTACGTTAGATGTATCCCAATTACCCGAATGTATTTCGATCACGTCACTTCTGTCTAGAAACCACCTCTTCATTGAAGTCACGCCAGAAAAACGTGTTCCCTGCCCGAGTGACTCTACATAGTTCCTCGCGCCATCAACACCACCATCACGCAAAACGATTCCCGTAATGCTGTCATTAGGTGTATGGTCTGGATTACCATATAGCT
>JBKHHU010000094.1:0-13260 GCA_046539045.1 Phycisphaerae bacterium
GGTCTTGGCGGGCTGGGTGTGCTGATCCGGCGTCGCAGGAAGTAAACTCAAGACGTACAAGAAGTATCAGCAAACGGGGCGGCCCTTGATCGGGCGGCCCCGTTTGCGTGCGCGGCCGGGCGCCTGACTGGCAAAGGAGATGGTTGTCTCCGCTGGGACGCTTTTCTTGCGTTCTCGCGGCCACTGCGCGATACTGGCCGTTCGAGCGGGACGAGCAGACCGGCCTGTACGAGGTGTACGACCGGCACCCCGGCAAATTCTTCCCCGACGGCGGGCACGTGCTTCTGGATGTCTCCACGTGCGTTGTGGAGTCTTTCCACGTATACTGGCTGGACATTCTCGCCTGCGAGTGGGCCGATCAAGGCCCCTGCAGGCCCGAATTGGGCTGGATCCGTCTGTCAACATCCACGGAAGACGGCTACTGGGCGGCGTTTATAGCGCCTGCCGGATGAGTCGAGGAGAAACGATGAGCAGCAAAACGAACCAAGCCACCATCAAGATCGCCTACATCGGTGGTGGAAGCAAAAGCTGGTGCCGCAAGACGATGACCGATTTGGCGCTCTGCGAGCACCTGACCGGCGAAATCTGCCTCTATGATATCAACTACGAAGCTGCCGCCCGGAACGTCAAACTCGGCGAGCAGATTTTCAGCCATCCCGACGCGAAGACCACTTTCAAGGTGACCGCGGAGAAGAACATCGGCGATGCGCTGTCGGGTGCGGACTTCGTGGTGATCTCCATCTCGCCCGGCCCGGTGCAGATGTTCGCCAACGATCTGGACATCACGCTCAAGCATGGCGTGATCCACACCGTGGGAGATACGGTCGGCCCGGCGGGCATCAGCAGGGCACTGCGGGCGGTACCCATTTTCGAGGAGTTCGCCCGGGAGATCATGTTCCACTGCCCCGAGGCGTGGGTGATCAACTACACCAACCCGATGACGCTCTGCACGGCGGCGCTGTACGCCGTCGAGCCGCACATCAAGGCGTTCGGCTGCTGCCACGAGGTGTTCGGCACGCAGGGCTGGCTGGCGATGATGGTCCGCGAGCACCGCGGGATCGAGGGCGTCGTCCGGCAGGACATCAAAATCGACGTCAGCGGGCTGAACCACTTCACGTTTTTCACCGGCGCGACCTACGAGGGCACGGACGTGTTCGAGGATGTCCGCTGGTTCATGGAGCGGGAGGATTTCTTCCGCGACCGCACAGAGAACGCGCTGGAACGCAACAAAGTCGGGCGCGTCGGCAGCTGCGACGGATTGATCCAGTTGGACTTCTTCCGGCGGTTCGGCGTGGTCGGGGCAGCGGGGGATCGGCACCTGGTGGAGTTCGTCCCGTGGTACAACTCCAGCGAGGACAACCTGCACCGCTGGGGCGTATCGATGACCAAGAGCATCCACCGACTCGGCGGCTGGAACCCCCCAGCCGAGGCGACGGAGCAGAAAAGGACGGAAAAGAAACACAAGCCGAAACCGGTCAAGACCCCGGAAAGCCTGAAGCGCTCCAAGGAAGAGGGCGTGGATCAGATCATGGCGCTCTGCGGGATCAAGGACCTGGATACCAACGTCAACATTCCCAATGTCGGTCAGAACCCGTCTGTGCAGTTGGGGCACGTGGTGGAGACCAACGCCGCCTTCCGGCGCGACCGGATCACGCCGATGACGGCAAGCCCGCTACCGGAGGCGCTGCAGTCGTGCGTGGAGCGCGTCGCCCGATCGCAGGAGATCACGCTGGACGCTGCCCTCGACCGCGACGTGGACCTGGCGTTCCAGGCCGTCCTGTGCGACCCGCTGGTGACTATCGACACCGACCGCGCGTGGAATATGTTCGTGGAACTGCTCAACGCCAACCGGCAGATGCTGCCCGGATACGACATCCCCGAGGTCGGTTAGCCCACGAATTGCTCGACTTTGTTCTATGTGATGGCGGGTCTTCGGGCCCGCCATCCTTTTCCCGACTTCTGTGGGGGCGCTGAAAGCTCCCTTGGCCCTTGGCTCCTGGCTGTTCCCTTTGGTAGAAGAACGCACAAAACTCCTGGCTGAGCACCCGATCGGTCCGCTGCTGTTCCGCTTGTCGCTGCCGTCGATCATCGGGATGATGGCCAATGCTGCTTACAACCTCGTCGATGCCATCTTCGTCGGGCGGGGGATCAACGAAGATGCGCTGGCGGGCATCACCATCGCGTTCCCCATTCACATCCTGTTCCTCGCCTTTGGGATGACCATCGGCATCGGGAGCGGGTCGATCGTATCACGCGCCCTTGGAGCCGGGCAGATGGAGCGGGCAGAGCGGGCGGCGGGGACGGCAGTGACCTTCCTGCTCTCTGCCGGGGCGTTGATCGTGATCCTCGGGTCGATCTTCCTCGATCCGCTGCTGCAACTGTGCGGCGCGACTCCGGACAGCCTGCCCTATGCCCGCGACTACACTGCCGTCATCGTTATCGGCGCGCCGCTGTTCATGCTGCTGGTCGGCGGGAACAACCTCGTTCGGGCGGAGGGGGCGGCCAACGTCTCCATGACGGTGATGCTCATCTCAGCAGGGCTGAACATCGTGCTGGACCCGATTTTCATCTTCTGGCTGGATATGGGCATCGCCGGGGCGGCCTGGGCCACCGTGATCGCCCAGACGTGCGGTGTGGGCTTTCTGCTGTTCTACCTGCAGAGCCCCCGCAGCATGCTGAAATTGCACTGGCGGTCGATGGGCATCCGGTGGAGCATGCTGGGCGAGATGCTGGCGGTCGGTTCGGGCGATGCGATCCGCGTCGGGGCCGGGTCTGCGGTGATCGCGATGATGAATCACACGCTGGTCGCGTTCGGGGGCGACTGGGCGGTGAGCGTCTACGGGGCAATCAATCGTCTCATGGCGTTCCTGTTCATGCCGCTGATCGGGATCGCCCACGGGCTGCGTCCGATCCTCGGGTTCAACTACGGGGCCAGGCAGTTCGGCAGGGCACGCAAGGTGATCTTTCTGACGTTGCTGGTGACCAGCGCGGTGTCGGTGACGGCATGCATCCTGCTGCAGTCGTTTCCAGAATGGGCGATGCGGATGTTCATCAAGGACCCCGAACTCGTGCAGCGTGGAGCCCGGGCGCTGCGCCTGGTGACCATGGCGTTTTTCCTAGTCGGCTGGCAGGTCACGGGCATCAGCGTGTTTCAGGCGCTGGGGAAGGTCCGGCCGTCGTTCGTGCTGGGCCTGAGCAGACAGGTGCTGTTTTTCATCCCGTCGCTGCTGGTGCTGCCGCGGTTGCTGGACCTGACCGGCGCGTGGCTGGCGTTCCCGGCAGCGGACCTGCTGACCAGCGCCCTGGTGGGCGTGTTCTTCTTCCGGCAGATGGTGATCTTCCACAGGGCGGAGAAGGGCGAAATCCAGCCGGTGGTTTCGGGCGAGGCGCGGTAGCCTTCGCGACCACCCCGCCGCGCCAGAGCGGCTTTTACTGGCCCGGCTGGTAATCTTCGTGGGGCTGTTTCGGCACGTCGGAGTAGTCCACCGGTTCGCCGGGCCAGTAGTGCAGCGGCACAATTTCCGGCCGGCGGGCTTCGAAAGCGTCCTCCCACTGCGGCTTGAAGAGTACGGCGATCCGCACCAGGCCGTTGGACGCATGCTGCCGAATCTCCAGACGCGTCACGCCCTCGTTGCGTGCCTCGGGCGGTTCCTGCTCAGCGGAGACCGCGGCAAACTCCGCGCCGTCCGGTTCCAGGATCTCCAGCGTCATGGTTCGCTCATCCTGCTCCAGCCGCGCGATATTCCCATCGAGCGTCACCTCGGCTTCGGTGTGCATCGCCCAGCGGATCTCCGCCGGTTCCGGCAGGTCCAACTCATCCTGAATGAGCAGTTCACGCCGGTCGGGCAGCAGATGAATTCCGCGCCGGACGGTGTTGGCCTGGTCCGCATAGGCTCCGCCCAGATCCATAACGGCGGAGGCTTCCTTGGCTTCCGAGGAGTATTTGAGGATGGACGTCTTGCCGGTCAGCTGCTGGTTGCGCCCGTTGAGGAGGCACACGTTGTGGCCGCGACTTCCGAGGCGGTAGTAGCTCCAGCGTTTGGCGTCCTGCTTCCAGCGGTTCCAGTATCCGGGAAGGCTGTAGTTGTCGGTCCCGAGGTCCAGGGCCCATCGGACGCCGAGGGCTTCGACTTCGAAGCTGCCGAGGTCCATGTGGCCGTGGTTGACGGTGTTGTACCCCCCTTTGAGGGCGACATAGAGGGCGTCGGGGTCGTCCCAGCCGCTACGGAAAGAGACGACCTCCACGTTCCCGCGGAAGTAGACATCCGACGGCCTGATGGGCATGTCGACCGGGGGGATGTAATACACCAGGTGTTCGGGTTCGGCGGGGCTGGTTTCGAGGTTACGGTGTTCGTAGGCGGCGGCCAGTGCGTTCTGGTATTTTCCGGCGAGGTAGAACATCTGCCACCACGCTCCGGAGGACCATTTCTCGCCGACGTCGGCAAAGAGCATGGGCGTACCGGTCGGTCCCTCGGTGAGGATGGGGAAGTTGGCGGTCTCCGCCAGGCCGGGCCGGTCGGAAATGCCAAGATCGCTTCCGACCGCCGTCTCCAGCGCGCCCATGACGTAGGAGAGATAGCGGACGCCGTAGGACCAGTAATCCACGCCTTCGCCGGTCGCGCCGTCCGGAGCGAAGGTCGGCAGGGCCACCTGCATCGCCTCCAGCGAGGCGTCGATCAACTCGGCAGCCAGCTCCGGTTCGCGCTCGGCGACCGCCAACGAGCCGACGATATGCCCGCCGTTGCAGACCAGGTTCCAGTTGAACGCGCGGAGCACCTTGTTCATCCACTTGGCCTTGTCTTCGCGCAGTGCCTCCAGGGCCGGTATGAGCGCGTGGTCGACCAGTCCGCGGGCGATCGTTTCCCGCTCCGCTTCGGTGAGGAACTCATGCAGCCAGTCGGCACCGACGGCGACCGCGACGGCCATCTCAGCCGAATCCAGCGAGTGTCCGGCGTTCCAGTCCGGGAACTGCGATACGTGAAGCAGGTTGTCCCGGGCGGCGCGGGCGAACTTCTCGTCTCCGGTCATCAGGTAGCTCATCGCCGGCGGGAACACCCGGGCCCGACACGCCTGCGAAACCAGCAGCATCCTTCCGTTGGTGAGCTTGTGCTCCAGCGGGTCCGCGTCCAGAGCCTGCTGGGCCTGGTTCAGGACGTCCTGCCAGCATTTAATGAGTTTGGGGTCTTCTTGGGTACCGATATCGCGACGAAGTTGCTCAACCCTGCCCGGCGTCAGAAGAAGCCGAGGGCGTTGCTCACGCAAGTTTTCCAGCAAGTGCTTTCCGCTGCTCATTGACGGTACATCTCCTCTAGTCAGTGCTCTTGTCGCACCTTAGCATACGCAAAAACCGGCGGAACGAAAGCCCTTACTACTCTGATTTCGCCGCGTCTTGGTATAGCGGCTGGCCGAATGGCGAACTTCTGGCGATATCGGAGGCGGGGGTGTATCCTGTGACACTGTCCTCAGACAAGGAGCGTTGCGTTGTTGAGCGTCGGCATTCTGTTCGGGCTGGGAGCGGCTACCTTCCAGGCCACGTCCTACTTCTTCAGCCGCATGTATGTCGTCAAACGCGACCGCGCGGTGATCCGTCTGCTCGTGCTGGCGCACATCATGATGGGCATCATCGCCGCGGGCATTCTGCCGCTGGCCTGGCCGGCAGGGCGCATGCCGCCCATGCGGAGCTACGTGCTGAATCTCATCGGGATCGCCGGGTTCTACCTGCTGGGGCAGGTCGGTCTGTTCCTGACGTTGCGCACCACCGACGCCAGCCGGGTCAGCCCGCTGCTGGGGCTCAAGATCCTCATCCTGGCGGTGATCTCCGCGGTCTTCCTGGGCAAGGACATCACTTTCGTCCAATGGGTGGCGGTGTCGATGTCGGTCGCGGCGGCCTTCACGCTGAACTTCTCTGGAGAGCGGATTCCACTGCTGGGCATTGCGGGGATCCTGCTGACATGCCTCTTCTACTCGCTCAGCGATCTGAACATCCGCTGGACGACCGACATCCTGACCGCTCACGGCCTGGGAACGCTGCACGCGTCGGTGCTGGCGCTGTCGATGTGTTACGTGCTGTCCGGGGCGGTCGGCATGCTGTTCCTGCCGCTGAGCAAGGGCGCGTGGAAGATGCCCGCGGAGTGGAAATATTCCGCACCGTTTGCGTTGAGCTGGTTTGCGGGCATGGCATTCCTCTTCGCCACCTTCGCGACCGTCGGCGTGATTCTCGGCAACATCATGCAGTCGCTGCGGGGCTTGATATCCGTGGTGGTGGGGGCGTGGCTGGCAAGACGGGGCCTGCATGAACTGGAAACCGACCAGCCCGGGCACGTCTGGCTCCGCCGGGGCGCGGCGGCGGTGATGATGTGCGCCGCGATCTCCCTGTACGTCTCTTCCGAGGCGGGTTGGATCGGCGATAGACCGTCAGAAGCTGGTGGGGATCGAACCCACAGCCCGGAAGCGGCTGGGCGTGAGGCCCATCACGGACTTGAACGCCCGGGTGAAATGCCCCGGCCGGGAGTACCCCAGCCGCGCGGCGATCTGCTTGTTGGTCAATGAAGATTCCTTCAGCAGATGCGCCGCCCGCAGCGCCTTCCGGCGCTGGATGTACCGGTAGGGCGTCTGCCCGGTCTGCTCGGCGAAGACCCGCGTCAGATGTTCTCGCGAAACGCCCAGAAGCTCCGCCAATTCGGTCGCGTTGAGGGCGTGTTCCACATTCCGCTGAACGAGCTGGATCGCGTCGGTTGCCAGCCGTCGGCTCGGATCATCCGGCGCGGCGGGCTGTCGGGAGTCGGCCAGCGAGGTAAGCAGATCCGTCACCAGCCTCGCCCCCTGGCCGGGGGAGACCGCCAGTTGCTCAGACCCGCGACGGCCCAGCTCCAGCAACCGAGCGATGATCCCGCTGTCCATCGGGAGTGAATAGAGAGGACCGAAGCGAGCGGTCAACTCGGCCGTGGGGCCGTCTGCCGACCTGCCGACGAAGGCAACATACATAAACTCCCACGGCTGCTCCGCGTCGGCGGGGTAGTAGTATGCGGTGGCGGGATCGTTGATCTTCACGAGAAAGCCGGTCCCTGCCGGTACGTCATGTTCTCCACCGGCGTCGCGGAACACCCCGCGCCCGGTCAGCGTGTATTGGAACACGCACTGAGGCTCGCTTCGGCGGTACCTGCCGAGATGACGGTATGCCGTCTCCGTCCTCCGTTCGGCGCTGATGTTCGTCAACTGCGGGAGGCTCGCCAGCGGCTGATATGTGAGATAGCGGAGGTGCCACAGAATCATAATGTCACTTTTCGGTAAGCAATATCAACAAACGTCGCTTGTCAGGTTGTTCCAGTCTGGTATTGTGGCCTGGGACTATCCAGTATACGAAGCACAAAATGAGAAGTCAGAGAGGATTTCGCATGCCGAAAATCACGTTCATGGGAGCCGGCTCGACCATCTTCGCCAAGAGTATTCTCGGCGATTGCCTTTGCAGCGACACGCTCAACGGCAGTCACATCGCACTCTATGACATCGATGCCCAGCGTCTCGAAGATTCCAAGCTGATGATGGAAGCGCTCAACTCGAACATCAACGAGAACCGTGCGACGATAACGGCTCACCTCGGGGTAGAGAATCGGAAGGACGCGTTGCGTGACGCGGATTTCGTGGTCAACGCCATTCAGGTCGGCGGGTACGAACCGTGCACCGTCACCGATTTTGAGGTCCCCAAGAAGTACGGCCTTCGGCAGACGATCGCCGATACGCTCGGGATCGGCGGGATCTTCCGTTCGCTGCGGACGATACCCGTCATGCTGGATTTCGCCCGCGACATGCAGGAAGTCTGTCCGGATGCGTGGATGCTGAACTATACCAATCCGATGGCGATGATCACCTCGGCCATGATCCGCGGCGGGGGCATTAAGACGGTCGGTCTCTGCCACAGCGTGCAGGGATGTGCCGGGGGGCTGCTGAAGCGTGTGGGAATGCAGGATGAGGTCCAGGATCTCCGCTGGAAAATTGCCGGTATCAACCACCAGGCGTGGCTGCTGGAGATCAAGGACGGCAAGAAGGATCTCTATCCGGAGATCAAGCGACGCGCTCGCAAGATTCTTGACGAGATCAAGTCCTCCGGGGGCGGGAAGGCCCTGGCAGAGGAGATCGAGAAGGAAGACCCGGACAAACCGCTGTGGGCTCGCGGCAGCGCCGTGTTCGACATGGTCCGCCTGGAGATGATGCTGCAGTTGGGCTACTACATCACGGAGTCCAGCGAGCACTTCAGCGAATACTGCGCGTGGTTCATCAAGAAGACGCACCCGGAGCTGATCGACCTGTACAACATCCCCCTGGACGAATATCCACGCCGTTGTGTCCGCCAGATCGAAGGCTGGCGAGAGCAGCGGAAGGAACTGGTCAAAAACGCGGAACTCGATCACAACCGCGGCCACGAATTCGGCTCGTTTATCATGGAGGCGATCCTGGACAACCAGCCGATCCGCGTGCACGGGAACGTCATGAATACCGGGCTGATTACCAACCTGCCCGCCAAAGCCTGCGTGGAAGTGCCGTGCCTGGTGGACATGAACGGAGTCCAGCCGTGTTATGTGGGCGACCTGCCCGAACAGTGCGCCGCCACCAACCGCACGAACGTAAACGTGCAGGTGCTGACGGTGGAAGCGGCCCTGACCGGCAAGCGAGACTACATCTACCAGGCCGCGATGCTCGACCCGCTGACGGCAACCAACCTGAGCATCGACGAGATCCACAATCTCTGCGATGACCTGATCGAGGCTCACGGAGACTGGCTGCCGAAATACGAGGGCTAGCCGAGGGCGTCCAGTAGTTGCCGGTCGTCGCGGACGATCGTCTGCGGCTCCCCGCCGGTGGGAGCGGGATTGCCCGCATGGATCTGTTCCTCCCGGATGTACTGGATGGTTCGCCAGCCGAGACGGTTGGGCGCGACGAAATCCTTGGCCGGGTTGTCGCCGACATAGATGCAGTTCGCGCTGGGTACGTCCAGCTGTCGCGCGATTTTCTCGAACCCTGCCGGCGACGGTTTCCAGAATTCGCGCCCGAGTTCCTCCGTAAACACCACTGCCTCGAAACTGGACTCCATCTGCAGTGCCTGCAATTTCAGCTTCTGTGCCGGAAGGAACCCGTCGCTGAGCAGGGCCAGGTGCGCTGATCCGGTGATCTGATCCAGCAGTTCGGGAATCCCGTCGAACGGCCCGAGCGTCGGCGTGTGGTTCCGATACACCTGCACCAGTTCAAGGATCTCGTCCTTATCGAGCCCCAACTCGAATTCCTCGTTCAGGGCGTCGAAAGCCCCGGCGGACTGCCCGCTGCAGAAACGATACCACAGCCAGTCGTCGAACGGGTCCACCCGCTGCTGCGTGATCCGAAGGTAGTCTCCCACCGCACAGTAGCCGCTGAACACGTACATGCGCTCCGGGTACAGCGTGTCATCGAGGTCGAAAACAATTGCGCGGTCGGCCATGGTTATTGGTACTTCCTAACGAAACTTCGGCGAATCGTACCCGTCGAGGTCTTCGGGATTGTTCATCGGCACGAAGACCGCGTGATCGAAACGAGACATCAGCAACCGGTCGGTGATGTGGCTGGGATCGGAGGCGATCTCCATCCCCAGCACTTCCTGCAGCAGGTACAGCGGCAGATTGGCCCCGGCAGCGATCGACAGCGGCGCCCCGCCGCCGAAGCGGGGGTTGATCTCGAAAAACCGCGGACGCATGTCCTCGGCAGGGCGTCGACACTGGCAGCAGAACACGCCCCACAGACCGTCCAGTTGATCGCACAGGGTGCGGGTCGCGGAGATGATCTCCTCGTCCATCAGAACGATCCCGCGCTCGACCTCTCCGCTGCGAACCGCCAGCCGCAGTCGCGGTACGACCGCATGAACCTTCCCGCGCCGGTCCCGATAGACGTCCACCGTGAACTCCTGGCCGGAGATGCATTCCTGAATCACCAACTCCTCGCCGAACCGGGCGATATGAGCCTCCAAGGCCTGCGAGCCGCGGATGACACCGGCGCCCACGCTGGCAGAGCCCGACACCGGTTTGACGAAACACGGATAGAAAGGCTTGGCGCGAAACTCCTCCAGCGTCCAGGTCGGGATGGTTTCCAGCCCCGCCCGGCGCACCAGATCCATCGTTCGCGCCTTATCCCGACAGGCGGAGACGATTTCCGGCGAGCCGATCATCACCGTGCACCCGAGCTGCTGGAACTGCTCGCGATGCTCGCTCAGTTGCATCAGATCCAGGTCGGTTACCGGCACCAGCAGCCGGACCTTATGCTTCCGGACCGTCTCCAGCAGAGCCGGGAGATACTCCTGGTCGCGAACGAGAGGAAGGGTGACCGCTTCGTCGGCCAGGTGCAGTGTCGGTGCCGAGGACGAGGCGTCCGCGGCGATGATCTGCCCGAAAAGGTCCAGTTCCGCAAGCGCCTGGCGGAACGTGCTCATTAACGAGACGCGTCGGCCCGCGCAGGTAAACAGAATGTTGCAGCCGTCGGCGTTAATCAGTTTCTCGCTCCTTTTCGCGGCTGTAGCGTTGTTCGTACGTGTCGCCGGAATGCTTGAAGATGTTCAGCACGGTTCGGCCGATGATCTTCAGGTCCAGCCAGAACGTGCGGTTCTCCACGTAGTACAGGTCCATCTCGATCTTGTCTTCTATGGGCAAGCTCCCCCGGCCGTACGCCTGAGCGTATCCGGTGATCCCGGGCAGCACGTCGAGACGGTGTTTTTGCCTGTCATCCCATTCCGCCGCCTGCCGGAGGTACAGCGGACGCGGTCCGACCAGCGACATCGTGCCGATCAGGACGTTGAGCAGTTGGGGGAGTTCATCGGCGCTGGTTTCGCGAAGGAACCGCCCGAACTTGGTCATGCGCGGGTCCTCGGCGGAGTGGGGGCTGCTCCCGTACGGATCGACATCGGTCCGCATCGAGCGGAATTTCAGCATGGTGAACGGCTGTTCGTCTTTACCGGCCCGGCGCTGTTTGAAAATGGCCGGCCCCTTGGATTCCAGCCGCACGATCAGCGCGATGACCAACAGCGGCACGGCCAGAACGACCAGCGCGGTGAAGCTCACAACGATATCGAACAGCCGTTTCAGCACCTTATCCGAGGTTCTCCCGGTACCAGTCGATGGCTCGGGTCAGACCGTCCTCGAAGTACACCTTCGGCTCGTACCCGATGGCTTCGCGAGCGGCGGTGACATTGGCCAGCGAGTGTTTCACGTCGCCGGGTCGGGGCGGCTTGTATTCCGGCGAAATGTCCTTACCCAGCAGGTCCTGCAGGATGCGGATGATCTCGTTCAGCGACGTGCTGTCGTTGCAGGCGATGTTGGCCACCCGTCCGTCGCACACGTCGGCCGGGGCGTGGGCAGCCAGCCAGTTGGCCTCGCAGACGTTCTCGATGTAGCAGAAGTCGCGCGACTGCTCGCCGTCGCCGAAGATGATCGGAGGCTGATCCTTGAGGATCCGTGAGACGAATGCCGGAATCACCGCCGCGTACGCGCCGAATGGATCCTGCCGGGGCCCGAAGACATTGAAGTACCGCAGACAGAAGGTTTCCATCCCGTAGCAGGCCGCGTAGGCCCGCATGTAGACCTCGCAGGAAACCTTGCTGGAGGCGTAGGGGCTGATCGGCAGGGGGACCATATTCTCGTGTTTGGGCGATTCCTTCTGATTGCCATACGCGCTGGACGATGCGGCGAAAACCACACGTTTGACGCCCGCAGCACGGGCCGCCTCGAGAACGGTGATCGTCCCGTTGACGTTGACATCGTGGCTGGTGAGGGGGTTCTCCACGCTCCGGGGGACCGAGCCGAGGGCGGCTTCGTGGAAGATGGCCGTTGCGCCGTCGACGGCCTGGTCCACGACCTCCCGATCACGGATATCGCCTTCGATGAGCGTGATGTCGTCGAGAATCTCTTCGACGTTCTCGCGTTTGCCGGTGCTGAAGTCATCCAGTACGACCACCTGATGTCCGCGATCCAGAATGTAGCGTGCCAGGTTCGATCCGATAAAACCGGCCCCGCCGGTCACAAGATATTTCGCCATAGTCAGTCCTTATCTGCAGTTGCAGTGACAGTCACTATCATCATCGGCAGATCCTGCGTGCCTCGCCAGTTGAGTATTCCAAACCGGGAGCGTGGGATCCCTCCGGGCGATGAACGCCGACCTGAACGGCAGGCCGGCTGGTTTGTTACTCTGTTCAAGCCAGCTGTGTTCTCTCAAAGTCGATGACCTGCTGCAGCGTCTCTCTGAGACTGTAACGGGGTTTGTAGCCGATAAGCCCGTGGATTCGCGTCAGATCGGGGCGGCGGACAAGCATGTCGTCAAACGGCCTGCCGTAAGCCTCTTCATAGGTAAGATACTCTTTTCTGCTGGACGAACCGGTCATTTCGATGATCAGGTCGGCCAGTCCATCGATGGTGATGCTCTCCTGGGTGCCGATGTTGATCACCTGCCCGACCGCCTCGCCGCAGTCGGCCAGCTTAACGAGGGCGGCGACGACGTCGGCGACATTGCAGAACGCCCGGCTCTGCTTTCCGGTGCCGTAGATCTTGAGCGGCTGACCCGAAAGGGCCCAGCGCACGAACCGCGGAATGACCATCCCGTACTGCCCCGTCTGCCTCGGACCGACGGTATTGAAAAACCTGCAGATAACCGCCGGCAGGGCGAACTGGTCGTGATAGGACAGGGCGAGGAATTCATCGACCATCTTGCTGCACGCGTAACTCCAGCGGCTGAATCGCGTTGAGCCCAGCGTAATGTCGTCGTCCTCTTTGAACGGCACCCGATCGCTCTTGCCGTACACCTCGCTGGTCGAGGCGACAATGATCTTCCGGGCGTACTTGTTGGCCAGGTTCAGGATGACCTCCGAACCGTGGATATTCGTCTCGAGCGTATGGACCGGGCGCTCTACGATCAACTGCACGCCGACGGCTGCGGCGAGGTGGAACACGATATCGCAATCGGCCACGAGGTGAGACATGGTCACTTCATTGATGACCGAGTCGCGGACGAAGCGGAAATTCTCGCGTTCCAGCAGCGGAGCGATGTTCTCCATCGTCCCCGTGGACAAATCGTCCACCACCGTAACTTTATCCCCTTGGGCGAGTAAAGCCTCGGACAGGTGCGACCCGATAAACCCGGCTCCGCCGGTGATCAATGCTCTCATGCTCTGGTCCTTCGTTATGTTTGATGCAGGAAGCAGGTAGAATAAGTCCCCACCGCGTCGGCTGCAAGAGCCGGTCGGGTCGACTCCCA
>JBKHHU010000289.1:0-3292 GCA_046539045.1 Phycisphaerae bacterium
ATTGACCATAGAGATTCCAGACGATTCCGGCCAGACGCTTGAGGAACTGGGGCAGCGGCAGAATCGCAGTGCCGAAGACGTGGCCCAAGAGATCCTGCAGCGGGTTCTGTCTGTCGCCCGTTTCCGGCAGTTGCGGGAAGAACTGCAGCCGCAGGCAGAAGCGGCCGGTTTCGGCAGCGAAGACGACATCCTCGACGCAATCTCATGAGGGTGGTGCTTGACACGAACGTGCTGCTCTCGGCGGTGTTCTTTCCGGGGGTGTGCGAATCACTGCTGGCCCGCTGCCTTATCTCACCGTCGATCACCATCGTACTGTCCGAACACATCCTCCAGGAGTTCACGAGGCACGGTACGGGTAAACTGAACGGCAGCCCCGAGAGGGTCGATGCCGCCGTCCATGAGTTTAGGAAATGCTGCGAGATAGTCACACCGGCCTCGGTCTCGCCCGAAGCATTCCAAGACCCGGATGACCTGCCCGTGCTGGGCACAGCCGTCACTGGACGGGCCGATCTGCTGGTTACGGGTGACCGCCAGTTGCTCGCCTTGGACCGGTTCGAGTCGATCCCGATCGTTTCTCCCAAAGACCTGCAGGACCAGTTGGCACAGGGGTGACCCGCAGATCATTGAGGGATCGGCGTGCTGCCTGCAGAGGAGCTAAGGCCTCCTTGCCAGGCTGCAGGATCGTCGGCCACGACAATCGCCGTTGTCACAAGTGGAAGATGGCTGGATAGAGGTACGGACCGAAAGGCAGTCGCCCCATCCCAGACAGCCCTTGCGCTGCCCGTTCAGTTAGGGTATCATTCTGAGGCGTTGGCCCATCCGGATGGGCCGGCGAATTGAGCACGTCACGGGCTGGATCGGGCCTGATCCGACTGTAGCGGAATGTAGCGAATTGTAGCGAAAATGATGCGCATCATGCTCAGCATGCTCATCATGCAGAGGTACGTTAGTCTCTGTTTGACCCAGGGATATCGGATAAGTCGTTGTGATGTCAGAACCTCCCAAAACGGGTGATCTTCCACTCATAACCCGGAGGTCGGAGAGATGCCGAAGCTGCTTCGAGGCGACAGGTAGAGGTCATTCTGGGGGTCGCGCCCACGCCTGCTTCTAGGCCATGCGGTCGTGCATCGCGTGAGGGAATCAAGGTCCTCCTGGTGCCAGGGCGTACCCGGAAGCAGCCTTTGGCGGCTTCGGCTGACCATGCCCTCCTGCCAGATGGGCTCCAGCTGGTCCGCCTTGATGGCCAGGCCTCTTCGCATGTGGTCCAGCAGTGCAAGCAGCACCTCACGGCGCTGATCGATGCTCGCCTCCCTCAGTGCAGGATGAATGCCATCACGATCCCAGATATCCTTGTCGTCCAGGATGCCGTCCTCGCCCTCGATGCCCTCGTACTCAAAGTTCAGCAGCCCGCACTGCTCCAGGTTCGGGGACGTGACGCGCCAGCCTCGTTCCAGGTCGCGATACAGGAAGTAGCCCAGCACGTCACGCAGCGCAGCCTGCGTCTGTCGCCGCGCCGGCCCGCGGATTTCCGAATCACTGGCGTATTGCTCCAGAGGCAGATCCAGAGCGTTGAAGACGTGAACAGGCAGATCATCGTGCCGCAGACCTTCTGGGACGCTTGTGAGAGCCTTGTAGAGAGCCGATCGTATCAGCCCGATGAGAGCGAAATCGTTGAAATGGCCCGCTTGGAGCGACGCGTCCTGTCGGTTATCAGTGAAGCTGAGTAGCTTACGGGCTGTCTCTGGCAGGTCTGTGTCTTGCTGGAGGGCCGTAACGGCGCGGAGGGCCAGAATGGTCGTCGCGGTGCTTCGGGTATCAACTCCCAGAGTGTTCAGCTTCAGTCGGTCCGCACGTTGGCGGGCGTTGTACGCCACACCGCAATCCGGGCTCAGGCACATGCGGAATGGTGCGGGCACGAATGTTGCTGTAAGGCCGCCGCTGTCTTCGATTGTTCCGTCCGGGTTGACGAATAGGTTCTCGGGCAGAGGCGCTCGCTTCGAGATCCGCTCGCCACCGTCTGTCGTCACTTCCTTCCAGTCGTCCGGCACGCGCTCAATGATCTCTTCCTCATCCTCCGGCCACGGCGCTTCCGGTGCCACATAGAGGTAGCCGGAATCGGCCCCATCGGTCGGTTCGAAGAGCTCCCGCGGCACGAATCTCTCAACCCCGTCTTCGCCGCAGAGGCGATCTACTCGATAGTATGCACAGCCACACTCCCGGCAGAAGACCAGGGGAAACAACCGCCGAGATTCATCTCCGGGGACGGTGATCTGCTTACGGAACTCGAAGTGCCGGGTCTCCGGTAGCTCAAGCGACGCCCAGACGGTATCACCGCGCGAGATGAACTGATGCAGGCGAAAGGCAAAGGTTGGGAAGCCCGTTGTGGTCGTAGCCAGTGCGGAGCCCGCCAAAAGGTAGGACCGAATAGCGTTTCCGCAGATTTCCTCGTCTTTCCCAGTCAACTCGGCAAGGGAATGCACGGCTCCGTTGGGCCCGCCCACGGGCTGCGGGGCCTGGCGGATCAGTCCACCGGAGTGTCCATCGACCTGAAGGCCGAAGAAGGACTCCAGCCAGGACGCCAAGGGACTGGCAGCGAATCGATCGGGGGACCCAGGTGGATCTTCGTCAATGCTGGCCCGCAGAGCCGACAGAGCTTTGCTGTCGGCAAAGTCGAAGTGCTGAGTAGTTCGGCGGAGGGTTTCCCCGATGACTTGATTGGGACGAATCTCCGTTCCGAATAGTCGACTGCCGACCTCGGCTACTGCTTCGGCTTGCTCTGAAGCTGAGCCTTCTGATGCCATCGTTGCCGAGGTGCCGACACAAAGCATCCGGTCGCCACTGAAGGCGTCACGGCAACGACGCACAAGCATGCCGACGTCCGCGCCCTGCCGTCCCCGGTAGGTGTGAAGTTCGTCCAGAACAAGGAACCGAAGCTGAGCGGCCGACCGGATCAGGTCACGCTCATCGATCCGGGTGAGCATGAGCTCCAACATCATGTAGTTGGTCAGAAGGATGTCTGGAGGCTGCTGACGGATACGCTCACGTTTTTCCTTGTCCTCCTGACCGGTGTAACGCTCGAAGGACACCGGGGAGCCGCCCTCGGGGTAGCCCAAGCACAGGAACTTGGTCAGCTCCTCTTCTTGGCTGTTGGCCAAGGCGTTCATCGGGTAGACGATGATCGCTTGGATTCCCTTGCCGGGACCGTTGCGAAGCACGTGGTCCACGGCAGGGATGATATAGCAGCCCGTTTAGGAACGGGCCTTTTCGTTCGTTTCTCATGCAGCTGCGTTGC
>JBKHHU010000290.1:0-3280 GCA_046539045.1 Phycisphaerae bacterium
GTCCCTTCTTCCGACTCGGTCAGTGCCATAAGCAGCGCATCATTGTCCAGCACGTAGGCTGTCTTGTCGACGATGACCGGAGCGACTTCCGCCTTCCGGCCGAGTTCTGTGGTCGACAGAACCGTACCGGACTTGGCATCAACAACCGTCGGGCGCTTCCTGAGGGTGGTGTAGTACGCACGCCCGTCGCAGACCTGCGGTGTCTGTGAGACCCAGTCTTTCTTCCGCCAGCGGAGGTCTCCGTTTTTGGCATCGAGAGCGAGAAGCCTCGCGTTGCCCGCCGCCAGCAGCACCACCTCGTCGGCAGGGGTGACCGCCCGAGGCCACGTCGGCGGGGGGCTTATCCGGCTGGGTCTGGGTGGTTTGTGTCAACGCGGCTGCGACGAGGAACAGCAGGAAGACAGCGACTGTCGCTCTAAGGTGCATGGCGTATCTCTTTTCAAAAGGGGCGACTGGAGACGTACGATCGTCGGGTCATTTTGTTCCGCCGGATGCGGGCCGGCTGTTGTGGTACATTCGCATCGGACAGATAGAATTATTACGTGCCGAGCGGCGGTTGCTGCTCATTTTCCATGATCTTGGGACTCGGGGTGTAATGATGAAGAGATTTTGGTTGGTTTTTATGCTCCGCCTGATGTTGGTCTGCGGGGGGTGTCTGGATCTGGACGTGAGCCTTCTGGGCGACGACGATGAGGGTGGAAACAGTAACGATGCCGAGGGGAATTCCGACCCGTCGCAGTTGCCCGGTACCGAAAATGGCGGCTGGGCCGATGTCGCCTACGGGGTGGCAGGGCATTTGATGGGTGCCGAGCGGGGAGTTGTCTTTTACGGGTTCGACACGTTGGCCTATCCGGACTCAACCGCGGAACTGACCGCGCGTCTGCAGTCGGCCAAGAATATTCAGGGCATCGCCAATGCGACGCTGGGCTTCTACCGCGGCGAGAAGCTTATCGGCAAGGCGAAGACCAACAAGGGCGGGTACGCCAGCGTGAAACTCCAGACCGGTACAACCGGGACCACGGAATATGCGGTCAAGGTGCTGAGTGTTCCGGAGAGCGTGGACCAGAGCGTCAAGCAGGTTACCCCGGCTTCGTTGCTGGTTGCCGTGCGCAGGAAGAACGTGGAAATCGTGGTCATCGACCTGGACCACACTGCCGTGGAAAGCGGCTTCTTCCGCGTGCTTGTCGGAGGTGCCAAACCCATGCCCGGGGCCTCCAAAGCAATTCAGCGGATCGAGGAGGACTACCAGATCGTCTACCTCACGCACCGGCCGGACCTGCTGGCCTCCAAGAGCAAACGGTGGTTGACGCAGCACGGGTTCCCCCGTGCGCCGCTGATGGTCAGCGAGTTGCGGCAAGCGTTTGGCGACAGTGGGAAGTTCAAGACGGCCCGGTTGAGCGCGCTGAAGGATGTGTATCCGAACGTCGAGATCGGCATCGGCGACAAGTTCTCCGACGCGCAAGCCTATGTCAACAATGGCTTGACGGCCTATCTGATACCGGATTACGATCCCAATGACCTTGAGGACGTCCGCGAGGTCATTGACGAGCTGCGACGGTTGAACGGCAAGGGGCGTCTGAACGTCGTCGACGGCTGGTCGGAAGTGCCGGCAGGGATCTACCGGGGCAAACGCTTCCCACCGGAGGAGTACATACGCAATCTCCGAAACCGACGCAGCCGTCTCCGCGCCCGAGAGCGGCGGGAAGGGGATGACGACGATGACGATGAAGAAGAGGATGACGACTGAGGCCCGGATTCCCGCCCGCCCGCTCGTGGTTTCGGATCCGCATGTTCAGGTCGAGATACGATCTATCGGGCTGCCCTGGTTTATCTGCCCTATGCAGCGGCCCTGTTGTTTTTCGCCGGCGTGCTGATTCACATGGAAATGTTCTGGTTGGCCGTGAGCGCTATGGCTCTGCAGACGGCTGGACTGGTTTACAGCATCATTGTCCTGTTCTGTTCGATCGTGAGGACGTAATCCGGCTGATGGACGCCTGGGAAGAGGGCTTGCCCGGGATCCCGGTTCAGCAGGAGGATCGGCACTGAACCGAAAACCGGTCTCCCGGTGGCTCTGCCGCGGCGCAGAGAGTTTCCCGCCCTGCACCGGTCAGATCAACTTCCGCAGCGTCGCCTTGACGAAATCCTGATCGTCGTCCTTGCAGCTGTAACTGAAGCATGCCTTGGGGGTGACGCTGACCGTCACACGTCCGGTGGGTCCCTGGAATTTCACCGACGCGCTGGTGATCCCTTCGACGTACTGCTCGACGAATTCCACGCCATTGGGCGTGTCCACGAACTTCGGCGTATACGGCCCGATCATGTACGAGTTGGCTGCGAAATCGCTGACCCGCACGCTCCGCAGCTGGAAGCGTTTGGTCTCTTCCATGAGCTTCTGGATGGCACTGAGCACGTCGATCTCGATCGGCTCCACGACCGTCGACAGGGCCAGGCAGGAGCCGAAGAAGATGCTCATCTGTTCGATTCCGCTGGCGGCCCCGGCGTAAAGTTCGAGAATCTCGTGTTGCGGCTGGACGCCGAAGGGGTATACGGTGGCCTTCTCGACCGCGCCGGTCACGATCTGCTGCGATTCCGGGTCGAGTTTCTGTACGGCCTGCTGGGTCTTCCGGACAACGGATCCGAAGGCCCACTCTGCCGCTGCCTTGGCTTCGAGGACGCCGAATTCCTCGCTTTCGGGCAGGCCATACGACTCCATCTGCTCGACGAGCTCCTGAGGAGTGGGACTGCCCTGGATCCGCGCGATGTTGAGTTTGAACGATGCCATACACCATCCTGTTCAATTCATGGAAAGTAGGAACAGGCATGATACAGGCCTTGCCCCATCAATCAAGTCTTTCGCCGCCCCGTCTCGGCCCGGGCGGCAAGTGCCGGTTGGCAGGACCTGAGGCGGGTCCGTAGAATAAAACATAGTGAACAGACACCCTCTCCAGGCCGATACATCTCATGTCTGCGCCCCCGTGAATTCAGAGCCACCTCGAACCTGCTCTTGAGAGGGACACAAGATGGGTGAAAGTCGTCTGACAAGCTGCCCGAAGTGTGGAACGTACCTGGAAGTGCCCGCCCACATCGGCGGATGCAATGCCCGTTGCGGGCAGTGCAAGCAGCGCTTCTATCTGCCCAGACCTGCCTCCACAACCCCAAAACCCCCAACCGATGCGGACATCGCCGCCTGGCTGACCCGCGATCCGGATGACCCGGACCAGGATGCCGAACCGTCTCTGGGCGGGATGCATGCGATGGACGCCGAGCCGGCAACAACGCC
>JBKHHU010000291.1:0-3278 GCA_046539045.1 Phycisphaerae bacterium
CTTCATCCGTTTCCTGCGTTCGGGCCATGGAAAGTACGCCCACTTCCAGCGCCGTCAGCGCCCGGCGTGCGTCGCCGTCGCTGATCGTAGCGAGGTGGTTCAGCGCTTCGTCAGTGATTTCGACGTTATACTCGCCAAGCCCGCGCTTTTTATCAGATAATGCCCGACGAAGCAGTTCCACGATTTCCGCTTCGCACAGGGGCGAGAACCGAAAGATCGTGGAGCGCGAAAGCAGCGGCGTGTTGATGGTGAAAAACGGGTTTTCCGTCGTCGCGCCGATCAAAATAATGCATCCGTTTTCGACGTCGTTAAGCAGTACGTCCTGTTGGGCGCGATTGAACCGATGCAGTTCGTCGATAAACAGGACGGTTCGCCGGCCGGAACTGCTCAGCGTGGCCCGCGCCCGCTCGATGATCGATCGTACTTCCTTGACCGATGCCGACGCGGCGTTGAGCATGTGGAATTCGCAGTCGATGCGATTGGCAATCACGTGAGCAAGCGTTGTCTTTCCGCAGCCGGGCGGACCGTGGAACACCAGGCTGGAAAGCCGGTCGGCCTGCAGCATGCGACGAAGCATCTTGCCCGGGCCCAGAAAATGCTGCTGCCCGGCGACTTCGTCGATATCCTGCGGCCTCATGCGCACCGCAAGAGGGGCGTTGGCGGCGATGGCTGCATTTTCGGCTTTCTTGAACAGGTCCATGGACTTCCCTGGCGTTGCGGGCCGGCGGTCATTCTACGAAGAAGCATTATAGCGAATTGTGCTTCTCGTCCGAACCTGTTCTATTTGTCGCTGTTCGGGCGGAACATGAACCAGAGGTGCACCGGGCCCAGCTCGGCCTCGCCGGTGCCCTCATACCCGAAGTGCCGGTAGAGTCCGATGTTCGATTCTACTTCCGTATTCAGCGCGACTCCGCTGCTTTCCCCAACTTCAGCTGCGAATTGATGGACCCGCGGCAGAAGAGCTTTGCCGATGCCCTGGCCGTGCTCGGCGGCATGAACGCCGATGGTGGTCAGATAATGATGCGGCCGATTCGGGGCGTGCTCGTGCTTCAGTTGCTCGTGCTCAAAGCGGACGTGTCGACTAACGTTCGGATCCGCCGGTTCGGGGCAAGCGTAGCTATGGCAACCGCTTACCGGCAACAGCCTCGTCAGTGGCCAGCGGGTGGATCAGAAAGTCCCGTGGATCGGAACTTCCGCCTGCATTTTCTCTTGAGCGGGAACCGATGGAACAGGTAACGTAATAAGCTTCTGAACGGATTCTGCAGTCGATCACCAAGCCGAAAGGATTCGCCGTGGCGAGGCATTCGAGGGCTATGAGGGCAACACTCACCATTTCCGTTTTGTTGCTGTGCGTTTCCGCAGCCGCAGTTACCGGTTGCGAGGAACAGGAGATGCATTTTGGCGGGCCACAACTTACAGGGGCGCCGTCGGATTCGATCAGCATCTACCAACTGGCCGGGCGGCTGAAGCTGTCGGTAGCCAAAGCCAGTTCCCACTCGGCCGTGCTCCGCAACAGCGACAACTCCCTGATGGTCTACGGGGAGCCGAACGGGCAGGTGGTTCTGAACGGTCAGCAACTCGGCCGGTCCGGCTGTGTGGAGAACGTGGGCGGGATTCTGTTCGTGCCGAAGTTCTACGAGTCGGGCATTCGCCGGCGGTTGAAAAAGGCATCTGCCATACCGCCGCTGGATTACACCCGCCGCAGCCACATCGCCCCGGAGCCCGAACCTCAACTGCCGTCTTACCTGGGAACCGTTGTCATCGACGCCGGTCACGGTGGGAAGGATCCGGGGGCGTTGGGTGTCACCGGTCTGCGCGAGAAGGACGTGAACCTGGCGGTGGCTACAAAGCTCGCGCGGTTGCTGAAGGATGAGTATGTGAAGGTCATCATGACGCGCGAGGATGACCGTTTCATCGAACTCAACGACCGGGCCAGCTTCTGCAACAAGCGGCGGCCCGATCTGTTCGTCTCGATCCATTCCGACTCGGCTCCTCGCTCGGGGGCGACCGGTTCCAGCGTGTACATCTCGCGTGAGCCGAGCAAAGCGGACATCAGCGGAGCAGAGGCGCTGGTAAGCATGATGAAGCAGGGCGGAATCGAGTCCCGCGGGATCAAGAACTCGAACTTCCGTGTCCTGGTCCGCACTGCATGCCCGGCTGTGCTCGTCGAATGCGGGTACTTGTCCAATCCTGGCGAAGCTCGCAACCTCGCCACCGACAGTTACCAGCAGAAGCTGGCACGCTCGATCTGCAACGGAATCGTGAGCTTTCTGGAAGCCAAATAGCGGAATTCATACGCTGGCTTCGGATCGCTCCGGTCATTCCGTCAGCAGGCGGATACTGAACCCGGCCGCAGGCGTGGGTACTTTCATTGCCCGGCTGGGAGTAGAATCAGTTGTCCGCCTTTGACTGGAGACCCTTGTGAACTTCGTGATCTTCAACCCGGACGAACTCCGGGCCGAGAGCGTTGGCTGCTATGGCCATCCGCTTGTGCAAACCCCCAACATGGACCGCCTGGCTGCCGAGGGTGTCCGTTTCGATCAGGCCCACGTCCAGCACACCGTCTGCACGCCCAGTCGCTGCAGCTTCATGACGGGCTGGTATCCGCATGTCCGCGGGCACCGCACGCTGTGGCACTGTCTCCGGCCGGAAGAGCCGAACCTGCTGAAGTACCTCAAGCAGGGCGGGTACGAAGTGGCGATGTTCGGCAAGAACGATCTTTTGAGTCCGGGCAGTTGGGATGCCGGCGTCGATCATCTTGGCAGCGGAAAGGAGCGTTCGCCGCATCCGTCGCGGGTATCCGAGAAGGATCAGCCAGGCTATCAAAACTTCCTCTTCGAGCCGAAGGAGGGGATACTGGACGATCTGCATGACACCGATTCGGTGCGGCTGGGCATCGATTTTCTGAGCAATCGCGACACCAGCAAGCCATTTTGCCTGTTTCTGCCGCTGAGCTATCCGCACTGTCCATACACCACCGTCCAGCCGTACTACGATATGTACGACCCGGATCGTCTGCCGCCACTCCGCCCGGCCGGCAAGGGAGAACCGGATTTCCACCGGTTGATCCGCGAGTACCGCCGACTGGATGAAATGGAACCGCAGTATCTGAGGAAGGTCAACGCGGTGTATCTCGGGATGATCACGGCTCTGGATGCCATGCTCGGGCGCCTGCTGGACGCCTTGGATGAAATGAATCTCGCCGACGAGACGGCGATCATCTTCCTCTCGGATCATGGTGATTGGGCGGGCGATCGAGGGTTGGTCGAGAAGTGGCC
>JBKHHU010000292.1:0-3250 GCA_046539045.1 Phycisphaerae bacterium
GAACTTGTGTTCACTCGACCACGGTCTGGCGACCTTGACTGCTTGCTCGGGCCCCTCCGGGGCGAACGGCAGAAAGGAGTTCTCGCACAAGTCCCGTAGGGACGCTTGCCAGTAGCCACGGGGCGCAAGCCCGTGGTAAGAAGCGGCCAGCAACCAGACCCGTCCCCCATAGAAAGTCCCGGAGAGACGACTGCAGGCCTGACCACGTCGGCACGATGCATGAAGCGAAAAAGCATAGCGGACGTCTTGTCCCGTTGGCCGGTCGGGCTTGAATGCCGGAGGCAGGAGACCTGCCAATCTGAAACCTGTGGCAAGGAGCCACTCACGCCCCCTGCAGCCCTGCTAAACAGGTCTGGAGACCCACCACGCGGTAATGTGAAGGTACGCGCGAGCCCCGCCACGCGTCAAGAATAGTACCGGCTGTTCGCCTAGCAGTCCGTCTAGAAATGGGTTTCGTGGCGAGAGCGAGTTCGGTTAGTGAGCACAAGGAAGGAAACGCAGGCAAAGCTGTCGCTTTGTCGAGTATTTCTGACGCTGACGCGCAACAAACCGGGCCGCTCGCAGCAGGAACAGCTTTCTAAACGGGCTGCTAGCGGCTGAACTCCTGCCAGAGACTGTCGAACTCCGCCTGGTAGGCTTTCACCAGCCGGGGCTCATCGGAGACGATGAAGTTCTCGCGGTTGTACTCGGCGGCCCCGCGCGTCCAGTTGTAACTGCCGGTCAGAAGCGTCCCGCCGTCGAAGATCGCGAACTTGTGGTGCATGTGAGCTCGGT
This sequence comes from Phycisphaerae bacterium, assembly GCA_046539045.1. Lineage (GTDB taxonomy): Bacteria > Planctomycetota > Phycisphaerae > SM23-33 > SM23-33 > JBKHHU01. Next base: position 775 of record JBKHHU010000292.1, read on the forward strand.
CGCTGTCGGTGACGACGTCGAGCCCATCGTTGGTGAACTGCTCGATATCGCTGCCGAGGTCGAGCGACTTCATATCGTCGGAGATGATGCGGATGCTCACACCCCGGCGGTGGGCGTCGGTGATGGCCCGCGAAATGCTGTTGTCCGTGATGGTGAACACGCAGACGTCGACGCTGCGTCTGGCCCGGCGGAACAACTGGGCGATTACGGCAGGACAGTCGCTGCCCGGGCTGAAAAACGCCTCGTTCCGCACGGTTCCGGCAGCAGGCCCAGCCGCCTTGGAAAACGCCTTCACCACGTCTTTGAGCCAATCCAAGACCAGCCGGTCGCTGTGGGTGTCCACAGACTCCTCCGCCACTTCGAACGCGCGGTTGCGAAGGTAGGCGATCTGCTCCTCATCGAGATCCATGTCCGCGGCGATTTCAGTCAGCGCGCGGCGCTCGGATCGCGAAAGCTTGTGGTCCTCCAGGGTGCGGCGAAGAATATCTACAATGTCGGTCCGAGTCACCAGCAGGCTCCGTCAGGGCAGGGAAAACACATTGACCCGCAGCACAGGGACCGGACCTCCTGCCGAAAGGCTTACCGTCCCCAGTGAGGCGGGGGCACATCATCCTCATCTACGGTACCCGGCTCCTCGATATCCTGCAAGCGCCGCCGAATATCGCGGATATCCTTGTTCTGGTGATCTATGGTGTCGGCCTGCTTGCGAATAACATCATCCAGGTCCGACAACTGCTGCTCGAGAAACGCCAGCTTCTCCTCGATCTGGATTTGTTTCTTTTCATCCATGTGACATCCTTTCTGACTCGACCTCTCTGGAAGGTACTCTATCGGTGCCTCCCGAGCCGGTCAACCGAACGGAAGCAAAACCTTCGCGCTCCACTCGACCAAGCAAGCCACGTATCCGGCGAAGGTTACGGACGAAACGCCGAACCCGATGGCAATCTAATAGCAGAGCCTATACCATAAGCGACCTTAATGATGGAATTTGTCATCGGCAAGGAGTGTCCGGGCTGTATAATCGCCGGTTCGTTTTGGCCTGTGCGGGCAGGTCGAGACCTGGAGACGTCACGGGAAAGGAACATCATGGGCGGTTTTTTCGGTGTAGCAGGTAGCGACAGTTGTGTAGCCGATCTGTTCTACGGAACGGATTACCATTCGCATCTGGGGACGCGACGTGGCGGGATGGCCACGCTGGACGGCGAGCAATTCGTTCGCTTCATTCATAATATCGAAAACGCGCAGTTCCGGTCGAAGTTCGAAGACGACATCGACAAGCTCACCGGCGACAGCGGGATCGGTGTCATCAGCGATACCGAAGACCAGCCGCTGATCGTCGGCTCGCATCTCGGGACATATGCCATCGTCACCGTCGGCAAGATCATCAACCTTCAGGAGCTGGCCGACAAGGCGCTGGAGACGCGGCGCACGCATTTCTCCGAGATGTCGGGAACCGAGCTGAACCCGACCGAGGTCGTCGCCAGCCTGATCAACATGGAAGAGAGCTTCACGGCCGGGCTGAAGAACGTCCAGGAATCGATCGAGGGCTCTTGCTCCATCCTGCTGCTGACCACCGGAGGCATCTACGCCGCCAGGGACAAGCTCGGCAGGACGCCCATTGCTCTGGCAGAGAAGGAAGGTGCCCACGCGGCGAGTTTCGAGACATGCGCCTTCGCCAATCTCGGCTATGAGTACATCCGGCAGCTGGGTCCGGGCGAGATCGTGCGGATCACTGCAGACGGTATCGAGCAGATGGCCGAGCCGGGCGATCAGATGCAGGTCTGCGCCTTTCTCTGGGTCTACTACGGATACCCCGCCAGCAGCTACGAAGAGATCAACGTCGAACACTCCCGCTACGAATGCGGCAGAGCGCTGGCCCGCCGGGACGACACCCCCTGCGACGTCGTCGCGGGCATTCCGGACTCCGGGGTCGCCCACGCCCTGGGCTATTCCCACGAAACCCGCGTTCCGTACATGCGCCCGTTCGTGAAGTACACGCCCACCTGGCCGCGAAGTTTCATGCCGCAGAACCAGAAGATCCGCGACCTCGTCGCCCGGATGAAGCTGATCCCGATTCCCGAACTGATCCGCGGCAAGAAACTCATGTTCTGCGAAGACTCCATCGTCCGCGGGACGCAGTTGAAGGACAACGTGCAGCGGATCTTCGATCTCGGGGCCAAGGAAGTCCACATGAGGCCGGCCTGCCCGCCGCTGACGTACGGCTGCGAGTTCCTGAACTTCTCGCAGTCGCGGAGTGAGCTGGACCTGGCGACCCGCCGGGCCATTCAGGCGCTGGAAGGCAGCCACGACGTCAACCTTGAAGAATACACCAACCCCGACAGCGCCAAATACGCCGCCATGGTCGACTGGATCCGCAACCGCCTGGGCCTGACGAGCCTGGTCTTCCAGCGACTCGACGATCTGGTCGAAGCGATCGGCCTGCCGAAGGAAAAGCTCTGCACCTACTGCTGGGACG
>JBKHHU010000293.1:0-3227 GCA_046539045.1 Phycisphaerae bacterium
GGTCTGCCCGGCAAGGTGACGCTGGACCGGGCGAAGATCTCCGACGAGCAGATCGTTTCCTATGCGGAACAGCACGAATTCGAGCCGTTCGCCGACGACGGATCGCTCAATCAGCAAACATGGATGACGCACCTGAACAGCATCGACCAATCCCGCTGGCCGGAGTGGGCGACCATCAGCAAGGTCACGATTGTGCCCTTCTACGACCGAACCGGGCTGATCTACGAAACGCTCGGGACGCTCTCTTCGGCGCTGAGCGAGGAAATGCTGATCACATTCATCGTCGTCATCCTGATGGTCATGCACCTGCGGAGCAGCGCGTTGATCGGTTCGATGCTTCCGCTGGCGGTTCTGCTGTGCTTCATCGCGATGAAGACGTTCAACATCGACGCCAATATCGTCGCCCTGTCCGGTATCGCCATCGCCATCGGTACGATCGTCGACATGGGCATCGTCGTCAGCGAGAACATCCTGCGCCACCTGGAATCGGCCCCACCGGAAGAGCCGCGGCTGAACGTCGTCCATCGGGCAGCCAGCGAAGTCGGCGGCGCGGTGCTGACTGCCGTGGCGACCACCGTCGTCAGCTTCCTCCCGGTGTTCGTCATGACCGGCGCCGAGGGCAAGCTCTTCAAGCCGCTTGCATTCACGAAGACCTTCGCGCTGATCGCGTCGATCATCATCGCCCTGACGATCCTACCCGCAGCCGCACACCTCCTCTTCTGCGGACGCATCCGGCGGAAGACCTGGCGAGGGGCCCTCTTCGGCGCTCTCGCGGCGGCCGGGGCAGCCGGGGCCATTTTCGCCGGAGCGACCGGCTCGCCCATGCTGGCGCTGGCTTCCCTGGCGGTTCTGCTGTTCGCCGTGTACAGCCTGACCCGTCCGCTGCTGCCGAAGGTCGCCGACCGGGCCGCTCCGATCTCCGCCAACATCATCGTGGTCCTTCTGGTCACGGTGCTGCTGGGGATACACTGGGAGCCGCTCGGACCGGAGCGGGGATTCCTGCTGAATTTCCTGTTCGTGGCGATTCTGGTCGGAACCCTGGTCGGATTCTTCCAGTTGTTCATGCTGGTGTACAAGCCGGTCCTCCGCGGCTGCCTTGCAATGAAGGGGCCGTTCCTCGCGCTGGTCGGGCTGGTGTTGCTGCTGGGCGTCGTCGCGTGGATGGGTTTCGATACCGTCGCCGACCCGGCGGTGCGGCTGGTTGGCAATATCGGACTGGACGCCGAAAATATCCGCTCGAGCCGGTACTACCGCGGCGCGGAGAAACGCTTCCCGGGCCTCGGCAGCGAGTTCATGCCCGACCTGGACGAGGGCTCCTTCCTCTACATGCCGACGACCATGACACACGCTTCGATCGGCGAGGCCACCGACATCCTGGCCAAGCAGGATCAGGCGTTCCGGGCGATTCCCGAAGTGGACACCGCCGTGGGCAAAGTCGGCCGGGCGGAGACCCCGCTGGACCCCGCCCCGCTTTCCATGGTCGAAACCGTGATCAACTACCACAGCGAGTACGTGACCGATCGCGACGGCAACCGGATCAACTTCCGCTACGATCCGGACCGGAAGGACCTGGTCCGCGACGTGGCCGGCACGCCGCTGCTGGCACCGGATGGAGACCCCTACTATACGGCAGGCCGGTTCGTGCGAGATGAAGACGGCCGGCTGATCCCCGACGAGGACGGCAGGCCGTTCCGCCAGTGGCGGCCGGCTCTGGACCCGCAACTGAACGCCGACAGGCAGGCTTGGGAAGGCATCCAGAGCCCTGACGATATCTGGGACGCCATTTCCCGCGCCGGCGAAATCCCCGGGACGACCGCAGCGCCGAAACTCCAGCCGATCGCCGCACGGATTGTCATGCTGCAAAGCGGCATGCGGGCGCCGATGGGCGTGAAAATCCAGGGTCCGGACCTGGAAACCATCGAGCGATTCGGCCTGCAGGTGGAGAAGCTTCTCAAGCAGGTGCCCGGTGTGGAGGCGTCGGCGGTGCTGGCCGACCGGATCATCGGCAAGCCGTACCTGGAGATCGTCCCGGACCGACGGGCCTTGGGACGCTACGGCGTGAAGATCGGCGAGTTCCAGAACATCGTGGAAATCGCCATCGGCGGCAAGCCCACGACCTACACCGTAGAAGGACGCGAGCGGTACCCGGTTCGCATCCGCTACCAGCGCGAACTGCGGGACGATATTGACGCCCTGCACCGCATCCTCGTGCCGGGCAAAGGCGGCGCGCAGATCCCCATCGAGCAGCTGGCGGAGATTCGCTACGTTCGCGGCCCGCAGGCGATCAAGAGCGAAGACACCTTCCTGACAGGGTACGTGCTGTTCGACAAGAAGCCCAACGAAGCAGAGACCGACGTGGTCGAGCGGGCAAAGACCTATCTGGAGCAGGCGGAAGCCGACGGCAGGCTGAACAGACCTGCCGGCGTGAGCTACCGGTTCGCGGGCAACTACGAGAACCAGATCCGCTCGAGGCGGACGCTGATGATCGTCCTGCCGGTGGCGCTGGGCACCATCCTCCTGATCCTGTATTTCCAGTTCCGCTCAGTGGTCACTACCCTGTTGGTGTTCAGCGGGATCTTCGTTGCGTGGGCGGGCGGTTTCATCCTGCTCTGGATGTACGGCCAGCCGCAGTTCATGAACTTCAGTGTCTTCGGCGTGCACATGCGGGAACTGTTCCAGGTCCATACGATGAACCTGAGCGTGGCGGTGTGGGTGGGCTTCCTGGCGCTGTTCGGCATCGCGACAGATAACGGCGTGATCCAGTCAACCTACCTGCAGCAGGTCTTCCGCGACCGCCGGCCGGAGACGGTGCAGGGAATCCGCGACGCGACGGTAATCGCCGCCGACCGGCGTATCCGGCCGTGCCTGATGACCACCGCCACGACGCTGCTGGCCCTCCTGCCGATCCTGACGTCCACCGGGCGCGGAAGCGACGTCATGGTGCCGATGGCGATTCCGTCCTTCGGCGGGATGCTGGTGGTGCTGCTGACGGTCTTCGTCGTGCCCGTGCTGTACTGCTGGGTGGAGGAGATCAAGCTGACGGCACGGCGGTAGCGATAGGTGCCGATTCGGGTCTGTAAGCCACGAACAACGCGAACGACGCGAACACCATCGTTTCTCTCCGCGTGGTGGGTCTCCGTACGTGTTTAGCAGTCATGCAGGAGATGCAGGGGATGCTCAGATGAACTCGGGTCCTCCGGCGCGAGCTTTTCCGTTGTACAGGCCAA
>JBKHHU010000095.1:0-13013 GCA_046539045.1 Phycisphaerae bacterium
TACACGCGTGCCTCCGCCCGCGCCTCGAGGCGCCAGCCCTCATCTTCGATGGGGACCGTGGAGGCCAGCCAGCGCACCGCCATCAGGTCCAGCAACGGCGACCGCGGATCGATCTGTCGGAAGCCGAAGCGCTCGGACTGCGCAAGCTCCAGCAGTCGGTGGTAGGGGGCGTAGATCAGCGACTCGGAGCCCTGGGCGGACTGCAGGCCGAGGATCATCTGCGTGTTGGGCGCGACGCGGTCGAGAAAGTCCGGGCCGACCGTCGCCCGCAGGCCGGAGTTCAACAGGCCCAGGCCCGCGAAATCCAAGGCAGCCGACGAGAAGAACCAGGCCGAGCAGACCATCCCGTTCGATGATGAGAAACTCGCGGAGTTCTGATCCCTCTCTCGCTTGATACGGAAAACGGGCGGATCCGCCGATGTGCGGACCCGCCCGTTTCCGATTATTCGCGGCGCGGCAGCAGCGGCTTGCCGTCGAATTCATCCGGCGCGTCCCGCCCGAGCAGGTGCAGCAGCGTCGGCGCAAGGTCGACCGTCCGGGCCACGTCGATCTGCTTGTGCGGCACGCCCGGGCCGGCAAGGAGCATGGGCGTGAACGCCTCGGCCGGTCGGAGCCCGCCGTGCCCGGCCCGCAGGTTGTCGCTGAAGTCCCATCCCGGCGCTGCGAACAGCACGATGTCCCCCGCACGCGCCGCCCGGAAGTACGCAACGATCTGCGCGGGCAGATCCGGGTAGTCGGTCCCTGCCGTCGCTGCCAGCCACTCCCGCTCGCCCAGCGCCCGCTTGCCCGCCTGCACAGCGGCTGGGAGGCTCGCCGACCAGCCCAGCGGGTCCTCACCGGAAACCACCCGGTAGCCAATCGGCTCGCCCCGCCCGCCGTCCTGACGGAACTCAACCTCACCCGACGCTCGCCGCACGCGCACGCGGTTCTCGCCGACGGCGTAGGCGATCGCGTCGATCTCGTCCCACTCGGCGAAAAGTTTCAGAAGGTTCAGACGCTTGAGAGGCCGGTCGGGCTGGTCGCACCGGTACCAGGGCTTGTGTCGGCCGGGCCAGTTGCCGGTGGGGTAGGCGGCCAGTTGCTCTGCGGTGGGGCGGTGCGTCCAGTCGGCGTATCGCAACGGGTCGGTCGAGACCGGCTTGCGGAACTGCAGCGCCAGGTACCGGTACCCGCTGCCGTACTGCACGCAGTTGAACTGTTGATAATACTCCTGTCGCTCCTCGAACGGCCCGTCGCGCTCCCACAATCGCTTGTCGGCCAGGGCCAGCTCCAGGCCCTTGAGCCGCTCGGTCATCGGTATGTGCCGCGTCACTTCGATCATCCCGTGGTCGGACATCAGCGCGATGTGGATCTTGTCCAGAAGGCCCGCCCGTTCCATGTCGGAAAGAACGCGCCCGAGCTGGTAGTCGGTCTCCCGCAATGCCTGCCGGTACTCCGGCGACTCGATCCCCTTGGCGTAGGCGCGGAAATCGGGCGTCAGCTGGTACACCATCGTGAACGCGGGCATCTCGCGCCGCCGGCGGGCGATTTCCATCACCAGGTCGAATCGCGAAAGCGTCAGCCGGTCGACGAATTCATACCAGCCGAAAAAGAACGGCGGCCCGGCACTGGTCCAGTTCTCGATGAACTTCGTCGCCCCGCGATGGGCCTGGTAGAACACCGAGATCGTCGTCCGGTCCTGCAGACGCTCGTAGATCGTCGGCCTGATGTAATCGCAGTCCAGCGTGTTCTTCTGGGCGATCGTCTCGTAGTTCCGCCAGATCAGCCGGTTCCTGTCAAACCAGTTGATCCCGGTCACGCCATGGTGGCCGGGAAAAACGCCGGTGACGACGCTGGTCTCGTTGGCCAGTGTGACCGACGGGGTGTTGACGACCGTCCGCGGGCAATACAGGCCGCGATCCAGAAAGTACTTCCGGATCGCCGGAAGCTCGCCCGCCTGAAGCATCTGGTCGAAAATCTCCGCGTTCAGACCGTCCACCAGGAAGACGACGGTGCTGTTGGTATCCGAGCCCGGCGGGAGCGAAAAATCCAGGCCGAACGTATCGGCAGGGCCGTCGGCATCCGGCACGCCGCACCCGACGCAAAACGCGAGCAGGAAAACCAGACCGGACAGCGACAGCCGTGAGAGAAAGCGGGTACTCATCAGAAACCTTTCTTGAGGTAAAGCGGCCAAAGCCTCAGTCGGCCGTCTCGGAACGTTGCCTTCGCCAAGAGCGAACGCGGTGGAACAGATAGCTGAAGATGAACGCCACCACCAGCATCAGGGCGATGACCGGGCCCGGGCTGAGCTTCTTGATCACGACCGCCAGCAAAAGCCCGACCACCAGCGACAGCACGCCCACCAGCACGCTGACGGCAACGACCCAGCCGATGCGGTTGGACCAGTACCGCGCCGAGGCCCCTGGCAGGACCAGCAGCGCGCTGGCGAGGATCACGCCCAATGTCCTCATCGCCGCCACCACCGCCAGCGCCAGCAGAATCAGCAGCAGGAAATACAGCAGCCCGGCTGGGACGCCGAACACCTGCGAGGTCTCTTCGTCGAACGCGAAGAACACCAGCTCCTTGAACAGCAGTAGCATGCCCACCAGTACCAGCCCGGCCAGAATCCCGGCGATCCAGACCTCCGCCGTCGTGACGAACAGAATGTTCCCGAACAGGATATGGTGGAATCCCGGCGTGTAACCCAGTTCGCCGGGCGACAGCTGCCCGGAGGCAAGCATGCGGTCCAGCAGCAGCCCCCGCACGTCCAGCAGGACCAGACCCAGCGCCATCGCGCCCACCAGGCAGATTCCGATCGCGCTGTCCTCGCTGATCCGCCCGCTGCGGGCGAGATAGCCGATCGTCAGCGCCGTGAACACGCACGAAAGAGCAATCACTCCGTCCCGGGCCAGCGGGTCCCTCAGCCACGGAAGATACAGCCCCAGCAGCATCGCAATGCCCACGCCCGCAAACGCCGAATGGCTGATGCCCTGACCGATGAACGCCATCCGCTTGAAGACCACGTACACGCTCAGCAGGCTGCACAGCAGCGCCACGACCGAGCCGCCAACCAACGCCCGAATGTAAGACTCATTCTGGAATAGTCTGGCTAAACCGTCCACAGCCACCATGCCGTCCATCATTGCTGGGACTCCTCTCCGGCGGCTGGGGTGTGGGGATCGAATCCCTCCAGGTGCTGGGCGGGGAACAGTCCGGTCAGATCGCAGCGGAAGACCTCCTTGAGCGTCTCGGGGGTCAGTTCGCTGGGCGAGTCGTGGAAGTGCAGCGAGCGGTTCAGGCAGGCGATGCGGCTGCAGTCTTTCAGGACCGACCGCAGGTCGTGGGAGACGATTACAAGCGTCACCCCGAACCGGTCGCGGATGTCGTTCATGAGTCTGCCGAACCGTTCCTGCCCGGCCTGGTCGATTCCGATCAGCGGCTCATCGAGCATCAGGAGTTTCGGCCGGGGGGCCAGGGCTCTGGCGATGATCGCCCGTTGCTGCTGCCCTCCGGACACCTCTCCGATGGTTTTGTCGGCCAGTTCGGTCAGGTCCAGCGCGTCCATGACCTCGTCGAGGTACTTCAGGTCCTCCTTCCGGTGGCGGCGGAGGATGCCCGTCTTGCCCACCAGGCCCATCCGGGCGACCTGCCGGACCGTGACCGGGAAATCCCAGATCATCTTCGCCCGCTGCGGCACCCAACTGACCACGTCGCCCCTCTGCCGGGCCTCGCGGGGGTTCCTCCCCGCTACCAGGACCTCTCCGCGGTAGTCGTCGATCAGGCCCAGCACGATCTTCAGCAGCGTGGTCTTCCCCGCCCCGTTGGGGCCGACTACCGCCAGCGTCGTCTGCTTGCGGAGGTGCAACTCCACGTTCTTCAACGCCTGCGTGCCGTCGGGATAGGTATAGGACAGGCCGTGGATGCAGAGAATCTCCTCCCCCATATGCTCTGGGCCAACGTACGGACCTGTCGCTCGGGCCGGTTCGGGCATGCTACTCCTTCAACGCCTCTTCCAGTGACCGAAGATTCGTCTCCATCGTCTTGATGTACGTCTCGTACGCCTCCATCCGCGGGTTGCCCAGCGGATCCAGCGTGCCCAGCTCGATGTTCATGTCCGCCGCCATCGCCCGCAGGCGCGAATCCTGGTACTGCGGCTCGACGAACATCGCCTTGACCTGGTGATCGCGCACGAACTGCTCGAGCTTCTCCAGCCGCTCCGGCGAGAAATCCATCACGTCCGCGTCGTGAAGCGAGTAATGCGTCAACCCGTACCGGGAAGCGAGCCGGCCGAAGGCGTCGTGGAATGTCACGAAGTGCCGCTTCTCGAATGTCGAGATCGTGCGGCGGTATTCGGCATCCAGCTCGGCCAGGCGGCCGGCGTAGTTCTCCGCACGCTCCCTGTACAGCTCTGCGTTGTCCGGGTCCAGCTCCGCCAGATGTCGCCCGACCCGCCGGGCGAATTCCTGCATTACATCCAAGTCCAGCCACAGGTGCTTGTCGTGTTGGTGCGTCTCATCGTCGTCCCCGGCGGTGGCTGCATGCGATTCGGCAACATCGGCCAGCTTCAGTACCTTCGCGTTCGACCGGGATGCACCTTGGAGAGCCCATTCATCCACGCCCGTCCCTGCCGTCACCAGCAGGTCCGCCCCCGCCATGCGGCCAACGTGCTCGGGAGTGGCCCGGAAATCGTGCGGACTCGTCCCGGGATCCAGCAGACATGCAACCTGCACCTGCCGGCCGCCGATCTGTCGGACAACATCCGCCAGCGGGTAGATGCTCGCAGCGACGCGAACTTCCCCGCCGTTGTCGTCGTCATCCCCGCAGCCGGCGGAGACGGTAAGGCACGCGGCGATCAGGAACACAAAGAGTACGGCACGCCATATTTTCATGGTTTTCCCTTCCGGAACGGAACCGCACGGCAGACCATTCTATCGCGCCAAAGGCTTGTCATTCCACGCTCAACGCAAAGCAGCGCAAAAAAACACGCCCCCGCAGGTGCGGGAGCGTGTGTGAAAATCGCCGATTGTCTGAAGCGGGCGGGTCAGGGCGTGGACATGCCGAACTTGGCCGGGGCGAAGTCCTCGTCGGTCAGGTCGAGATTGAACTTCATGTCCGAGTAGATGTAGCGGGCCAGCAGCTCGTCGTCCCAGTTGAACGCTTCCACGGAAATCGGAACCAGGCGTTCCAGATCAATATAGATGACGGTCTTTTTGGCAGGATAGTCGTCCTTGGCCGGCAGGTAGCGGATCAGGGCCACGGCCTTCCTTCCGGCGACGTCCATCACTCCACCGTACTCGCTCTTCAGGTCGCCCTTGGACTTCGCCTGGCGGTAGACGTCCAGGAGGCTCTTGAGGTTCCGCTTGAAGCCGAAGCTCGTGACGGGCTTGAGCGAATTTTTCATCGCCCGCGGATCGTCGGTTTCCCGGGCCAGCGTACCGGTCAACAACGCCAGCGGACCCTTGGGCTTGACGAGCATCTTGTTGTTGTACTTGCCGTGCACGTACAGAAGGCGGTCGGCCAGCGGGGCGTTTTCTTTCCAGACCATCCCGACGCTGAACGGCTCGTCGCGGAACTTGATGCGGACCGCCTGCACCTGGCCGAGAGTGCCGTCGATGCGCTCCTGCTTCTGGAACGTGGTGATGTAATCGGTAATCGTCTCGTCGTAATGGTCGAGGCACATCTCCAGCAGGGCGATGTGATCGGTCCTCGCCAGGTGCTCGACCTTCTGGGCCTGAGAGTCGCCGCTGTCGAGCGAATCGGCGTGGGCGACGGAAATCTTGCTGGTCTTGTCCGACCGTTCGTTGCCGGTGGTGCATTGGATGAAGAACATGCCGGCCAGTACGATTCCCACTACGATGCGGAGTCTGCGATTGGTCGCGGGCAAGCGGGAGCGGCGTTTCATGGTTACCTCTAAGCAGTAGCCTCTGCGGGCTCGCGGATCAGTTTGGAAGGGTGAGCGGGATCACGTCCGCCCACCACACTATCATCGGAAACATTCAAGACACTTCTTGAAACATTTCCTCCGGGCAGCGGCCGTGTCGCCGTCGACAGATCGAACGCGTTGGGACCCTGAAATCATTGGCAGGCATTATACAGCAGGACGCCCGCTTTCCCCAAGGCTTTGTAAAATCTTAGCAAGCCGAAATCGGAAAAATCGGCGTCGCCGGCCTCGCCAGGCTCCTACTGCCCGTCGGAAGCCAAATGATGATGCACTAAAGCCTACGCAACCGACCGGGACCGATGGCGTGGAATTCTTGCCGGTGATCACGCCGCCGAATCGCTCCGACGTCTCACAGTTCTTTTGACTCTCGGGCCGACCGAACGGCTCGGGAATCCGCCGCACAAGCTTCCCCTCTCGACCAGCCGGGTCTTGACGCCCCGGCCGATCTTTGGAATGATGCCCCGACTGACAGAAAACCGATTTTACGTCTACCGGAAGGGCAGGACAGATGAACCTGGTTACGGGCGCAACAGGGCTGCTTGGAAGCCATATCGTTGAAAAGTTGATCGAGCAGGGCAAGCCGGTCCGTGTTCTGGTCCGCGAAACAAGCGATACCTCGTTTCTGGATACGCTGGATGTGGAGCAGGTCGTCGGCGACGTGACCGACCCCGACAGCCTCAAGGCGGCCATGCAAGGCGTCGAGATCGTCTACCACTCCGCGGCCCAGGTGGGCGACTGGGGGCCGTGGGAACGGTTCGTAGCCGTCACGATCGAAGGCACCCGCAACATGCTCAACGCCGCCCGCGATGCGAATATCAAGCGGTTCCTGCACATCAGCAGCATCAGCACCTACGGACACCCGAACGAGGAAGGGCTCGTGCTGGATGAAAGCGCCCCGCTCGGCTCGCTGGGCGAGAATCTCCACAAATGGAGCTATTACAGCCGGGCCAAGGTCGAAGCGGAGAAACTGGTCTGGGAATACCACAACCGCGGCGATATCGTCGCTACCGTCGTCAAGCCCAGCTGGTTGTACGGCGAACGCGACAGGGCCTCCCTGCCGCGACTGATCACCGCCATCCGCAAGGGAAAGGCCAAGATCCTCGGCGACGGGCAGAATCTGCTGAATCTCACCTACGCCGGGAACGAAGCCGAAGGCTGCATCCTGGCGGCAGAGTCCGAGCAGGCCGCCGGCGAGATCTATAACCTCTCCAGCGACGGAAAGATCACGCTGGAAGAGTACATGAACAAGATCGCCAAGGCCATCGGGTGCCCGCCGGTCAAGAAGCACGTCCCCTACGGAATCGCCTACCGCGTCGCGTTCCTGATGGAATGCTTCGGGCACCTGTTCGGCATGAAGAAACCGCCCCTGGTCACGCGCTACTCGGTCTGGCTGATGGGGCGGAGGTGCTTCTTCTCCCCGGAAAAAGCCCGCAAAGAACTCGGCTGGGAGCCGACGGTCGACTACGACGAAGGCATCCGGCGATCGGTCGAATGGGTCGACAAGAACATGTCGCTGGATTGACCCTCAGGCTGAGGACTAGCCCCCAGAACCCGCGACGGGAGTCGCGGGTTGACGCAGTCCATTGGACGCGGGTTCGGCATGAGAAGACCGTGGGGCGTTTTGTTTCGCGTGGTGGGTCTCCCGACCCACCACGTTGCACGACGGCCCTTGCGGACATGTCGGTTCCGTTGGCGGGTCAGGAGACCCGCCAACCGGGAAAGAGGCCGATCGGGTCAACGCATCTGCCGCCCCTGCCGGGGTGAACGGCCCCAGCCGATCCTCGTGCTGAGCGCGCACCGCTGGTGCGGTGTGTGTGGGTTGGAAAGACGGGCCTCCTCTGGAACGCGGGCGGGGAGCCCTCCAGAGCTCGATCAGAGGGATTTCTGGACTTCGTCGATCAGGCGATCGATGTCCAGCGGCTTGGGCATGCAGGTTCGGGCGCCGCATTCGATGATCCGCTTCTGATTCTCGGGCGAATCGTAGGCGGTCATAGCCACCACTTCGGCATGCTTGGTGGAATTCTGCGACTTGATGAGCTTGCAGACTTCGTACCCGTCCATTCCGGGCATCCGGAGGTCGAGGATGACGACATCGGGCTTGAGTGTCGCCACGATCGTACCGGCGCGGAACCCGTCGTGGGCCTCGACGACCTCGAAATTCGGGAACGCGGCGCTGATCGCCCGCGAAACCAGCTGGGTCACCGCCGGCTCATCATCGACAATCAGGATCCGCGGGGGAGCGTCGCGGAGCTGCTCGGGAATCGGCATCTTGTGTTCCTTGAGGAACGCGATGAGATTCTCGACAGACACGCGACGGTGACCGCCCGGCGTCCGGTGCGCCTTGAGCAGATCCTGATCGATCCAGTTGGCTACCGATCCGGGATCGACATGCAACATCTCTGCGATTGCAAACGTAGACAGATTCTTAGCCATTCTTGAGGGCCTCAATCCGTTTCAGAAAACTCGGGTTTACCTATCACATACTAGTACAACCGGAGAATGTGAGTAGCGTAGGCGAAAAAATAAATTATTCCTGTTTTTGCTACTTCCAGAAGATGAACCAGCGTGAATCACCTTAGGGCAAACTCACGAATACATCTACTCGATTTGACACGATTACGCAAGAAGCTAAAATGCGGAATTCACTGGCGTCTCGAACATTAAGGAAAAAGATCATGAATCAATCACCCGTTGCACTTGTAACCGGCGCTGCTCGAGGGATTGGTGCGGCCATCGCCCTCCAACTGGCCAAAGACGGCTGCGACGTCGCCGTATTTGACGTCCTCGATGCCAATGAGACAGTTTCCGAGATTGAGAAACTGGGACGCAAAGGGCTCGCCCTCACCGGGGACGTCACCAAGGCCGAGGACCGCCAGGCCGCCGTGGACCGGATCCGCGAAACGTTCGGCCGCCTCGATCACCTCGTCAACAACGCGGGCGTCGGCCCGAAAGTCCGCGCCGATATTCTCGAAGCGGGCGAGGAAAGCTACGACTGGGTCATGGGCATCAACCTCAAGGGCCCGTACTTCCTGTCCCAGACCATCGCCAACTGGATGATCGAGCAGAGGAAGGACCGCCCCGAGGACTGGATGTCCATCGTCAATACCGGCTCGATCAGTGCCTACACCGCCAGCTGCTCCCGCGGCGAGTACTGCCTCAGCAAGGCCGGCGTTTCGATGATGACCAAGCTCTATGCCGTCAAACTCGCCGAGCACGGGATCGGCGTGTACGAAACCCGCCCGGGCATCATTTACACCGACATGACCGCCGTGGTGAAGGAAAAGTACGACAAGCTGATCTCCGAGGGCCTCACGCCGATCCAGCGGTGGGGCTACCCGGAAGACATCGCACGAGCAGTAGGCGCCTGCGTCCGCGGCGAGTTGAAATTCTCCACCGGCGAGGTCATCAACGTCGACGGCGGGTTCCACCTCCGCCAGCTGTAATCCGAACGAAAACATACGTCGAATAGAACGCAACCGGGCGCGGCAGGTGCATCTCGCATGCCGTGCCCGTCTTGCGACCGAAGCGGCATTCTGGTAAAAAGACGGGCCGATTTCGCCGTCTTTACACGGGCCGGCCGGCCCGTTGGAAGTACTCCCGGAGAATAGCATGCAGAAGACGCAGATTACCGTCGACGGGCAGGATATCCCCGTCATCGCGACCAATACGATCATCGTCGGTGCCGGAGCCGCGGCGATGAACTGCTCGGTCCAGCTGGTCAACCAGTGGCGCACCGCCGGTGTGGACAACCCTGCCGAGAAGCTCCTGGTCGTCACCGGTGGGCTCAAGCTCGGCGCCAGCCGGATGAGCGGCTCGGACAAGCAGACCTACTACAAGATGGGCACCAGTCCCCGCGTGGCAGACACCGCGGTGGAATTCAGCAAGTCGCTGACCGACTTCGGCTGCTGCCACGGTGACAACGCTCTGATCGAGGGCATCTGCTCGCTGCGGGGGTTCTATCACCTCGCCGACGTGGGCGTGCCGTTCCCGCACGATCCGTGGAACGCGTTCATCGGCTACAAGACCGACCACGACCCGTACGAGCGTGCGACTTCCGCCGGTCCGAAGACCAGCAAGTTCATGAGCGAGTGCGTCCAGGCAGAGGCCCAGCGCATGGGCGTGCAGATCATCGACAAGCACCCGGTCGTCCGGTTCGTCACCGACGGCGAGGGCCAGGACAGGCGCATCGTCGGGATGTTCTGCATCGACCGCTCGAAGGCGGCCGAGGGTCAGAGCGGGCTGACGCTGCTGGTTGCGGAGAACTGGGTTCTGGCTGCGGGCGGCCCGGGCGAAGTGTACAAAACCACCGTCTACCCGCGCGGGCAGATCGGCATTCACGGCCCGGCCTTCACTGCAGGGCTCGAAGCGGCCAACTTCACCGAGAGCCAGTACGGCCTGGCGAGCATCAAGTTCCGCTGGAACGTGTCCGGCACGTACATGCAGGTGATCCCGCGGATCTACTCCACCGATGCCGAGGGGAATGACGAGCGGGAATTCCTCACCGAGTACTTCGAAGACATGAAGTCGATGGCCACCAACATCTTCCTCAAGGGGTACCAGTGGCCGTTCGACGCCCAGCGGATCACCGATTTCCAGTCGTCGCTGGTGGACATGGCGGTGCACGTCGAGACGGTCGTCCGCGGTCGGCGGGTCTACATGGACTTCCTCAAGAATCCCATCGGCAAGGACGGCTGGGCGGAGTTCAGCATTGATCAAGCCGGGCTCGAGCCGGAAGCACTGGACTACCTGGAGCGAACCGGCGCCAAGCAGGGTCTGCCCATCGACCGCCTGAAGCACATGAACCCGCCGGCGATCGAGATCTACGCCGAGAACGACATCGACCTGTTCAGCGAGCCGCTGGAGATCGCCGTCTGTGCCCAGCACATGAACGGCGGGTTCGCGGTCAACAAGTGGTGGGAGAGCAACCTGAAGCACACGTTCGTGATCGGCGAGATGGCCGGCACGCACGGCGTGAAGCGCCCCGGCGGATCGGCGCTGAATGCCGGCCAGGCCGGCGGGCTGCGGGCCGCGGAGTACATCGCCAACGCCTACGGCGCCGACGAGCCGGACCTCGACGGCCTGCAGGATCTCCTGCAGCAGGACGCGAAAAAGATGACCGAGTGCCTGGGCGACCTGCTCGGCAAGGCCGGCTCGGCAGAGCAGACACCGGCAGAGGCGCTGGATGAAATCGGCCGGCGGATGACCCGGTACGGCGCTCACCTCCGCAGCAAAGACGGTGCGAACAAAGCCCTCGCCGAGGCAGTGGACATGTTCAAGCGTCTGCGGGAAAATGGCCTGAAGGACGGCGACGAAAAGCAGCTGATCGACGCCGTCCAGGCCGTTCAGCAGTGCCTCACGCACGTCGGGCTGCTGCGGGCGATCTGCGGGATGTTCGACCGCGGCGTCGGCTCGCGCGGCAGCCACTGCATCCTGGACCCGGACGGAATCGAGATGCACCCCAAGCTCATCGACCCGGCCACCGACCAGCCGTACAGGTTCCGCCTGGAAAACGAGGAGCTTCGCAAGGAAATCCTGCAGGTGTACTTCGATGAATCCGCCGCGGAGCTGTTCAGCTACCGGATCGTCGAGCCCCGGCCGCTTCCGGACCGCGACATCGCCTTCGAGCCGGCCTGGACAGAGTACCGCGAAGGCAAGATTTACGAGATCTAGAATCTACTCTGAAGTATCTGTTTACCAGGAGATGCCCGGGATGCGTGAGTAGGATCATCGCAGATGAACCAGGGTTCTCCGGACCTGGGTCTGAGTACCGGACGGGAGTCCGGTACCCGTTTAGCTGGATGCGAGGGATGCAGTCGGTCTGTTGATCGACGCCCACAGATGCCGGCCGTTGGAAGATCGATCAACCCGCAGTCGCCCCTCCGGGGCTCTGCCGACAGACGTCGGCGAGATATCGGACGTTCGCTCGACCACGGTCTGGCGACCGTGGCTACTTTCTCGAACCCCTCCGGGGCGAACGGCAGGAACGCAGCCTTACATAAGTCCCGTAGGGACACTTGACAGTAGCCACGCGGCGCAAGCCCGTGGTAAGAAGCGGGCAGCAACCAGACTCCGTCCCTAGAAAAAAGTCCCGGAGGGACGACTGCAGGCCTGCTGCGGCGAGGAACCTTCGGCTCCTCCTCAGCCGGGCGCAGCCGTTGGGCTCTTGTGCTGTGTTGCTAAACACGCACGAAGTCCGGTGGTGATGCCCAAGGCGCCCGCGTTGTCTTCCGGCCTTGCGTCCAATGGACTGCATCACCCGCGCGGCTTCCGTCGCGGGCTCAACCGGCCGGTTGTCGGGTAGGATACGAGCAGGCGGCGAGAGAACCTGGCGGGAGTGAACGTGGGCGGCTTGTTGAAAATCATTGGACTGGGCATCGGCCTGGGCATGGACGCGATGAGCGTCTCCATGGCCGTCGGCGTGAAATGGCACGGCCCGCACCAGAAGTTCCGCCTGTCATGGCACATGGGCCTGTTCCAGTTCATGATGCCGATCATCGGCTGGCTCGTCGGCAGCAGCCTGGCTGGGCTCCTGAGTTCGGTCGGCAAATACGTCGCGGCTGTGCTGGTCATCGCGCTGGGCGTGAAGATGCTCTACGAAGCCATCAGGGAGCACGCCGGGGCGGTGGCAGAGCACGCGGAGGAAGAAGCCGAAGAGCTGCTGCACATCAAGAGGAAGGACCCGACCAGGGGTTTGTCGCTGATCCTGCTGTCAATTGCCACCAGCATCGACGCGCTGGTTGTGGGCTTCTCTCTCGGGCTCAAGGGCGACAGCATCTGGGGCGCCAGCGTCGTGATCGGGATCGTGGCCGGCGTGATGAGCCTTGCCGGGGTTGTCATCGGCAAGCGGGCGGGCGAGAAGTTCGGCAAACCTGCGGAAATCGTCGGAGCAGCGGTTCTGATCCTCCTGGGCGTAAGCTTCATGGTGTTCTAGAGCGAGTGACAACTCTTTTCGGTTTCGCCGTCCTTGTCAGCAACGTTTCCTCCGACGCTGAACCACGCAAGCACTTCTGTCACTCACTCTGCATCGGCGACCCCCGAGGTTCTGCGCTTTCGGTGTCTATACTATAGTGTGAGTCGCGGCAGAAGGTTGCGC
>JBKHHU010000096.1:0-12984 GCA_046539045.1 Phycisphaerae bacterium
GACAAGGACGGCGAAGCAGGCAATGCCGTAGCATTGTCGATGCAGCCGGACGCCGGCAGGGACGATTGCAGCCGGCTGAACCGGAAAAGAATTTCGTCACTCGCTCTGGTATACCGTTGCCGCTGACCAACGGCAGCAGACAGTTTTGGACCAAATCATGGGGACGCAGCATGCTACGAACCGTTACTGCGATGTCGCTTCTGCTGATATGTGCTGCAGCAACAGAAAGTTCTGCGCAGATGAATCTCACAGAAGGTGCCGACGTGGAATTCCGTGTGCGTCGGGGAGAGGAGGTCGGCGAGTGGAAAACCCGCCTCACCCGGGCGACCCTGGAATCGGTGGCCGACGCGTCACCGCAAGCCCGCTGGCCCGGCACATGGCGAACATTTGTCGCCTGGAATCCCACGGACAAGACGCGGCAGACGACCGCCCCGTCCAAACTGGACGAGGTTGCTGTGCAGCTGGAACTGGGCGGAATCAGCGCCTGTCGGGCCACCCTGCCGCTCTATACCGGTGGGGTACTGGATTTCACCGTCGGACAAGGCGCTCCGGGCAAGGACCGCTGGGCGTGGGCGTTTGGCGAGCTGAAGGCTCCAAAGGCCGAGGAAGTGATGCTCAGCATCAAGGCCCACGGAGCGGTGAAGCTCTGGATCGACGGCAAGCTCCGCATCAACGCGGACAAAGCAGGGACGTCCACAAGCCGAGTGAAGCTCAGCAAGGGCAGCCATGTCGTGGCCGCGAGGGTGGAAAGCGGTCCGGAGCAATGGACCCTGACCGGGCGGCTGCTCCCGATCGAGGGAGAAGCTCTCGTCGAAAGCCGCTGCACGTTTGACGGTGGACAGAGCAAACGGTTTGCGTCGCTGACTCTCGTCGGGTCAGGGCCCGCGACCCTCAACGGCAGGCCGCTGAGAGCGCCGCTTCCGGAGCTCATCCGCGACCACATCCCCGGAATCGATCCGGGTCTGTTGAAGAGCGGCAAGAACGTCCTTCTTCAAACGATCCCCGCCGCTGAAACGGGCCGCACGCTGAATGAGAAGACGCCGTTCGACATGAAACTGCTCGGCCTGGAAGCTGCTGATGCGGAAATCGCCATGGGGCCGGTGGTCGCGATGGACGCGCAGGGGCGTCTCCGGGTCGCTATCGTCACCAACGCAACAGTACCCGCGGCACTCAACATCAACGGTAAGGAACACCGCTCAGAGACGGGGCTGGTCCACAGCTGGACGCTCACGGATCTGCAGCCGAACAAGGCGTACAAATACGACATCACGCTCGGCCGAAGGCGGGTCGGCCAATGGTCTCTGCGAACGCTCCCAAAACCGTCGGACCCGATCACCGTGGCGATCGTTGGCGATCCGCAGTCCGGCAAGGCGTGGCAGCGCGTAGCCGCGGCACTCAAGAAGAATCGGCCCGACATGGTGATCATCGCCGGCGATCTCGTCGTCGACGGACTGGTCGTCACGCAATGGCAGGAGACCTTCCTGAAGCCCGCCGCCGAATTGCTGTCGGCCGTGCCGTTCCGCGTCGTGCCGGGCAACCACGATCGCTACTCGCCACTGCTGGAGAAGCTGTTTGCGTACTCCGGCCCGGGCGACCGGTGGCAGCAGGAAGTCGGCGGGGCCTTGCTTGTCGGGATCGACGGCGGGTTAGACTTCTCGCCCGGCTCATCCCAGGCCAAATGGCTGGACCAGACGCTCAAGAAGCACGCCGACGGACTTCAGTTTGTCATCAGTCATTATCCGGCGTATTCGTCCCGCAACCACGGGAAGCTCGCCGCCGATGGACGCGTGCTGGAATGGACGTCACGGGCGGCGCGGAACCATATCGTTCCGATCCTATCCCACCGTGATGTAGCGGCGCTGTTCGGCGGGCACGATCACGGATACGAACGATCGGAACTGCCCGACGGGCCGACGATGATCGTCTCGGGCGGGGGCGGAGCAGGAACCTACCCGAAGAGGGAATCGGCAGAAAAGCAGAATCCGTACTCGAAGGCGTTCGGTATCGAACATCATTATTCACTTTTGAAACTCGGCCGGGACGGCGCGAAACTGACCGTGCTCACCCCGACCGGCACACAGATCGACAAACGTATCTGGGCACAGAAACCGGGAAAGGAGAACTAGCTTTGTTAAAACATCGATGGACAACCATGTTGGCGATGATAGTTGTTGGGTTCACCGCTGCGGCCGGACAGGCTGCGGAGGAGACAATCGTACTTCCCAAGGGCGCCGCTTGGCGCGTCTTCCTCACGGCAGCGAAGTTCCCGAAGCACAGCCACGTGGCGGAGGGATACACCACCGCTCCCCCGGAAGATTGGCAGTCGCCGGAGTTCGATGCCGGCAGATGGGGACGCTACAGCACCGACATATCCAAAGCGATGGGCGGGTACGGTTCGGAGCAATCGCCGGACCGGGCCCTGATCTGCATGCGGACCGGGTTCGGCATTGAAGACCCCGGGAAGGTATCGGACCTGCAGTTGTCGATGGAGTACCGCGGTGGAGTGGTCGTGTATGTCAACGGCAAGGAGATCGCCCGTAAGCACCTGCCCAAGGGCAAGCTGGACCATACCACCCAGGCCGACGCGTATCCTACCGAGGCGTTCGTCGACCCCGACGGCAAGCACCTGCGACGTGCCTCCCGCCCCGCAGAGAAGCACCGGGACCGGTACGAGAAGCGGATCCGCTCGCTGAAGGTGTCGATCCCCGCTTCCGCTCTGCGCAAAGGGGACAACGTCCTGGCGTTGGAGATTCACAGCGCCCCGCTGAAGGGGATGCGGATCAAGAGCAGGGACGCATGGGCCACGGCAGGGTTCGACCACGCCGAACTGAAAACCCCCTCCGCCAACGGCGTGATCTCCTACAGCGAGGCCCTGGACAAGCTGACGGTCAACAATGCCACGCCGATGGACACCGTCGCCACCGAACCGGGCCGATTCCGCGGGGGTTTCCTGTGGTGGAACATGACGGTCACGCCGTCGGGCATCGTTCGCGGCGATCCGTTCGAGCCGCTGCGTCCGATCAAGACGGTCGCCCCCCGCGGCGGGACATGCTCCGGGCAGGTCGTCCTCAGCGGCCCGGAAGGCTTCAGCGGTCTGGAAGCGAAGATCAGCCCGCTGCGACTGGACGGTGGGAACGAGACGCTCCCCGCCGACAGCGTGAGCCTCCGCTATGCCCACCAGATGCAATACGAGGAGTTCTGCAACACCCTCAGCACCAAACCCGCCGATGACGCGCCCGTTCAGCCGGTGTGGGTGCTGGTCGACGTGCCGCGCGATCAGAAACCGGGTTGGTATACCGGCAGCCTGACGCTGCAGCACGAGAAGCAGTCCTGGGACGTACCGGTGCAGGTGCTGGTCTCGCCTTGGACCGTGCCGGACCATAAAGACAATGAGACGCTTGTCAGCATATACCAGTCGCCGGAAACGCTGGCGGATCACTACAAGGTCAAGCCCTACTCGGATGAGCACTTCAAGCTGATCGAGAAGTCTTTCCGCGCCATGGCCAAGAGCGGCAATGACGTGCTTCTGGTGCCGGTCATTCTGGGCGATTACCTGCAGCACGATAGCGGGCTGATCCGCTGGGTCAAAGACGGCGACAGTTACAAGCCGGACTACTCGCTGCTGGAACGGTACATGGACCTGCACATCAAGCATTTCGGCAAACCGAAGGTCGTCACGCTGCTGGTGTGGCGGCACGGGTTCGGTTGTCGCACGTGGTTCCGCGGGATGAACAACAAGACCATCGAACCGATCATGGTTACGCAGGTGGATCCGAAAACCGGCGAGACCAAGGCAATCGAAGCGCCGCAGTTCGGCAAACCGGGCAGCGAGAAGTTCTGGAAGACCATGATCGAGGGCGTCCGCGAGATCGTCAAGAAACGCGGCTGCAGCGACGAATACCTGCTGCTGGGTGAGGTCTTCGACTCCCGGCCGCTGGAATACACGGTAGAGTTTTTCAAGAAGATTGCCCCCGAAGTTCGCTGGCAGGGCTATGCCCACTGGGTACGCGAGCCGAAGCCCGTGGACGGCAAGTTCATCGCCCATAGCGGGATCGAAGTCGGATTCAAGATCGGTCCCAACGGTGGCGGGCTGCCGGAACTCAACCGCGACTGGCCGGAGAAGCAGGGCGACCCGAAGCGGGAGTACCTGATCGCCCAGGCGGAGCGGACGACGATTCACTACGAATCCAGCCCGTTGACGTACCGCGCGGTGATGTACGGCGATCGCGACGGCGGCGGGACGATTGCGCGGATCGGTCTGGACTTCTGGCCCAGCATCCGCGACAGCCGCGGGCGGCTTCGAAGCCGATACCAGGCCCCGCCCAAAGAGGGCTGGCTCTGGCGAGGGCATTGCCCGGCGCTGACCGGCCCGGGGCCCGAAGGTGCGGTCATCACCGCCCAGGGACAGATGTTCCTGGAAGGGCTGCAGGAAACGGAACTGGCCGTGCAGTTTGCCCGGGCGCTGCTCAAGGCGTCCCCGGAAATGAAGGCACGCATCCAGAAGCTCGATGCGCTGCGGAAGGACAGCTGGAGCGTCGGGGCGTCACTCTCGCAGGCGACGATCAGCCTCGACTGGCACGGGCTGGCTGCCCGCGAATACGTCCTCGGAGCAGAGCTCACCGGCGAGAAAGCAGAGAACCTGTGGAACAACCCGCCGAAGGAGAAGAAGTAGTATGAAGTGCATTACGTCATTTCGCGCGTGGGCAGGGCTCCTGGCCGTCTTCTGCGTGTGCGGGTCGGCGGTTGCCTTGGTGAACCCGAACTTCACCGTCGTCGACCTGAAGGACGCCAGCTCCAGCGTGCTGGTGCTGCGGGTGTCGGTTCCCTCTAAAGGCAAGATGACCGCCGAGGTCATCGAGAAGCTGACCGGTAAAGAGAAGCTGCCCGAGAAGTTCGTGCTCGATATCGACGATGCGGAAGTATCCGTCGACGATGTCACGAAGCAGTTCCGTCGCAAGAGTTCTGCCGTCGGTATGATGTTCATCCGCAAGCAGAAGGACCAGTACGGCGACACCGTCGCCTCGCTGCAGATCGGAACCGAATGGATGGGGCTGATCAAGATCGAGGACGGCAAATGGGACGTCGTCCGCGATCCCGACGACCTGGAGACGGTCTGGGCAGGCAGCGCCACGCAGCTGCGACGCGGGATCAACCATCTGCTTACCAGCCGCTCGGCGGAGTTCCCGGTTTCCTCCGGGCTCACGTGGGCGGAAAGCAAGCAACTGGCCACGCTGAAAGGGTCGGTCAACGGGAGCCTGGTCACGACAGACGGTGTGATCGTCCTGTGCGACTCGGGCGACCGCATCTATGCCCCGGGCAAAGGCGGCCCGACTGACGTGACCGACAAGCTCAAGCTCACCAGCCGTTCGAAGAAGATGACCGTGGGCGACTTCAACGCCGACGGCAAAATGGATCTGGCTTCCTGGGACGGCGGGAAGCTGCGGCTCATCTTGCGCAAGGCGGACGGCACGTTCACCACGGCATCTGCCGGCGTCGAATTCAAGGATGTTTCTTCGCTGCACGCCCTCGGCCGGCACATCATCGCTACGACTCCGAAGGGCTGCTTTATCTTCACCCCCGACGCCCAAGGGACACTTGCAGGAACGCCGATCACATTGTGTGAGACCTCGGGCGGCCCGAAACGGGGCAAGGCAGGCGGCGCGGCCCTGGCAGACCTCAACAATGACGGCCTGCCGGATCTGGTCCATGCGTATGAGAAAGGGCTGGTGATTCACGCGGGAATCAAAGGCGACAGGCCGTCGGGATCGTTTGGTCGGGTGGACGTCGTAAAGGAACCGCGGGACGTGCTCTGCGGAGACTTCGATACCGACGGACAGATGGACGTGATGGTCGCGGGCGAGGGAGGCGTCAACCTGCTGACCCGCAACGCCGACGGGACATGGACCAGCAGCACTTACGAAACCGGAGAGCTGGCCGCCGCGGTCGGAAGCGAGCAAACGCAATCGTCGGTCGACAGCCTCTCGGCCGTCGACCTGAACGGGGACGGCAGAGAATCGGTGGCGGCGTTTTCCTCCGAGGCAGCGCCCGGGATTTTCTACTCCCGCGGGTTCAATTGCTTCGCCATCGCCATCGAGCTAACGCGGGCCGAGGACAGCCCCAAGGGCTACGACGCCCTCTCCCACGGCCAGCAGACGGGAGTCTGGACAGACCTTAATGGAGATCTGTCTCCGGATTTGCTCGGCGTGGACGCCAAGGGCAACGTCTGGGCGCTGACGACCGAACCGGACAGCCCGCGACGTTTCGCGATAACCGTCAACGGCCCTGCCGACGGTCCGGTGACGGTCGATTTCTCCCTCAATAAGGACTCGCTGGGCTCGCGCATCCTCCAGCCGGGCCGCCCGACAACGGTGGTCCTGCCCCGGGCCGGGCGACTCACGCTGACCTGGAAAACCCGCGAAGGAAAGACCGCCACCCGCAACGTCGTGGTGACTCGCCATGTGCGGCTCGACGCGTTAACCCCCGAGGGCAGTTGAGCGGCGCCTCTCTGGGCAAACCTACGGACAGGCCCTCAACGGCAGCACCGTCGTCGCGTAGACGGAGCCCACGTTTACAAAACCTCGGCACTTTTCAATAAGTGCCGAGGTTTTGTTATGTTCGCCTGCATGAATGACAGGATCTCTTCCGTGACACAGAGCGGCCGGAAGCGGGCGTCATCCGCTCCGGATCGCCGATTCCACCGCAGCCCACAGTGTACGGACATCGGCCGATGAGCCGTCGTCCGCGTGCTCCACAACCGACTGCCCGGCAATCTGAGCCCTGGTCACGGCGGGGTCGTACCGTACTCGCCCAGCCAGGCGCAGGCCTCTGGCCACAGCCTGCTGCTCGATATCCTCAGCCAACTCCGGGTTCAGATCCCATTTGTTGATGCAGACCATCGCCGGGATACCGAAATGCTCCGTCAGGTCCGCCACCCGCTGCAGGTCGTGCTTGCCGCTGAGTGTCGGTTCCGTGACGATCAACACCAGGTCCGCACCGGTAACCGACGCGATGACCGGGCAACCCACACCCGGCGATCCATCCACGATCACCATCTCCAGTTCGTGGTCCGTCGCGATCTGTCGGGCTTCGGCCCGCACCGTGCTGACCAGTTTGCCCGAGTTCTCCTCGGCGATCCCCAGCGCTGCGTGCACCATCGGCCCGTGGCGGGTCTCCGAAACGAACCATTGTCCGTTGACAACCGAATCGAAGCGGACGGCCCCCGCCGGACAGAACCATGCACAGACTCCACAACCCTCACAGGCAATCGGATCGACGCGAAAGGTCTTGTCGATCGCGCCGTTCCCGGGGCCGTCAAAGCGGATCGCGTCGAAGCGGCAGAGTTCGGCGCACTTCCCGCAGGCGACGCAGCTTTGCGGATTGATTTGCGCCTGCTTGCCGCCCGAGAAGTCCGCGGTGCGGAGAACTCGCGGCTGGAGCACCAGATGAAGGTCGGCTGCGTCAACGTCACAGTCAGCCAGCACGGCCCGCCGGGCCAGGGCGGCGAAGGAAGCGACGATAGACGTTTTCCCGGTTCCGCCCTTGCCGCTGATGATCGTCAGTTCTTTCACAGCCCCACCTCCTCGTCGATGCGTTCCAGCAGCTTCTGGAACCCGCGTCGGTACGCAACGGAAGCTTCTGCCGCCAGGATGCCCCGCGAATACGCTTCCGCGACGGCCCGGATGTCCGGGATCTCCGAGAGGACAGCGATCCCGCTGTCCCGGCAGAATCGGTGGGTCTGGTCGTCACCGCTGTCGGAGCGGTTTATGACGACACCGAAGGGGATTGCGAGTTGCCGAACCGTTTCGACGGCCAGCTTCAGGTCATGCAGACCGAACGGGGTCGGCTCGGTCACGAGCAGGACGTAATCGTTGCCGCGCATCGCCTCGATAACGGGGCAGGACGTGCCCGGCGGACAGTCGGAGATGACCAGGTCGGCCTGCAGCCCAGCCGCCTTCACCGCACGGATCACCGGTGGGCTCATCGCCTGACCGATGTCCAGCAGACCCTGGATGAACCGGATGTCCCCGGCCCGTCCAAACTGCAGTTTGCCGATAGCGCGGGTTCTCTCGGTGATCGCTCCGGACGGACAGACCCGTCCACAGCCGCCGCAGCCGTGGCAGAGCTCGGGGAACGTCAGGACCGTCCCGTTCACCAAGACGATGGCGCTGTATTGGCAGATCTCTCCGCACCGGCCACACGCGGTGCAGAGGTCGGAGTCAACTTCGGGGAAAACCGCTTCGACCGGACGTTCTCCATCGAAGTCGGGCTTGAGGAAGATGGCGCCGTTGGGTTCCTCGACGTCGCAGTCCAGGTAGGCCACGCTGCGGGCCGGTCCTGCTGCGACGAAGGCGAGGTTGGTCGCGACGGTCGTTTTGCCCGTGCCGCCCTTCCCGCTCGATACCGCGATTCTCATTTCACTTCCTTGCCTCTACAAATCAAGTCCCGCGGCGCGCGGGCGCGGGATATGCCTCGCCCGCGCGCTCAGCGGTGCCCCTTCGACGCGACTGGACATGAGGATCATCCGCAACGACGGGTCGATTGACGGAGATTCAACTCCCCGCCGGTCAATCGCTGCCGCCCGAGGACTCCATGTCGTCGATCCGTCGGCGGATGTCGTTCAGGGCGTTCTCGAAATACTCCGCCTGGTCACGCAGCGTATCCAACTGCTGATCGGCTTCCGCCGCGGGCGGTTGTGCGGCTCCACGCTGCCAGCCGAACAGACCGGTGGCGAAGAATCGGTTCCGCCAACCCCGCCCGCCGCGACCCCTGCCGCCGCCAAAGCCACGTCCACCATAGGGTGCCGCATAGCCCGGCCGGTTGTAACCGGCACAGAATCCTGCTGCTCGTCCCGTCATTGGGCCCATTCCGGAAGGGCCTGTTCCATCACCAAATGGCATGACTGTTCTCCTTGCACTATGTTTTCGTTCTACACGTAGTTTCGAAAGTCAGCGTCCGCATCGGTTCCGCCCGCGTCGTCGTCGACGTCGGCAGCAGCCGGGCATCAGGAACGCATCGGTGTTGAGCTTTCCGTGGGCGAACGCGTCCAGCACATTGCGTACTTCACCGCAGGTCTGCGAGATGACGTCCACTCCCCTCGAGCGGAGAATCAGCTCCAGACCGCGTGAAATCGCCCCGCAGATCAGCACATCCACCCCGTGCTCGCAAAGCAGCGAACTGCGAACGCGTGGATCGTCGGTGTCCAGGAGCAGTTCCTTCCTGCTCTGCTCGACACTGTTTTCCAGCTCTACCACCAGCACGCTGCCAGAAACGTCGAACACCGGGCTGACCCGGCCTTGCCAATGTGGAATTGCCACTTTCATCAGCAGAACCCCATGTAAATCGCGTGCCAGAAGCCGAACCTGCCCGGAACGCACCCCGAGCGGCCAGTTTCGACAGATTCGCCCGGGGCCCTGCTTTCCTGTTCATGCATTTTGCTTGTCTGCGAGACTTGCCGCATCGCATAATGCACGATTGCAGCGACGCACTAGAGGGAAGGTGTTGTCAATACTTGTCCAACGGACATCGGAGAACGCGGCCTCAAGCAGACATTCGTGCTCTGTCGCAGTGAGTTCGGAAGCGGGATACTCTTGCATCCTGCACGATTGCACGCCCTGCCGCGAGACCGGCAGAATCGCCCGCCGCTTGATCCGCAGTGCAGGACGGCATTTACGACATCCATGCCCCTCGATAAGCTGTTGGCATGTCGGTTGCAATACCTCCGGCGAAGGAAGGATTTCTCTTATGAAAATCGCACTGACGACTACAGGCTCGACGCTGGATTCTCCCGTGGACCCGCGATTCGGGCGGGCAAAGGCATTTGTGATCTACGACACTGAGACCGACGAGTACACCACCGCCGGCAACGACCAAAACCTCAACGCCGCCCAAGGCGCTGGGATCCAGGCCGCCAAAAATGTCGCCGCCCATGGTGTGCAGGCAGTGGTCACCGGCCACGTCGGCCCTAAGGCCTTTTCCACGCTCGCCGCAGCCGGGATCGCCGTCTACACCGGTGCAACCGGAACCATCGCCGACGCGATCGAACAGTTCAAACAGGACCGGCTGCAGCAGGCTGACCAGGCCGACGTGCAGGGACACTGGGTCTGATCCATGCGTACAGCTCTGGAATGCATTCCCTGTTTCGCCCGTCAGGCCCTGGATGCCTCACGGCTGATCACCGAAGATCCCGCCCTGCACGAGCAGATCCTGCGGGAAGTGCTGCGGTGGACGGCCGAGATGGACCTGGAGCAGTCCCCGCCGACGGTCGCCCAGCGACTCCATCGCAGGCTTCGCCAACTGACCGGCTGTGCTGACCCGTACCGCCGGATCAAGGACCGCTTCAATCGGCTGGCACTGGAAGCCTACCCGGATCTGAAAACCAAGGTACGTCAGGCAGAAGACCCGCTGTGGCTGGCGATGCGCCTGGCCATCGCCGGGAACGTCATCGATCTCGGCGTCAGTGGCGACCTGACCGAGGAGGACGTGCTGCAGAGCATCGACAATGTTCTGCATGAGCCGTTCTCCGGAGATATCGAGGAATTCAGGCGCCACGTCCGGCGGGCGAACAGCATCCTCTACCTCGCCGACAACGCCGGAGAGATCGTTCTGGACCGGTTGCTCATCGAGCAACTGCCCGTGGAGCGTGTCACGCTGGCCGTCCGCGGCAGACCGATCCTCAACGATGTCACCCGCGTCGATGCCGAGACCGCCGGACTGACCGATATCGTCACGGTCATCGACAACGGATCCGACGCACCCGGCACGCTCCTGCCCGACTGCAGCCGCGAGTTCCGCCGCCGCTTTGAGCAGGCCGACCTGATCATCGCCAAAGGCCAAGGCAACTTCGAAACCCTCAGCGACACTCCGGCCGACATCTTCTTCCTGCTCAAGGCCAAGTGCCCGGTCATCGCCGCCAACATCGGCCTGCCCGTTGGAACCCATATCGCCAGACGCAGAAAAGCAGCCGCCGACGAGCGACAGGAAGAGAAGGAACAACATGCCTCGATTTGACGGTACAGGCCCGCAAGGCCTCGGCCCGCTGACCGGCCGGGGACGGGGCTTCTGCGTGATGAAGCTTCCCAACCAGGATCACCCGACCGCGACCGGGATCGCCGGGGCCGGCGGCGAACCGTTCGGCCGGCAAACCGGCAACCCGGGAACCCTCCAACAGCTCCACACCGACGCTGACCGCCTGGACGTGCTGCTCCGAAGCTTTCGGCGAAGCCTGGACCGGCTGTCCCCTCGACAGCGATTTCATTAATCCCGAGACGGAAGCCAACATGCAGAATCAGCAATCCCCGGCAGCTCTCCCCGATGACCTGCAAGCGTGTATCGAATTCCACGGCCATTTGTGTCCGGGCGTGGTGATCGGGTACTGCGCGTCGAAACTCGCCTTGCGCGAGCTTTCCGCCGGCCGGTCCGGCGACGAGGAATTCATCGCGATTGTCGAGAACGACACCTGCGCCGTCAATGCCATCCAATGGCTCACCGGGTGCACCTTCGGCAAAGGCAATCTCTTCTTTCATGATTACGGAAAAATGGTGTTCACTTTCGCCAGCCGGGAAAGTGGCCGGTCGCTGCGCCTGCGATTGCGGGACTACGACCAGCCGTCAGCGGAGGAGCTTCCGGAGCATCTACGAAGACAACGCCGGATCGAGTTCATGCTGTCCCGCGACCCGGCGGTGTTGTTCGACGTGAAGCAGAACCCGCTGGACGAGCTTCCCGAACCGGCACGCATCCGCGACAGCTTTGCCTGCGATATGTGCGGCGAGCGCGCTATGGTCACCCGCGCCTGCCCCGGACAACTGGGAACCCTCTGTATCCCCTGTTACGAAAAACATCTGGAGAATCCGGACACGTCATCCCGCTCGATCCACGAATCGTAACCTCGGGCGGGCTCTGCCGGAGAAAACAACAAATACCGAACCCCCGAACAACTACACGAAGGAACCGAAACAGATGAAGATTGCCATTCCCATCGCCGACGGAAAACTGTGCATGCACTTCGGCCATTGTCAGCAGTTTGCGCTGGTCAGCGTCGATACCGAATCGCAGAGCATCCAAAGCATAGACTACCTTACCCCGCCGCCGCACGAGCCGGGCGTCCTGCCCCGATGGCTGTACCAACAGGGAGCCGAAATGATCATCGCAGGCGGGATGGGACAGCGGGCACAGAGCCTCTTCACCCAGAACGGTGTGGAAGTCGTCGTCGGTGCACCCGCTGCCGAACCGGAAGCGATCGTACAGGCGTACCTTGCAGATGAACTGGAAGCAGGAAAGAATGTCTGCGACCACTGAACCCAACACGCACCTGCTCCAACGCACCCGAGATGCGGTACACCCGCGATGCGTCATCTGCGGACCGCCCAGCCGCAACGGCTTGGGGGTGTGCTTCCATACCCTTGGTGACGGAAGCGTCTCCGCGGAATTCGATTGCGACTTCGAGTACGAAGGCTATGACGGCATGTTGCACGGCGGGGTCATCAGCGCCCTGTCGGACGCGGCGATGGCCAACTGTCTCTTCGCGCGCGGGATCGCTGCGGTTACCGCGGAACTCAACGTCCGATTCCGGCACCCTATCCGCCTCGGCAAGCCGCTGACGGTAACCGGCACGATCATCCGCGACGGCAGACCGGTGTTCGTCCTGCAGGCGGAACTGGTGCAGGACGGACAGTTGAAAGCCAAAGCGACAGGCAAGTTCATGGAACTACCGGAAGATCCCCAGGCGTGAAAGCTCAGCATCCCATCGATCAGTTTCGAGGACGCCCGGCTCGGGAACGGCTTGAATGTCTGCAGGATCTCCATTGTAGTATATCGATATGATAGACACGTCCAGCAGCCTGCTGACGGATCCGGTCGGGAACGACATCCTGCCCCGAACTCGAAATGACTCATGCACCGCATCATGACAGCGAGCGTCATGCGCGGCGAACCATGGCTCGCCACAGGTTACCGGAACTGCTTCCGGTAGCGCGTAGGTGTGATGCC
>JBKHHU010000097.1:0-12957 GCA_046539045.1 Phycisphaerae bacterium
GCTTGCCCTCGATGGAGGCGATGAGTGCCGTTTCTTCGCCGCAGACGAACGCCCCGGCACCTTCCATTACGTGAATTCGCATCGTCTTGCCGGTGCCGAAAACGTCACCGCCCAGGATGCCCATCGCCTCGGCGTCGGCGACTGCCTTGCGGACACGCTCGACAGCCAAGGGGTATTCCATCCTCACGTAGACATACCCTTCATCGGCTCCGACGGCCCGGGCGGCGATCATCATGCCTTCCAGCACGGCGTGCGGGTTGCCTTCCATCACCGAACGGTCCATGAACGCTCCGGGGTCGCCTTCATCGCCGTTGCAGATGACGAACTTCTTTTCGCCGGGCTGGATGCGGGTCAGGTCCCATTTGCGTCCGGTGGGGAATCCGCCGCCGCCCCGACCTCGCAGGCCGGATTCCAGGACCTCGTTGCAGACGGCTTCGTCGGTCATTTCCGCGAACGCTCTGCGAGCTCCGAGATAGCCGCCCTTGGCGATGTACTCGTTGATGTCCTCGGCGTCCACGCTTCCGCAGTTGGCCAGCACGGTTCGAGCCTGACGGTTGTAGAACGGGATATCGTCCTGCTTTGGGCAGTGCTCGCCGGTCTTGGGGTGCTCGTAGACCAGACGGTCGATAATCTCTCCGCCGACCAGCGTACGCTGCACAATCTCCTCGACGTCCTCGGGCTTGACCTTTACGTACAGCAAACCTTCAGGCTCGATGCTCAGCAGTGGACCCATCTGGCAGAAGCCCTGACAGCCACTCTTGCTGACCAGCAGTTTCTCGCGATCGCTGTCGTCGTGGATGTCAAGAATGGTCTCGACGTCCAGTCCCGCTTCGGCAATCTTCTCAACCAGAGCGGCATGAACGTCCATCGCTCCGTTGGCAACGCAGCCGGTACCGGCACAAAGAACCAGTCGCTGCTTCACGTTCTTCCGGGCCTGCGTGTAGCGGTCCCTTGTTTCTTCCAGCTTGACCTGGGTGAATTCTGTCATGGTTACTCCGCCTCCCTTCGGAGGATGTCCTCGACGATTTCAACAGCACTTCCGGGTGTGACCTGCCCGTAAACCTTCTCATCCACGACCAGCACCGGCGCCAGCCCGCAGGCTCCAAGACATGAGACCGTCTCGACGGTGAACTTCATGTCCTCGGTGGTCTCGTTCTCGCCTTCCAGCCCCAGACGCTCGCGGAGAGCGTCGAGAATCGGGATCGAGCCGCGGACGTTGCAGGCCGTTCCGTTGCAAAGGCGGAAAACGTGCTCGCCCTTTGGCTCCAGGGCAAAGTGGGCGTAGAAGGTGGCCACTCCGTATACCCTGGCGGGCGGAAGGTTCAGCGAGGTCGCGACGTAGGTCAGGACCTCTTCGGGAAGGTACTTGTACTCTTCCTGCACCGCCTGAAGGATCGGGATCAGCCGGGCCGGGTCGTTTCCGAAGTTCGCGAGGATCTCACAGACCTTCTCGAACCTCTCGGCGGCGGGGTTTGTTGCTTGCGTGCGGGTCATGTTACAGCTCCACAGGGTTGCTCAGAGTTTCTCTGCCTGGATCTTTTCGTTCAGTTTGCTGGTCAGCACACCGAGGCTGACGGAAAGTCTCACGTTCTCGACGATGACGTCTTCGGGAACTTCCAGTTCCGCCGGGGTCAGGTTCCAGATCGCCCGGATACCGGCAAGCACCATCGCGTTGGCTGTTTCCTGTGCGTGTTCTGTCGGAACGGTGATGATGCCGATGGGCACGTTCATCCGCTGGGCGAGATCGGCCAGCTTTTCGATGGCGTACACCGGTTTCCCATGCACCTCTTTACCGATCCGTTCGGGGGAGGTGTCGAAGCCGGCCAGGATGTTCATTCCGTAGGGGTCGGTCCAGTCGTACCCAAGCACTGCCGTGCCGAGGGCACCGACTCCTACCAGAAACGCGTCCTTTGCGTTCCTCCAGCCGAGGAAGGTTTCGACCGCTTCGAGCAGGTCGGCCATGTCGTACCCAATGCGGGGCCTGCCGACGATTCCCGTCACCGAGAGGTCCTTGCGGACCTGGGTGGGGTCCAGGTGCAGGGCGTTGGCGATATGGGTACAGGAGACATGCTCCCGTCCGGTCTTCGCCAGTTCCCGCAGTACCGCGTGGTACGAAGGCAGGCGTTGCAGTGTCGCCCGGGAAACCGGGGTAATCCGTTCTGTCGCGGCCATGGGCGGATTCCTAATCGAGAAAGAGTTATCGAGAAAGTATTACTGAAAGCACTATAGGAATAATCGGAGGCGGCGTCAAGCGAGTTGAGGATAAATAGAGAAAAAAATATCGAGAAAAGATAAGCGAAATAGAGACTTCTAGCTAACTATAGTCAAAACACTGGGTTAAATTTCCGCTCCTCCCGGCGGCAAAGCCGCGGTGGGGGACGATCGGCTGAAACCGTTGCGGAGCCGCATGCTTGATCAGTTGTCTGGGGGAATCTGCAGAGAACAGCCCCCTCGCCGGCTGCAATTCCTCCGGTTGGGGCAAGGTGACCGGTATCATTCCTTGGATAATACTGGCCAATGCGGGGGTGACGTGTCTATTCTGTTGCTATTGGAAAGGGGTTTGCACCCATGGCAGGCAAGCCAAGCAGTGAAAAGAAGAAAGACGCACGAAGCAAGCCCCGCAGGCTGTGGCTCAAGATACTCGTCGTCGTGCTGGTTGTGCTGGTCTTGTTGGTTTTCCTCGCGCCGTATCTGGCATCGACGGGTGTAGGGGAGTCGCTGGTCCGCAACCAGATCAACAGTCGCATCCGCGGGAACGTGACCTTCGACGACCTCTCGATCAGTTGGTTCGGCCCGACCCGGATCGAAGGCTTTACACTTGAGGATCCCGAATCCCGGAAGGTCCTGCAGGCCGATCTCATTGAACTCGCCGGCGGGGCGTGGGATCTGCTCGTCGCGGCAGAGGATTTTGACAACCTGCTGGTCCAGTCGCCAACTATTACGCTTTACATGGAAGAGGAAGACGCGGCTTCCATCGAGCCGGCGGTCGACTCGCCGAAACCAGCCGAGCCGGAAAAGCCGGACCAGCCGTCCACCTTGCCGATGCTCCGCGGTGCTTTCCAGGTCCAGTCGGGCACAATTGCCGTTGTCTTCGCCGATGGGCAGCAACTGCTGATCCGCAACGTCAATTCCACCGTCACGCTGGATACGTTGGACGATGTAGTCGCCGAACTGTCTGCCGAGACAGCCGGAGGCAAAACGATCACCGCGGATCTGAAGGTCCGCGACCTGACGCACAACGGTGAGTTGAGCCTGCGTTCGGCCCAGGGAACCGGCCTGCTGAACGTGGAAGAGGGCATCCCCATCGATCTGCTGGCCACGCTGATCACCGATCAGCCGATCAATGGCGATTTTGGCGGTAAGGTGGAACTGCAGATCAAGGACGGCCAGGCCGTCACGGGCGGGAATTTCAAAATGGTGCGCGTCTCGGCGCCCCGACTGGGAACCGGGTCGGTTCGGCCTATCGACGGTCAACTGATGATCAATGCGACGTACAAAACCGGTGGCGAGATCATCTCCGACGGGACCGTTCAGTTCTCGCGAGCAGAGCGAACCGAGCCTGCCGGTGATCTGAAAGCGGAGTTCGTCTACCGTCCGACCCCCGGACCCATGGACCTGACCGCCGAGCGGGTGTTCCAGGCGATTCTGGGCGGGGCGAGTATTAATCTGCCGCACCTGAAGCTCCAAGCCAACGGCTCTGCCGATATGGTCGTCCTTTCCGACGCGCTGCCCGGTCTGATCCGCCTGCGGGAAGGCGTTCAGGTGACGTCGGGGACGGTCACCCTGAATCTCGACGCGAATACCGTCGACCAGGTGCCGCACAGCCAGGCCACTTTGGATCTGTCGGGACTGGCTGCCCGTCGCGAAAACGAGACGTACCTGCTTGAGAACATCACCACCAAGGTCGACATCTCGCTGCCCGATACGGGGCTGACGATCGCCCGGGCGGACCTTACCGGCCCGTTCGGCACGGTCAAGACCAACGGTACGATCGACGAGCTGACCTCGCGGTTCGACTTCGATCTTGCCCGCGGACAGCAGAAACTGCAGCAGGTGTTCGACTTCGGACGGACGGAACTGGCAGGCACGCTGAACGGTTCGCTCAACGTGAAACGCCAGGAAGATGTGCTGACGGTTGTTGCCGACGCCAACGGCCGTCAACTCCGAATAAGACAAGGTGAGCGATCGGTCGTTCTTCGGGAACTGCGCCTGAGGGAGGACGGAACGCTGACGCTGAAGAACCGGACCGAGCCGGAGCGGTTTGACCTGCGACGCGCGTTTTTGACGCTGGACGGAGAGACCGTTGCCGATGTCAACGGGTTCTATCGCTTCGAAGACGGGAAGATGCAGGGGACGCTGACCAAGGCCGTGCTGGATATCGATCACCTGCGTCAGCAGGCGGAGAACCTGGATCTGGCATTCCTCACGCGGCTGGGCGGAAAGCTCACGCTCTTCGCCACGGCAGGGCGGGACAGCAGCGACAAGCCGATCACGTTCTCCGGGTCCGGCTCGCTGGCCAATCTTCGCGTAGATCGCGAGCCGCTTTTGGCCGGTGACAAGCCGGTGGAGCTGGACGTCAAGAGCGGAACGTACGATCCGTCCGCCAAGAGGCTGACCGTAGGTTCGGCAGCGGTGACCGGTCCGTCGATGACTGCGAATCTGAAGAGCCTGGTGGTTTCCACCGGCGACAGCCCAGGCCTGTCCGGGAGTCTCGAAGGCAGCATGCAACTGGCCCAACTCAAGCCGGTCGGCGCGGTCATGGAAGTGCCCGCGTTGGAGCGGCTGGCCGGACAGAGCAGGTTTACCGTTTCCGTGCGACAGGAACAGGACGGGGCACTGGTTTCGCAGGGGAAACTGACGGTCGAGGACCTGGCGGTAGACGGCAAGCCGGTGGGTCCCGAGCAGCGGGAAACCGTCGTTCAGTGGACGGATGCCTCCGTCACCCCCGCCCGCCGGCAGATGCAGCTTGCTTCCGCCGAACTCAGCAACGGCCTGGCCTCCGCTTCTGTGAAGAAGGTCAGCGCCGACTGGTCCCAACAGATCCGGCTGGAAGGTTCGGGAAATCTGTCTGCCGATCTGCGACGGGTGCTGGAGACGCTGGCGCGTCTGGGCGAAGAGAAGCAGGAGCCTGCCGCCATCGCGGGGCTGCTGACCGCCAAGGGGCAGTTCCGCACCGAGGAGGGCAATATCCGCTTCGACGGCGACGGCTCCGTGGATGATCTGGTTGTGGGCTCCGGTGAGAAAATCTTCCGCGAAGACAAAGCCACCTTCGCCGTCCGTGCCACAGCCCGTCCCGACACCAAGACCATCGACCTGACGAAGGCGACAGTTTCATCCAGACTTCTGAATGCGGACGCCGGTGGGACGGTTCGCGATTACGACAAGAGGATGCTGCTGGACCTGGCGGGCAACTACAAGGGCGATTGGGAATATATCACCACTCTGTTGCATGAGCTTGCTCCGGCGGCAAAGGGCAAGGCCTCGTTCGCGGGGACCACGGAAGGACAGTTCGTCGTTCGCGGCCCTGCCGCCAGACCGGGTGTCTATCCGGAATACAAGGGCGTGACCGGGCAGACGAAGATTTCCTGGGACTCGGCCAACTTCATGGGCGTCCGGGCCGGCAAGGCCGTGATGACGCCCACGATGGAAGACGGCGTGGTCAAGCTTCCGATGACCGAGGTGCCTACCGACGAGAACGGAAAGATCCGCCTGATGGGCTCGCTGGACCTGACCGAACGCAAACGTGATCCGAAAACCGGCCAGTGGGTCGCGACGCCGCGGCTGATCATTCCGGGCAAACTCCAGGTCCTGGAAGGCGTGCCCATCAGCGAGCAGTTGGGACGCGAACTGAGCTGGGTGATTCCGCTTCTGTACTCGATGGTTCAGGTCGAGGGCAAAGCCGACCTCCAGTTGGAGGATCTGGATCTCCCGTTGAGTGCGGCAGGGTTGCTGGAGGGCCGCGGTTCCGGGCGGCTGAAACTTGAGAACCTGCGGATCAGGCCCGGCGGGTTCAGTTCGAAGATCTTCAGCCTGCTGGGCATGGACGATGGCGGCAAATCGTACCCGCTGAGCATCTCCGGCGTGGATTTCAAGATCGCCGACGGCAAGTTGCGCTACGACCGATGCGTCATCGGACTCGGCGAGGGACGGCAGATTAATCTCGCCGGAGCGATTTCCTATGATGAGCAACTGAACATGACGATGGAGTTTCCCGTTACACCGCAACTGCTCAAGCAGTTCGGCGTGAAGAACGCCAGGGCGATGGAGTACATGTCGGTCCTGCAGGGGGTGTCGCTGCCGATCCCGCTGCACGGTACCGTCTCGAACCCGAAACTCGACCTGAGCAAGGTGGACGTCAAGCCGCTGATCAACAAGGCCGTGCGCAACCTTCTGCTGAAGAAGGGCACCGACCTGCTGGGCAACGGCGACGAGAAGCCGACGGCTCAGCCGACGACTCAGCCCAAGAAACAATCCGCAGAAGAGGAATTGATCGAAGGCGTTTTCGACCTGCTGAACGGGAGAAAGCGGCGGCCGAACCAGAGCCCGGCCCCCGAGGACGAAACAACCACCGCCCCGACAACGCAGGCGGAAGAGAAGTCAACCGAAGAGCGAGTGATCGAAGGTATCTTCGATATCATCGACAAGCGGACTAGACGCGAAGACGACTGACAGCCGAAGAAGCTTCTATGCAGATCAGAAAACAGATAGGGCAGTGGGTGGATCGCATTCGCAACGCGCCTGCCGACGAGTTGACGCGAAGCAAGCGGTTCATTCGGTTCCAGATGCAGTTGTGGCGTTTCTGCTTCAAGCGGCTGGGAGAGCACAACGCCGGAGCGATGGCAGCGGCGCTTTCATTCCGCACGATCTTCGCTATCGTACCTGTTCTGGTTCTGGCGCTGCTGGTGGCCAACAACTTCCCGTGGGTTGACTCCAGCGAATACGTACGGGATTTTCTAGAACGCAGCGGATTCGCCCAGATCCGGATCGTGCAGGAGTCCGACGGCGATGGCGAAGGTGAGTGGCAAGCCGTCGGAACCACCACCGCTACGGCAACTGCCGCGGCAACCGCCACGGCGACCGCGAAGCTCGAC
The DNA here is from genome assembly GCA_046539045.1 of Phycisphaerae bacterium. Taxonomy (GTDB): domain Bacteria; phylum Planctomycetota; class Phycisphaerae; order SM23-33; family SM23-33; genus JBKHHU01. Next base: position 7,092 of record JBKHHU010000097.1, read on the forward strand.
GTGCCGAAAGACGCTGCACGACCCGCTCCGCCCGCCGACGACATGGTCATCAACGTGGCCGAGGAAATTGAAAACCTGGTGGAGATGGTCGAGCAGAAGCTCAAGGAGGGGCAGGTGGGCCCGATCGGCGTGGTTCTCCTGATCTGGACCGCTGTGGCGTTGCTTTCGACCATGGAAGTGTCGCTGAACACCATCTTCGGCGCGACTCGATCTCGTCCCATCTGGAAGCGGATGCTCGTTTACTGGTCGGTCCTGACGCTGGTGCCCATAGTCATCGCGGCGGCTGTGTACATGGTAAACAACGTGCTGGACGCGTTCGTGGCCATACCGCTGTTCGCCTGGTTCAGCGCCATCGCGAGCACGACGGTGCAGATTGTCGTTGGCGTGGCGATGCTGGCGGTGGTCTACAAGATGCTGCCGAACACGCACATCGCGTACCGGTCGGCCATCAGCGGCGCGATGATCGCTTACCCGCTGTACATGATTGCGATGTGGCTGTTCGCACGTTACGTCGATTTCGTCGTCACTCAGAACAGCCTCTACGGCGCTTTAGGGCTGCTTCCGTTGTTCCTTGCCTGGTTGTTCCTGATCTGGATGATCTTCCTGTTCGGGGCCGAGCTTGCGCACACGGCTACCAATCTCAGCGCGATGGAAGCTCGCGAACTGGCAGAGAAGATCCGGATCGGTCCGCGTGAGATGGCAGCCGCCGCCCTTGCGGTAGCCATTTCCTACCGGAAAGGCGAGGGGTTCGTTTACGCCGAGGACATGGCCAAGCGGCTGCGGCTGCCGGAAGAGACGGTCTGTGAATTGCTGCGGCGGTTGGAGAATCTTGGAATCGTAGTCCAGTTGGAAGATGACGAGGATGAAGAGAAATTCATACTCGCCAGGCCGGCTGAGCAGGTAAGTCTGCTCACGTTGACCGATATCAGACCTCGCGAGGGCGAGTCCCACGTGGATCCGAAGGACGCGGAAATCGAGGACGCCCTCGATTGTTTCCATCAGTGGGCGGAAGGTCGACTGACCAACGCCTCTCTGGCCGACCTTGTTGAGCAACGTCTCACCGCAACACCCGACCAACGGCCCGGGCAATGACAGGCGGGTCCGGTTTTGTCCGTCAGTGGAGAGTATGATTCCTTGGTGTAAAATGTTCGAAGCCTTATCGAGAAGGGGACATACATGAGCAAGTCGCTATTACTGACGTTGCTGGCAGTCTGCGTGGCCGGGCCCATTCTCGGCGGCTGCTCCGACATGCCGGTGTTCATCGGCCGGGAGCAGGAGATCGCCATGGGGCGGGAAGCCGCTCCGCAGTTCGAGAAGGAGTTTGGCGGAGAGGTGGCCAGCGAGAAACTGCAATCGTACGTTTCCTCGATCGGACAGCAGGTGGCGAAAAAATCCGCCCGTCCGGATCTTCCCTATGAGTTCGCACTGTTGGAGTCCGACACGCCCAATGCCTTCGCCTTACCCGGCGGGAAGATCTACGTCACGCGCGGGCTTGTGGAAGTGATGACGAATGAACGCCAACTCGCGGCGGTGCTGTCGCACGAAGTGGGGCACGTGGCCCAGCGTCACAACGTCAAGGCACTCCAAGCACAGATGGGCGGGCAGTTGCTGGCCCAGCTGGCTGCGTCCATTTTTGAGGGAACGGCAGGTCAGGTGGCCGGGGCAGCGGCGAAGGTCGCCACCGGAATGGCCAACCTGAAGTACTCCCGCTCGAACGAGTACCAAGCCGACAAGGTTGGTATCGACATCATGACGGCCGCGGATTACGACCCAGAGGGGATGGTCGAGTTGTTGCAGGTGCTCTACAGTCTGCACGAACAGGAACCCGGCCGGTTTGGTGAGATGTTCCAGACCCACCCGCTGACGAGCAAACGCATTGAGAACGCGCGTCAGTACATCAAGGACAACTACCCCTCTTACCAGTTCGGTACGCCTCCGCCCAATGAAGACAAGTTCTTGCAGATGCGTTCATTGTTGAAAAAAACGTGACGCAACAATTTGTCGCGCAGCAAAAAATCGCAATCTGAAAAAGTTTCCAGAGACGCGGGTCATAGGCCCGCTTCCTTTCTGCGCCGGCGATGTCTCCAGCGCGTCATAGCGGTAACTGTTGAGGTTTAAGTAAATTATGCATCGTTCATTCCGGTCGGTTGTTACGGCTCATACCTGTGCCGGAGTGCGTCAACTGCCTGCCTCATCGCCGATTGCCCGCCGGCGGTCGGCAGGAAAAAGGGGCCCCGGCGTTTTCTGGGGCAGATGGTGGTGCATACCATTTACTGAGATAGAAAATCTATCGCTTATCTATTGCAGCCGCTTCTGGTTAGCCGACCACATCACGGCACTTGGATAGTGGCATCCGCGGAAAGGAGACAGATTCATGGTACGTTCAAGGAACCTCTTCATTTTCATGATCGCGTGTTCGGTGCTGGCAGTGACGGTCGCCGGGTGCCGCGATCACTTCCCCCATTCGTGGACCGCGCCCCTGCCGGGCGGTCCGGTCGAATATTCTCACCCCGAGCCGATGGAAGGCGGCTACTACACCAACTGGGATCCCTACGCCAAGTCGATTGAGATCGACAAGGTGGTGCAGACCACGCCGGTCGGCAGCCAACAGATCCTGATTGCGACCGTTCGAGACAAGAACGGCGATCCGCTGCCGAACCGCCGCGTCGAGTGGATCATCCCGGAAGGGGCCAGCGGCGCCTTCGTCGAAGTCGATGAGAGCGGATGGCGAGCCAGCCGCGGGTACAAGATGACCAATACGCTGGCGGTCACCCATACCAACAACTTCGACCACGTACTGACCCGCGGGAACGACGACCCCAGCGATGATATCAAACTCAAACGAGGGCAGACCTGGGCCGTCGTCACTTCCGCCGGCGAGGGTACCACCGACGTGATTGCCTACGCTCCCGGTATCTACAACTGGAAAGAGCACAAGGCCTTTGCCAAGGTCAACTGGTTTGACGTGAAGTTCGAAGGTCCCCCCTCCGCTCGCAACGCGGTCGGTACCGACCATACGCTGACCACCAAGGTCAACAAGCATTCCGATGGCTCGGCCATCGAGGGCCATGTTGTCAATTACCGGATCGAGAGCGGGCCCAAGGCCACGTTCGGTGATACCGGAAAGGATACTGCTTCGGTCAAGACCGACTCCAACGGCGAAGCGTCCATTACGCTCAAGCAGGTCGAACCGATGGAAGGCGTCAACGAGATCTCCATCGAGGTCGTCAGGCCGGAGAACAAAGAATGCTGCATCCCGGCTGCCGTCATGGGCACGGCGACCACCACGAAGACGTGGGTCGGTCCGGACATCGCCATTCGCAAGAGTGGTCCGCGTCAGGCCGTCATCGACCGCAATTTCACCTACACGATCCAGGTTTCCAACCCGGCAGAGGTGGAAGCGACCAACGTGGTCGTGACCGATACTCTTCCGGAAGGCCTCACCTACGTCAGCAGCAGTCCGGAAGCAGACCGCGACGGCCGGAAGTTGACCTGGGAAATGGCTTCCCTCGCCGGTGGCGAAAGCGAAACCCTCCGCGTGACCGTCAAGGGCGCAGAACAGGGCTCCTACGAGAACTGTGCTGACGTCAAGGCCGACATGGGCCTCAGCGGCAGGGATTGTGCCACCACCGAGATTGTGAAGGCTGCTCTGGAACTGACCAAGAGCGGGCCGGAAGAGGCGCTGATCTGCGAACCGATCAAGTACAGTCTGACGGTGCGGAACACTGGTGCTGCCGAAGCGAGCAATGTCAAGATCGTCGACAAGCTGCCGGATGGTCTGGTCTCTCGCGACGGTGAACAGGAAGTGACCTTCAACGTCGGCACGCTCTCGGCCGGAGCGGCCAGAACGGTCAGCTTCATTGCCGACGCCAAGAGCACCGGCAACTACACCAACAATGCCACGGTAACCGCCGATGGCGGTCTGGAAGCCAAGGCATCGGCACAGACGCGTGTTCGCGAGCCGGTCCTCAAAATCACCAAGACCGGTGCCAAGACGCAGTACATCGGAAGGGCCGTGACCTACACGATCAACGTATCCAATACCGGCGATGCCGAGGCACGCAACACGATGCTCGTCGACACGCTCGGCAACGGCGCGGAGTTCATTGAAGCCAGCAATGGCGGGACGCTTCGCAACGGTAAGGTCGTCTGGAACTTGGGCACTATTGCTCCGGATGCCAGCAAGAAGGTCACCGTCAAGGTCAATCTGACCGAGGCGGGCACGATCAGCAACACCGCCGAAGCGACGGCATTCTGTGCAAAGGCGGTAACTGCCTCGGCTTCCACGAAGGTGACGGGAATTGCCGCTATTCTTCTGGAGTGTGTTGACCAGGTTGACCCGGTGCAGGTCGGCGACAATGAGACTTACACCATTACTGTGACCAACCAGGGCACCGCAGATGCGACGAAGGTCAACATCGTCGTGGTCCTGCCCGATGAACAGGAGTACGTCTCCTCCGATGGTCCGACCAAGGCAAACGTGGACGGTCAGAAGATCGTCTTCGATCCGCTGGCCAAGATCGCTCCAAAGGACGAGGCCAAGTGGAAAGTTGTAGTCAAGGGTCTCAAGCCCGGCGATGTCCGCTTCCGCGTTGAGATGTCCAGTGCGGACCACACCAAGCCGGTCATTGAGACCGAAAGCACCACTATATATGAACCCGGTGAATAACCGAGCCAGGACAGTGGTGACAGACAAATGACCGAGCCGCCGCGTTCCGGGCACGTCCCGGAACGCGGCAGGCTTGTCCGAAATTCGCGGGCTCGGCGGGTATTCGCCGGGCCCGTTTGTATGGGAGCAGAGCCATGTTCACCAGCCGTGTAAGACAATGTTTCGTTCTCGTCCTGACGGCCACAGCATTCGCGTGCGGCGGATGCAATACGCTTACCGATCTGCTCGGAGGTCAGCCCACGGCGAAGCTCACCGGTGCCCGGCTGGCGGATGCAGACCTGCAGGCGGCAGATCTGGTTCTCGATCTGGAGGTGACGAATCCGTACGCAGCCGCGATTCCGCTGGCCGATGTGGATTACGACCTCAGCAGCAGCGGCAAACAACTGCTGTCCGGCACGAGCGATTTGGGGGCGTCAATTCCTGCCCGGTCGAGCAAGACCCTGCAGGTTCCCGTGCGACTGGTGTACGCCGATCTGCTGTCGGCGCTTTCGGTCGTCACCCCGGGCCAACTCATGCCGTACGAAGCGGCGGTCGCCCTGAAGATTCCCATGCCCGCCGGAGGATCTGTGCCCTTCAATCTCCGCAGGGAAGGCAAGCTGCCCATCCCGACGGCTCCGGGTGTGCAGGTTGAGTCTTTGACATGGAAGAAGCTGACGATGACCGAAGCAAGTGGCACGGCCAGGCTCAACATCACCAACCGCAACCAGTTCCCGGTGGACCTGTCATCGCTGAAGTATGCCATGTCGCTGGCGGGTGTGGAGGTGGCCGATTCCACCTTGACCAAAGACGTTGCCTTCCAGCCGGGGCAGACGAAGCAGATCGAACTACCGCTTCGCTTCAGTCCGGTGAAGCTCGGTACGTCGGCCGCGGCTATCCTGCAGGGCGGAAAGCTGGATTACAGTCTGGACGGCCGGATGAATGCCCTGACGGATTACGGCAGGATCACGCTTCCGCTGGACACCGGGGGAACCATGCGCCAGTAGAGGAAATGATGAAGCGAAGGTCACGTGTCTTACCCCGGGAGACCTGTCGGTCTGCGATGAGCTACCGGCCCGGCGACGGACCGGGATCATCGCCGACGAGGCTTCGATCTTCATGGAGCAGGTGGTGTGCCGCGAGAACACGCTCGCGGCGTACGCGGGCGGAACATCGGCCGGTTGATTCGCGACCTGACGCCGCAACTGCGGGGCTGGGTGG
>JBKHHU010000294.1:0-3208 GCA_046539045.1 Phycisphaerae bacterium
GTACACCAGTTTGGGTAGGGTGCGGAAGCTCGCTTCCGCACGCTGCCGCGCGGTGTTGATATGGTAGACGGCGCCGACGCCGGTGCTTGAACGCACGACCGGTGAGATTCGCGTGACGTACGTCTTTGAAGCAGCGACCTGAGAACACCGACCGCTCACGGCCGACCTCCAGCCGCTTGTCGGCATCGTCCGGCAGCGTGCGTAGCAGAAAACGCTACGCACCCTACCTCTCGGGGCCCTGCCGGGGCGGGGGACTGTCCGGGTATTCCGATCCTTTGCAAGCCCGCGCGCTGGAAGGGTCCCCATCCGGCCCGGTGAAATCGTGGCATTCGCGGATTTTCTTCTCCGTTGCGGCGTTGGGGTTGCGGGTTTGTCTGTCTGGCGGCGGCAAGGGGCGCGCGCTGAAACCTTGCCGCCGGAGGAGAGTGTGGAGGGCGCGAGGTGTGCGCCCATACATCGCGGCCGGGTTGTGCGTCGGAATCGGCGGAAAGGAACACCGTGAAAAAACGGGCAGAAAAGACGCAAGTGGTTGGCGCAGCCGTACATAAGGCCGCTTGCTTTGCGTCTTGTTCCGCAGGGCTTGTTGTTTTTTTCGTAGTTTTACGTAGCTTTCCGCAGCGCCCGGGGAGGGCGGCTGGGGCAAGATCGACGCCCAATCAGGCCGGCGTCTCTCGAAGCAGGGCAGCGCATCGTTCAGAAAGATTCAATCTGCGTCGGCCTGTCGCATGGGCCCATGGGCGCACGGTATTCGCATCGGAAGGGCGGCGGCGAGACCACGCTATCCCGGTTGCCGGCCGATCCTCAATTCCATTGATCGGATCGCCAGAGCAGGCCGGGGTAGTCTCTGGTGAGGTTGCGGGCGCTGATGTGCCCGCCTTTCTGGAACTGCTGCATGGGCAGGGCGGCCCGGTGGAAGTTCCGGCAGCTGCCGTCCATGCTCATGACATTCGTGCGGTTTCTTTCGGCCCCGTGGCGCCCGGCGATGGTGTACCAGCCCCAGCCGCGATGGATATTCCAGCCGTCGTAGATGCCCGCGACGTCGCTGGTGCGTTCCAGGTCGGACATCCGGTTGTAACGCGGCGTCTCGGAGCCGTCGTTGTCGCGAACGTCTTTGCAGAAGGGGAATCGCTCAAGGTAATAGGTGTCGGCACTGGCGCCGTACCAGTTGTGGATGTAGTACGTCTCGTCGGTGGATTTGCTTACGTGGGCCACGCCGGTCTGCCACATTTTGTCCTGCGGGCTTCCGTGCCAGGCACCGTCGGCGACGGTCGAGGTCTCCCGCACACCGGAAGGGCACATGAAGGGGGTGCCTCCCGAACCGGAGGCGATTTTATCGATGTCGTCGGACTTGACCGAATCGATGTGGCCGTCGTTTACCAGCACCGTGTCCCACGCGTCGGTATGGCGGACATCCTCGGTCAGGTCAGCTCCGCCGGCATCGCCGACCAGGGCGGGGACGATGATCGACTTGTTGGCGTTGGAATACATGTTGATGGCCAGGCCGATGCCTTTGAGGTTCGTCAGGCACTTGGTGACTCTGGCCTCCTCCTGCACGACTCCCAGCGCCGGGATCAGGATGGTCACCAGCAGGGACACAATGGCAATAACGACCAAGAGTTCGATCAGCGTAAAACCCGAGTTTCGCCTGGGGTGAGATCTGCAGAGGAGACTGCTCATGTTCTATGCTCCAGCCTGACAGGAAAAAGAAATGCGCGGCCGACAGGGCCGAAATCACGTTGATCATTGTAAGCCTTTCGTTGCGATGGACCAAATGACTTCTTGCGAAAGGGTAGTGCCACTGTTCGTCTGCGCAGTGGGTTGTGAACGGGCGCCCCGGCCGGTCCGGCGGGACGTGTATAGAATAAACCGGGCAGGGAGACCGGGGATCCGTAACTCATTCTGGTGAAGGAACCGAAAGGATCATACCCATGAAAGCCTCCGATCTGATGACCGCCAGCCACCTCTGGGCGTGCGTGGACGAAAGCGACTGTCGCGAAGTGGCGCAGATGATGGCCCAGCACGACGTCGGGGCCATTCCTGTGCTGGACAAGATGGGCCGTCTGGAAGGCATCGTCACCGACCGCGACATGTGCTGCAGGCTGATTGCCAAAGGCGGCAGCTTCGAAACTCCGGTTCGGGAGATCATGACGAAGAACGTCCGCACCGTCCAGCCGGGAACAGACCTGAAGGAAGTCGAGCGGATCATGAAAGACGGCCGGGTCCGCCGACTCCCCGTGACCGACCAGGACAACCGCCTGGAAGGCTTCATCGCCGTAGCGGACCTGCTGCGTCACTGTCACGGGGCCATGCACGAGCACGAGATCGTCGGCATGCTGGAGACGATCTGCGAGCCGACGTCCGAACCGCACGAGTAAGCGGCTGGGTTGCTGCAGGATCAAGGCGGGGAACGGGTTGCGCGGAATCGTTTCGGGTTTGCGCAAGATCGGGCGGCTGCCGATGGGCAAGTTCATCGACCACGACGGCAGCAGGGAGTACTGGCCGTCGTTGCTGCACATGGAGGGGCTGCTACACTTTCCCAGGTACGAGAAGGGACGCTGGAGACTGTACCGAATGACTTGAGCGTGCTGCGTTGCCCCTCTGGTAAACTGGACTGGGGCGGACATGGTGAGGGGACGCGACGCTACCAGACCGGAGCCAAGGTCACAGACTCCGAAACCGGTAGCAAGGCGTATGAGGACCTCAGTTGGTATGCAGCCAACGGCGATATCGACAGGCAGACCGAGTTCCCATTCGTCGTTACCGACCACCGCAAACCTGAACAACTCGGCCAATACCGGGGCAACCGAATAACAGAGGTCAAGAATCCCAGCCGCCTGGCCGCTTTTTTTGACGGTTGGTGGATTACGAATAACGACTGGCAGAGGATCGCCGCCACTCACTTCGGCCTGACCCGCTGCAATATCGTCATGATGGACGGTAGCGCCAGGGCGTACGACCATGGAGTTTTGCCCATCGGGAATCTACGCAATGGAGGCACCTACAACGACCCCGCGCTGGCGGGCGGGCCGGTCTGGAAAATGGATCATTGAGCGGGTCGTTGTGATTTCCTGGTTACCATGATGTGAGCGAGGACGTCAGGCCGGTTCCTGCCGAACAACTCCGGCAGCGACAGCCCTGAGCATGTGCGGTGCGCAAAAACACGTCCGGGGGACGGATTTCCATCACAAAAATGTTTTGCTCTGGCCCT
>JBKHHU010000295.1:0-3195 GCA_046539045.1 Phycisphaerae bacterium
GGCGACGGCGGGCTCTGCAGGCAACTGGCGGGCGATCTGGAGAAGTCGCTGGCCACGCTGTCAAAGCACCTGCAGGCCTATTTCGGTGGAGCCCGTGTGACGGGCGAAGAGTCCGCCCTCGGCGAGTAAGAACAAGGAGGCCGGAGCGATGTGCTCCGACCTCCTCCGGGCGGACAGACCATCCGAATGGATGGGAAGGGAAGTGAACGCTCAGCGGCGACGGCGACGCAGCACCACCAGGCCGCCCAGGCCCAGCAGCGCGATCGTCGTCGGTTCCGGCACGTGTCGTCGCCGTAGGCGATATCTCCGTGGCCGGGGCGCTTCTGCTGCAGGGTCTTGCAGGTTACGGCGGTGCCGCATGGGATTCTCCCTCTTGTGTTCTGAGTTCCTCATGTTGGTCAGACGAAACTATTCTAGACATCGCCGAGGTCCGCGAGCAGGGACGATGGAGGCCGATTCCCGGAAGATCCTTCTCTCGGTCGGCGATTCCCGGTCCATCCGTTGCCGGCACGTCGGATGGTGGCTCGCGGGCGTCGGATGAGTATTCCTCCCGACGTACGAGAGGGTAGGAAAGGAATGTTGCAGCTTCACTTGCCAGAAACTAAGAAGATGATAAAATCATCCGCCCTTTGTTTCCGACCCTGTAACAAGGGCCATCGCTTTTTTGGAGATACCCGGACAATGGCAATCAGAGCAATCGATCTTCGTCGCGGCCAGGTGGTCGAGTACAAAGACGGCCTGTGGGCGTGCGTGAACAATGAGAAGGTAGCCAAGGGCAAAGGCCAGAGCTACCAGACGATCAAACTGAAGAACATCCAGACCGGGCAGCAGGTCGAGGAACGCTTCCGAACCGTCGAGCCGTTCGAGCCGGTCCACGTCGACCGCAAGCAGATGGAGTACCTCTACTCCGACGGCTCGAACCACGTGGTCATGGACCCCGAAACCTTCGAGCAGGTCTACATGAACCCGGACATGCTGGAAGGCATGGAAGTCTACCTCCAGCCGAACATCCAGTTGGAAGTCGCCTTCGTTCAGGGCAACCCGGTGACCGTCGAACTGCCCAACAGCGTTGAGTTGGTCGTGGAGAACACCCCGCCGCAGGTGAAGGGTGCCACCGTCACCAACCAGCTGAAGGAAGCGATCTGCCAGGGCGGGGCCAAAGTCAAGGTGCCCCCGTTCATCGAGAACGGGGAGAAGATCGAGGTCGACACCCGCACCGGCGAGTACCTTGGCAGGGCGTAAGCCATCCCAATGCGGATCAGACGAACAGCAAATGGCGGGTCCATCGGCCCGCCATTTGCGTGCGCGGCAACGCCGGGCATGGCGCGCCGGCGGCGAAAATCAACGCCTTTGCGGTTGCAATTGCCTCCCCACGCCCTAAACTTCGCCGGTATATGAAGCGCATTGCAATCATTCCCGCACGCTACGGTTCGACCCGCCTGCCGGGCAAACCGCTGCTGGACGAAACCGGAAAGCCGCTCATCCGGCACGTGGTCGAGCAGGTCCGGCAGGCCGACCGGCTGGACGATATCGTCGTCGCCACCGACGATGAGCGAATCGTCTCGGCGGTGGAAGGCTTCGGCGGCAAGGCCGTGATGACCAGCACCGAATGCCGCACCGGGACCGACCGCCTCGCCGAGGCGGCCCGGAAGCTGGACCTGACCGCCGATGACGTCGTGGTCAACGTTCAGGGCGACGAGCCGGACATCCCGCCGTCCTGCATCGACCGGCTGATCAACCTGCTGGAAACCGACACAGCGCCCATGGCCACGCTGGCCACGCGACTCCTGCCGAACTCCGCGGCCGATCCGAACCGGGTGAAGGTGGTTTTCGATCGCAACGGACTGGCGCTGTATTTCTCCCGCGCGAAGATTCCGCACGACCGTGACGCGACAGGGGAGGTGGACTACTATCTCCACCTGGGCATCTATGCCTACCGCGTCGGGTTCCTGGAGGAATTCGCCGCGATGGAGAACACCCCCGCCGAGTCGGCAGAGAAGCTCGAGCAGCTCCGCGCCCTGGAGAACGGCTATCGGATCGCCGTCGCACCGGTCAGTTACGACGGGAACGGCATCGACACGCGGGAAGACTATGCAGCGTTCGTGGAACGCTTCGGTACCGAATAGAACAACTTTTCACAGCTGTCCCGGCCGGGGTTGGTCGGGGAACAACTACATTTTGACGCAAAGGACAGAGGGATGAAACCGCTTGGCATTCAGTTGTACAGTGTTCGCGATTACACAAGTGAAGATTTCCCCGGCACGCTGAAGAAGCTGGCTGGGATGGGCTATTCGGGTGTGGAATTCGCTGGTCTGCAGGGCTGCGAGGCCGAAGACCTCCGCAAGGTGCTCGACGACCAGGGCCTGACGGCTACGAGCTGCCACGCCAAGGTCAACAAAGACAACCTCAACGCCGAGGTCGAGCAGGCCGAAGCCCTGGGGTACTCGCACATCGTGGTCCCGTGGATGGATCCGGAGTGCTTCGAAACCGCCGACGCGGTCAAGAAGAGCGCCGAGGAGCTGACCGAGATGGCCGGGCTGCTCCAGCCGCACGGGATCACGCTGGGCTACCATAACCACGCCCACGAGATGATCGAGATCGACGGAAAGTTCGCCCTGGAGATGCTCTTCGAGCAGGCCCCGGACGTCTGGGCGCAGCTGGATACCTACTGGGTCAGCGATCACGGCAAGAACAATGCCGCCACCTTCGTGGCCAAGTGGGCCAAACGCTGCAAGAGCCTCCACATCAAGGACGGCTCCTGGGTCAAGGGCGAGCCGATGAAGGCCGTCGGCACCGGCAAAATGGACGTGCCCGCCGTGGTCGAAGCCGGACAGGATGACAACATCCACTGGCACATCGTCGAACTCGACAACTGCGCCACCGACATGATGGAAGCCGTCGAAGCCTCCGCCAGATACCTGATTGACAACAACCTGGCCAAGGGCAAAGAATAGTTCGCGAAGGTTCAATCAACGGGTCCGGGTCTGGAGTTACATCCTGGTCCGGGCCCGTTTTTCTTTTCACGTCATCTCAGGAGCAGGAACTATGGTGGGTACAGCCGACAAGGGCGGTTTCAGGGTCAGGCCTGCCTGCCGAAGACAGGCCCGACCCACCACGTATTTTGACGTTATTCCCTCCGTGAACTCCGCGCCGTGGCAGCGTCCTGCTTTTCCCACCACTGCTCCCACTGCTCGC
>JBKHHU010000098.1:0-12871 GCA_046539045.1 Phycisphaerae bacterium
CCTTGGCGGAGATGCTGACGGTCACCTCCCCGTCAAAGCCCAGCCGGGCCATGCGGCGGCTCTTCCAGAAGTTCTTCACCTCCACCTCTTTGCCGTCGGCGGTGACCTTGTACACGTCGCAGGGCTTGCCGACCTCGGTTTTGTAGGGGGTTACGTTGCCGCCATCCGCCGACGCGAGAACTGCCGGCACGAGAAGCAGAAAAACCGCGGCCGTCGCGGTCATCACCCGGTGCGTATTCCGATCCGTCATGTTGTACCTCTTTTCCTTGCTGATTGTGCTTCAGGCGGCCGACCGCTCCAGCGGTCGACCGCCTGAAACTGTGACAGACGACGACCCGCGCCGGTGCGTGGGTCATCGCTTTTACGACATTGTCTGTTTACGGCAAGCTTACTTCCGGCGGCGAAGCAGCATGCCCAGCCCGCCGATCGCCAGCAGGCCCATCGTCGCAGGCTCGGGGACAACCGTGCCTGTGATGGCCAGCGAGTAGTCCTTGTTTTCCCAGCCGCCCTCAATGTACGCCCCGCCGTCGTCGTACACGTCACTGCCGTCGCGGATCCACCGGAAGTGGAACGTGCCGCCGTCGATAATCTGGAACACGTAGCCGTCATCGCCGGATGTCGGATCCAGTTCGGGCCCGTCGGTTATCTCGAAGTCGACGATCGTGTCGCCATCGAAGTCCGCCGTGGAGACATCGAAACTGAAGACTTCGGTTCCGCTCAGGGTCGAGGCGTTCGTGTCTTCGACGTCGAGCAGCTTGATCGTGATATTGCCAGTGTTAGACTGGTCGTTTTGCAGACGGATGAAGATGTGCTCGAGTTGAAGCGTCTCGCCGGCTTCGTAATCGTCGTCGGGAAGTCGGAACCCCTGCCCCAAGTTGCGATTGCCCGTGACGTCCTTAAACCCGCTAGGGTTATTCTGGACCTCAACATCGGGGTCGGTTGGCCAAGAATCCGCCTCCCAATCCACGATCACGCCAGCCTGCGCGGAACCGGCGATGATCAGAACCGCCAAGCCGAGCAAGACCATACTGATTCTTCCCATACCCTTCATTGTTGTGCTCCCTTCTTCTGCCTTTTGTAGAAATGCGCGGCGGGTTGTTCCACCACGACATAAAGGATATCGCGTTTCACGAATAGGACCAGTGGCATTTTGCGCAGATTCAAGTGGCATATTTTGCCGCGCGATGCTATGCTTTGTCTCTCCTGTCCCGATCGGAAACGAAAGGTCTGTCTATGACGCCCTCGCCGCGGAAGACCATCCTGCTGATGCTCTGGACCACACACCAGCACCCGATGCGGGCCGCCCGGGGTGCCCATCGTCTTCTCCAGGAGCAGGGACGTTTCGATTCGCTGCTGATGCGTGCTGATCCTGACGGGCTCGCCAAGGTGCTGGGCGCGAGAGACCGGTCCTTCGCCGGGGTGATCGGCTTTTTGCCGACCGAGAAATCCGAGCAACTCGTTTTGGACCACAACATCCCGGCGGTGAACGTCTCTGCCCGCCTGCCGGAACAGGGTCGCCCGGTTCCCCGCATCATCCCCGACAACTACGCCGTCGGACAGTTGGCTGCAGAGCACCTTATCCACCTGGGTTTTAAACACCTGGCCTACACCGGGGTATCCACATGGTACAGCCGGCAGCGAAAGGCGGGATTCGTCGAGGGCCTGCAGGCGGAAGGATTGGCCCCGGTGTGCGCCGAGAAACTCCGCGGCGAGGAGATCGCCCGATGGTTGGAGAGCTTACCCCGCCCGATGGGTGTGCTGGCGGGAACGGACTTCGAGGCCCTTCGCGTGGTGCATGCCGCCCGGTCGCTCGCCCTGCGCGTGCCCGAGGACGTCGCCGTCATCGGCGTGGACAACACCGAACTGGTCTGCGATCTTGCCGACGTGCCGCTGTCCAGCGTGGACACCGCCGGCGAAGAGGTGGGCTACCGGGCGGCCGAACTATTGACCCGAATGATCGACGGGGCCGAAGCGCCGGGCGAGTCGATCCTGATTCCTCCGTCACGATTGGTCGCGCGGGCGTCGTCGGCGACCGTCGGCATCGACGACCCGCTGTTGCAGCGGGCGGTCCACTACATCCGCGATCACGCATGCGACCCCATCGACGTAGCTGCGGTGGTGGAAGCTACCGGCATTCCCCGCCGCACGCTGGAACGCCAGATGAGGTCGCTGCTGGGGCACTCACCCCACCAGGAGATCCGCCGCGTGCAGTTCGCCCGGGCCGAGATATTGCTGTGCGAGACCCGCCTGACGCTCGACGGCATCGCCGACCGTTGCGGTTTCGCCGACGTGCGGCATTTCCTGCGATCCTTCCGGCAGAGCTACGGCCAGACGCCCAGTGAGTTCCGTGCCCGTCAGGGCGGCTAGTGATCGCCGGGGAACTCCCACGTTTCCAGGTCTCTGCTGCGGGCAATTCCCAGCCAGTGGCTCATGTTCTGTTTGGGCTCCGGCACAATCCGCGAATGGAACACGCCATAGAAATGTCCGTCCAACTCGCGCCAGTCGGCCACGTACAGGGCGGCGTTGTTCTGGTAGTCGTTGAAGCCCGGCTGGTGCGGCATGGTCACCTTCCGCAGGTCCCAGTCCATCCAGTGCTCCGGGTCGGAACCGTCGCCTCGCATGACACCGAGCGCCTGCCCGCTTTTGGGCTGGATGGCCAGGTGCCAGACCCCGTCGATATTCAGCAGTTGCCCGTTTTCGGTGCTCTCCTGGAAGGGCAGGCGCCCCAGCAGTTCCCAGCCGTCGGGATCGTCCAAAGAGTCGGCCGTCGCCAGCAACGGCTCCTGCCACTGCTTGTAGATGCAGTACCATCGTCCGTTGCTTCGAGCGACAGTCGGGTCGATCGCCCGCTGATCGACATTCACGTTCCGGGCCAGTTCCACGAACGGCCGCTCCCAGTTGACCAGGTCGGCCGACCGGGACAACCACAGCTTCACGTGCGTCCGGTCGTGCCCCGGGCGAGGGTCCCAGCTCTGGAACGTCAGGTGCCACAGCCCGTCGATGCAGGAGATGTCCGGGCTGCAGAGGCCCTGGTCGCCCTGTCCCCAGAGCATGCGCGGTGCCGAAAAGGTAACGAAGTCCTCGGTCGTCACGTGGAGCAGCTGACAGCGGTTGCCCGGGGCGAACGCCGAGCAGAACAGGTGAAACACTCCCTTCTGCAACGCCACGCACGGATCTTTCAGCGACCAGTAATCGTGTTCCATGACGGGGTTGCGGATTCGGCTCCAGTCGATCATCTCGGCTCCTTAACTGACAGGCATCCTGTTCTGACGGCACCACCGCTCGGCTGCGAGTGGACTGGACGCCAAGTCTGTTCATATGCTGCCTCGCTGGCGTGTGGGCCGAGCGGGGCGTTGTTCAGGTTCTTTGATGCTCCGGGCCGGGGGCGGCTGGAAGAATCTTCGAACTCCTCCAGGCGGACCGGGTGTGAGGCCTTGACCCGCTTGGCGAGGGAATCGGCCATGTCGGACAGGCCTGTCAATCTCACCTTTGGGTGCTCATGATGCCATCATCCCAGAAACCCATTGCTTTGGCAATACACTCCGCCGGCAGGTTTTTCTTTGGGCGAACACGCGGTGCGATGGAGCGGGCTGTCTCAGATATGCTCGCGGGCCAAGCCCTGCATGTGGTTGATAATGGTCTTGAGGCCGTTCGCCCGTGCGGGGGAGAGATTTCTGCCCAGGCCTGTCTTCTCGACGAAGTACAGATCGGCCCCGGCTGCCTCAGATGGGCTCGTGCCGTCCAGGACCGACACCAGAAGGGCGATCATCCCCCGGGTGATCTGCGAGTCGCTGTCGGCAGAGAAGTGCAGGACGCCGTCGCTCATTTCCGCCCGGATCCAGACCCTGGACTGGCAGCCCTTCATTGCGTGGCGGTCGGTTTTCGATTCGTCCGGCCAGATCGGCAGGGACTTGCCCAAGCCGATCAGGTACTCGTATTTCTCGAACCAGTCGGCCCGGCTGTTCAGTTCCTGAACGATCCGATCCTGCCTGTCGTTGATGGTCGCTGCGTATCCCTGCATCTGTGCATGTTCTCCTTCGGTGGTCCGCTCTATGCGAGCATCTGCCGCACCCGCTCGATCCCCTCCACAAGCACGTCCACTTCCTCCCGGGTGTTGTAGCAGCCGAGACTGGCCCGCACCGTGCCGTCGATGCCCAGATGCTTCATCAGCGGTTCGGCACAATGATGCCCCGAGCGAACGGCGATGCCCATCTTGTCCAGAATGGAAGCCGCGTCGAAGCATTGTATGCCGTCCAGACGGAAAGAGATCACGCCATGCCTGTGCCCGGCCGGTCCGTAAACCGTGATACGCTCGTCTTCGCTGAGACGCTGCAGAGCATATTCGAGCACGCGTTGCTCATGTCCTGCCAGATCATCCCAGCCGAGTTGCTCAAGGTACCGGATGGCCGCGGCGAGGCTGACGGCACCGGCTGTGTGACGCGTCCCGGCCTCGAATCGGTAGGGCGGGTCGGCGAAGGTAGTTCGTTCGTAGTCGACGTTTCCGACCATCCCGCCGCCGTACTGCCAGGGATCCATCGCCTCCAGCTTGGCCTTCTTGCCATAGAGCACGCCGATTCCGGTATCGGCATAGAGCTTGTGCCCGGAGAACGCGTAGAAATCGCAGTCCAGGCTCTGCACGTCCACACGCTGGTGCGGCACCGCCTGGGCCCCGTCGATCGTGACGGCTGCGCCATGAGCGTGGGCGACTCCGATCAACCGTTCCAGCCGATTGATGGTTCCCAGCACATTGGACACTGCCGTAAGAGCCAGCATTCGCGTGTTGCCGGTGATGAGCTTCTCTCCGGCCGCGATGTCCAGCGACCCGTCGTCCTTGAGCGGAATCACCTTCAGAGAGGCTCCCGCCGATTTGCAGAGCATCTGCCAGGGCACCAGATTCGAGTGGTGCTCCATGGCGGACACTACGATGTTGTCTCCCGTCTGCAGGCGAGGGCGGCAGTAGCATTGTGCAACGAGATTGATCGCTTCGGTCGTGCCCGAGGTGAACACGATCTCGCGAGGCGAAGACGCCCCGATGAAGTCCCGCAGGATAACGCGCGACTCCTCGTATGCATCGCTCGCCATTTGGCTGAGATAGTGGGCACTGCGATGCACGTTGCTGTTCATCTGCGTGTAATACTCCTGCAGGGCCTCCAGAACCGGACGCGGTTTATGGGTGGTGGCGCTGTTGTCCAGGTACACGAGCGGCCGGCCGTACACGGTGCTCTGCAGAATGGGGAAATCGGAACGAATGGCGTCAACATCCCACATAGTGACCTCGCGGAGGAGCCATCGCCCGCAGCAGAGCAAACCAATGATTCCCATCCTTCAGATGCGACCGCACCTGCAGGCCTGCCGATTGCAGAAGATCGGTGGCGCCGTCGATGGTGAACTTATGGGAGTTTTCGGTGTGGATCATCTCGCCCCGGCGGATGTGAAGCGTTTCGGGCGGTTGCTGCGGAAGGACGACTTCCATGTCTCTGTTGGCCCGCAGATGCATCTCGATGCGTGACTCTTCTCTGCGATAGAACGCCACATGGTCGAACCGGTCCGGGCGGAATGTGGTGCCCGCCAGCTTGTTGATCACTCGCAGGATGTTGCGGTTGAACTCCGCCGTGACGCCTTGACTGTCGTTGTATGCCTTCTCGAGGACGTCCACGGGTTTGACCAGGTCAATTCCGAGCAGGAACTCATCTCCCGGCTGCATGATGTCGGCGAGATGCCGCAGGAAATTTTCTCGTTGATCGATGGAGAGGTTCCCGATCGTGCTGCCCAGCAGGCAGAACAGCCGTTTCCGGCCGGGTGCGATGCTGTCCAGCTGTGTCAGGAAATCGGCGACCAGACCGTGAATGCTCAGGCCGGGGTACTTCTCAGCCAGACTGTCGGCTGACTGTTCTATGGCAAATCTGCTGACATCCACCGGAACATAACGGATGGACGAGAGATGCTCCCGGTCCACACCGTCCAAGATGAGCGAGATCTTGGAGCAGTCTCCGCTTCCGAGTTCGACGATGTCAACGTCCGAGAAGGCCGCACCGTCGGTCCGGGAGAATCTCCGGAGCAGCTTCTTTTCGGTTCGGGTGGGATAGTATTCGGGAAGAGCGGTGATCTGCTCGAACAGCTGCGAGCCGCGGTCATCGTAGAAAAACATGCTCGAAATGCGTCTTGGCGTCTGACGCAGGCCCGCGACGATGTCGGCCACCAGTACGTCCGCACCGCGAGCGGTCAGCGCATCATCGATGGAGATCAGATTGTCGCTGATATTCGGGCTGTCGTGTAGAGACATGGTGTCTACTCTCCGGATTCGATCGACAGCTGCTGGTCGGGCACCGGCGTGCCGGTCAGACACGGGTTGCTGTCGTCATTGCTCCATTCGAACCAGCCTCCGTCATACACGGCGATGTCCGGCCAGCCCATCAGCCACGCGTTGAGGAAGGCCTCGCTGGCCCGCCAACCGGTGCCGCAGTAGAAAACATTCCGCTTGTCGGGTGTGATGCCCGCTTCAGCCCACAGTTGCCGGATCTCCTGGTATTCCCGCGTGGTGTGGTCCACGTTGCGGTAGTTCTCCATGTGATAGGCGTCGCTGCCGCAGTTGCCGAAGACCGCGCCGGGAATCCGGCCCTTCTTCTTGATGTAGTGATATCCGCTGACCTCGCCGAGGAATTCCCGCCGGCTTCGCACGCTGATGAGGTTCTCATCCGGGCGGGTCAGGATTTCTTTGGCTTCGGGCGTGTCGACCAACAGCTCCGGCCTCTGGGGAATGGAGACGCCGAAGGAATCCACCGGCCTCGGCGTTGTTTCCTCGCTGGTGATCTCATACCCGGCATCCAGCCAGGACTGGATCCCTCCGTTGAGTATCCGCACGTCCCGCACACCGGCGTACAGCATGATCAGTCCGCAACGGATGGCCGCGAGGTGACCGGCGCTGCTGCCCGGGTACGGATCGTCGTAATCCGGGTAGGAGAACCGCCCGTAGAGGACGACCGTCGTGTCGTGGGTGATCCCCGCGTGCTCCAGCGTCCGGTGCAGTTCCTGCGGTGACCTGCGATTCCAGGTATCGGGGGATTCCAGGGTGTTGGTATCGATTTCGATCGCGCCGGGAATGTGCCCCTGCTCGTAATCCTCCCGATTGCGGTAGTGCCCGTGACAGAGGACATACCGATAATTCTCGTATGCCGGTGCCGTACCGGTGGACAGCAGCGCGTCCAGCCATTCCGGGGAAACCAATTGCCGGTAACGGTGGAGGCAATCCAGAGGCAGAGAATGGTTCCCGCACCATTCCGAGGTGAAATCAGGGTACAGGCGCACGTCTTCGTAACCTGCACGAAGGAAGCGTTCGCCGATCGATTCCAGCGCGTCCGCATCGGGCGGGCCGTAGAGGATCAATCGCTGTTCCGGATTCAGGCCTTTGCCTGCGGCAATATCCGGCCAGTCCATGTAGTTCAGCCACATAGCCGGCAGGCCCCTTGCCCCGGGGATGTGCCCGCCACGGGTCTGGCCCTCTCCCGGCCAGCCGTTGTAGGCATTGACCGACCGCACGTCGATTAACCGCACATCGACTGCTTCCCGTTCCGATACAACCGTGTCCGTAGTAACGATAGATATGGCCATTCAATACCTCGTTTCCCCAGGAGTTCCGGATCGGCGAGCGAAGCGGTAACGGCGAAAGGGCCGACAGCCCGTCCGGGGCGGTTTGATCCTTTGTCTACATTCTAGAACCACTGCAGACGCTGCCGGGAACTTTTTGACGCATGCGGCCTGTGGAGGACGCCTGCAGCAGGTTGATCGGGAAAAGGGGGTCGCGGGCGAGCAGGGCGTCGCGACAGAATATGCGGGAATGGATGCTTCGGGCGGGGAAGAAACTGAGGCGGCTGGACGATACAGCCGGAAGGAACTTCGTGTCGCCATTCCAGGCTTTCCGCGATTGTGTAGGACGGCCACGCCGCACCCTGGCAGTCTGGGAACCAGACAACATCTATTCTATTGCCGGGGTGTGAAAACTGCGGAAAATTGCGGGGGTTACCGTGAGGTAATCTCTGCCGTCAGATCGAGTTCCACCGACGCGTTGAGTGGCAATTCGGCTGCCCCGATGGCGCACCGGGTGTGTTTGCCGGCATCTGCGAAAATCGCCGTCAGCAGATCACTGGCCGCGTTGGCGACAAGGGCCTGGTCGGTAAACCCGTGGCCGGAAGCAACGAAGACGTTGATCCGGAGGATGCGCCGGATCCTGCCGAGTTGCCCGAGTTCGGCTTTGGCAGCGGAGAGGGCGTTCATGAGACACTGGATGGCCGCCTGTCGGGCCTGCTCCACGGTGACCCGGTCGGGAACTTTCCCCGCGGCGACGAGTTTGCCTTTGTCCATGGGGATCTGCCCAGCCGTCATCAGAAGCGATCCGGAGCAGACGGCAGGAACATACGACCCGACCGGCTGGGTCGGCTCGGGGAGCGTCAGGCCGAGTTGGTCAATCTTCTGTTCGGGAGTTATCGTCGTCCTCCTCATCCGAGGCTTCGGATTCATAGAAGATGTTCAGTTCCTCCTCGTCGATCTCTTCATCTTCATCTTCGTCTTCGTCGTCCCAGTCGTCGTCTTCGTCCAACTCGTCGTCTTCGTCCAACTCGTCGTACTCATCATCCCAGTCGTCGTCTTCGAGGTCCTCGTCATCCTGCGATTCTTCCGGCTGGGCCTGGTCGCCGGGTTCCTGCTCCGGAAGGTAAAACCCTTGCTCATCGTCGTCCTGCGGGCCGGCGGAGCTGTCGGATGCTGCGGACGGTTCCTGCGACACTTCGGCAGGATCGGTGCCGGTGTCGGCTTCGTTCTCCGCGTCTTCGTCGTCGGAGTAGGAATCGAATACAGGCGATTCATCTCCGGCGCTGGGGTGCTCGTGGATCTGGATGTCGCCGAAGTTGGCATCCTGAACGGCGATGGCAAGTTTCTGTCGGACCAACTCCAGCAACGCCAGGAAGATGCCGACCACTTCGCCCCGGCCGGTGGCGTTGGCGAAAAGATTGCGGAACGACAGCGAGCCGTCCACGCGAAGGCGGTGCAGCAGGCTGGTGGCATGAGTCTCGATGGGCGTGTCGTCATAGATGACGTCATGCGTGGCTGCATCGGCACCGATGGCGGTGAGGATGCGGCTGAACGCGTCGAGCAGATCCCACGCGCTCATTTCCTCTATCTCGCGCTCGGGCTCCTC
Organism: Phycisphaerae bacterium; assembly: GCA_046539045.1. Taxonomy (GTDB): domain Bacteria; phylum Planctomycetota; class Phycisphaerae; order SM23-33; family SM23-33; genus JBKHHU01. Next base: position 9,191 of record JBKHHU010000098.1, read on the forward strand.
ATAGTCTTCCTGCGCAGGCTTTCGCGGGAAACGCATCGCCTGGGTGTCGGCGAGGTCTTCCAGATCGGCCGCGGCGTCCTTGAACGCTTTGTATTGCAGGAGCTGTCGGACCAGTTCACTGCGGGGGTCGAGAGTGCTCTCGTCCTCCTCGCCTTCTTCTGCCACGGGCGTAGGCAGGAGCATCCGCGTCTTGATCTCCATCAGCGTCGTGGCCATGACGAGGAAATCGCCGGCGAGATTCGGGTCCAGATCGTGGAGAACCTGGACGTACTCCATGTACTGCTGGGTGATCCGGGCGATCGGGATGTCGTAGATATCCAGTTCGTCCCGGCGGATGAGGTACAGCAGCAGGTCCAGGGGGCCGGCGTAGATGTCCAGATTGACGCGGTATTCGCTCATGTTTTCAGGCTCAGTTTGACTGCGCTACCCCGTCGCGCGTTGCGGGTTCACGGGGCACCCTAGAAGGTAGCGATTCCGCGGCGAAAGGCAACATCCATCATCGGCGATCCTTGTGCTTCTCGAACGCATCCCGCAGCACCTTCAGGCTCAGCTGGGTGGTGTCGTCGAAGCAGACGTCGGCTTCGCGGGCGGATTCGGCGATGCCCACCGCCACCATCCCGGCCCGCTTGATCGCTTCCACGCCGGCAGCGGCGTCCTCGATTCCCAGGCAGTTCCATGCCAGAGTGCGTGTTCTCTGCGCGGCGACCTCGAAGACCTCCGGACTCGGTTTGGAGTGCAGGATGCAGTTTCCGTCGCTGACGGCATCGAAGTACTTCCGCAGGTCGGTCCGCTCCAGCACCAGCGGGGTATTCCGGCTGGCTGAGGCGATGGCACATTTGATGCCCGCCTCCCGCAGCTCGTTGAGCAGGTCCAGAGCCCCGGGCAACACGTCGTCGGGCGTCATGGTGCCGATCAGTTTGCGGTAGCGGTCGTTCTTGCTGGTCATCTGCCGGGCAAATTCTTCCTCGTCCGGCAGATCCGCGTTGTTGTGCTCGTAGATCACCTTCAGGCTCTCTGCCCGACTGATGCCGCGAAGGCGATGATTGACCTCTTCGTCGAAGTCGAGCCCCAACTCGTCGGCCAACTCTTTCCAGGCGAGATAGTGAAATTTGTCAGTTGTCACCAGCACGCCGTCGAGGTCAAAGATCACGCATTCCAGGTCCTGATCGGTCCAGCGCGCCGCGTGATGGCGCTCTACGGTTGCGCCGGGCTCGATGGTTTGCCACTGATCGATCAGTTCCAGCTGAACGGCCTCGTCGCCCTTGTTCGTCACGGCCACGCCGGCGGGCTTGACGTCGACTTCCAGCAGTTGACCGCGGTAGGCCGCCCGGTATTTCATCCCGTCCCAGAAACCCGGCAGGGCGGGTGCGATCGTAAGCCCGTTCTCATTCAGGTGGAGCCCGCCGAATCCGCTGATCACGTCCTGCCAGTATCCGCCCTGGCCGGCACCGTGGATCCCCTCGCCCGCTCCGCCTTCCAGGTCGATTCCCTCAGCCAGGCGGAAGAACCGCTCGGCGTCGCGCGTCAGCCCCAGGCGTGTCGCGATCAAGGCGTGGGTGTTGTAACTCAGCGACGAGAAATGCATGCACAGCGGCGCATAGAGGTCCCAGCATTTCCGCAACTGGTCGGCATCGAACAGCTCGGGAAGGGCGTGGGCGAGCATGAGCGTGTCGGCTTGCTTGCCGGTCTTGTCAATCCGGCCCCAGCGACCCCCGTTGACCACGAGATCCACTTCCGGCGTTTCGGTCTCGAACCCGTCGAACTGCTCCAGCGTACCGTCCTGGGTCATCGGGACGTGCAGGAATTCGGCGATCGTGCCCCAGCGGGTTAACTCGTCGGCGTCCACGCCAAGAGATTCGGACAGGTTCTCCGCCTTGCCGGCAGCTTCGAAATCCCTCAGGATCGTCCCTGCCTGCCGGAGCACCCAGCGCGTCATGCAGTTGGTGTAAGCGTTGTCGGTTACGTGCAGGCTGAATTCGTCCGGGCCGCATACATCGCGAAGGTGGTACTTGCCGTCGGCGTCCGGACCGTCGGTGCGCCCGGCCATGAAGCGGGCGACCTCCACGAGGACCGGCAGGCCGTCGTTGACCATCGTGCTGTCGTCGTCGGTCATCCGCCAGTAATGCAGGATTCCCCAGGCGACGGCAAGATTGATATGGATTTCCTGCCGAAGGAAGTGGTTCGGGTTGTTCCGCGGATCGTCTCTGCCCTGGCGGTAGGCAGTCCACGGATACCACGCGCCGGAATATCCGTCCTGGGCGGCGTAGCTCCGGGCGATATCCAACCAACGGCGGCGGAAGCGGATATGATTCCGGGCCAGGTCGGGGGCGCCCGCCGTCAGCATCGGCAGTTGGAACATCTCCATGTCCCAGAAGACCCCGCCGCGGCAAAAATCTCCGCACAGATTGCGGGCGCCGATGCTTGAGATCCCGTCATTGCTCGGCGCGGCGATCCGGGTAGACCAGATCGCAAACCGGATCGCCTGCTGGGAACGTTCATCGCCGGCGATTTCCACATCGGCGCCCGACCAGAACTCGTCCATCTTCCCCCGGTGGTCGGCCAGGGCGCGATCCCAGTCCGTTTCCGCAAGGCGCTTGGCCGCCTCGCGTCCTGCAGAGACGGCATCGCGATCCGGGCTATCGCCGGTGACGACGCAGAGTTTCTCGAAGGTGTACTCAACATGTTCATCGGCGGCGGCATCAAATCGGTAATGCTTGCCCACGCGATGCTTGCCCGTATGATCTGCGGGCGGAAGGTCCCGTGCCGGTCCGCGAGGTGTGATGCGGGCCGAAGCAAAGGTGCGGCGGCCGGTCTGCGGGGACACCAGAATACATTCAACACCCTCGGTATCCACTGCCAGCGTGTCCACGCGGCTCAGACGCACGGTGTCACCCTCGATGCAGGGCACGTCCAGGTCCTTGTAATACTTGGTTCGATCGGCGACCACGTCCCCGTCCAGCCCCAACCAGAACTCCACCGGGCCGACGCATTCCAGCACGCGCACCGTCCATCGCTGGGCCAGCAGCGTCGGGTCGGCCATGGAGGCAAACCGCTGTTCGGTGATCTGGAATTTTCCGGCAGCTCCCTCAATCCGAGCGGTAATGCTCAGCACGCCGCTGCGCATGTCGAGGGTCCGCTCGACGTCGTTGGCGGGAAGCATCTCGCCGGCAGCCCCTATGGCGGCCCCGCGCCAGGCGGGCGCCTGCATCAGCCAGTGCATTTCCAGCGGGCCGATCGTGTAGCAGCCGGCAAGGTACGTCTCTCGCTGGGGGCTCTCGGAGAGCCCCGCCGGCAGGCCCAGGCTGCAGACCGACCCGTTGCCGACGGCGAAGAGGGCGGCCCGGTCTTTGGAAGGATGATCCAGGAACTGCGATTCGGAGATTGTCCAGGTCATTGGGTACGTCCGTTGTCAGTCAGAGAATCGTTTTCAGGCCGAGCCCCAGCGGATCAGGCTGGGCAATACCGGAGAGTCGTGGCTGTGCAGCCCGTGATGCTGCGTCAGCGCACGAACGGTCGAGGCATCCAGATAGCCGACCGGACCCAGCAGGCCCTGCCGTCCCGGGCGGGTCAGCTCCTCCAGGTACTCTTCCAGATCCATGGCCTGAATGATAATGTTTTTGCTGTATTCTGCCATGGGGCAAGCGTACCAGAGTCACCGACGCTTTACACGCTGAAATTGCC
>JBKHHU010000296.1:0-3173 GCA_046539045.1 Phycisphaerae bacterium
CGAAGCCAACCGCTGGACCATCACTCAGATCAAGGAAAATATCGGGGCCATAGACGCCGGAAAGGCCGCTGGGATCACCCAAGGAATGAAGCTGATCGTCTTCCGCGACAACAAATTCGTGGGCTACTTTTGCGTGGTCACGGTCCGCCCGAACCAGGCAGCCGGAACATTCTCCCAACTTCAACTCCCGCCGAAAGTGGGCGACGCATTGGTTTCGGGCAAAACGTTAGAAAGATAAGGCCGGTCCAGCTGTTCAGTCCTCAATCTCCAGATTCTCCAGCCAGGCCCGCAGGAGAACCGTCCATCGCTGGACCTGACCAAACCCTTCAGCCAGCCCAAGCCCGTGGTGTCCTTTGGCAAAGACGTGCAGTTCGAACGGCACGTCCGCCTTGCTCAATGCACTCGCCAGCAACAGGGATTGATCCACCGGTACGACCGTATCCTCTGCCGTGTGCCACAGGAACGTCGGTGGGGTCCGGTCAGTCACGCGACGGTCCAGTTCGATGTATCGCAGCAGCGATTCCGACGGCCTCTCGCCCAACAGCCACTGATACCTGTCGCCGCGTCCCATCGCCGGCAGGCTGACCGGAGCGTAACACAGGACCGCGAAATCCGGTCTGGCCGCCACGGTATCGATCTGGTCAACAGGATCGGCTGCGGGTTCATCGATGATGGACACGCCGGCAGTCAAATGGCCACCGGCGCTGAAGCCCATCATGCCGACCTGTTGCGGATTCAGGTTCCAGTGGGGCGCATGTGCCCGCACTGTCCGCATCGCCCGGCGGGCATCGGCCAGGGCCGCATCAAACATATACGGCTTGACGCGATACTGCAGCACGAAAGCGGTAAAGCCCCACCGGCTCAGCAGACGGGCGACAGGCTCTCCTTCGTGCTCGGCGAGATGATTGTATCCCCCACCGGGACAGACGATCACTGCTCGCCCGTCGGGCTCACCTTCAGGAAGGATCGGCATAAGCATCGGCCGGTCTTCGGCGCCGTCGCCGACAGCGCCCGGCGCTCCGTCCGGCCACAACTCAAGGGCCCGGCCGTCCGTAAGCTGCTCAGCGGACGCGTCTTTACTCATCGTCCGAAGCCTTGCTTACCATGATCCGGGCGGTCGGCTCACCCTTAACCAGCTTCACCTCGCGGGTTGTCGTCTTTCCGTCGACGGTCACCTGCACTTTGTAGGTTCCGTAAAATCCGCGAAAGCCAAACTTGCCCTTCCCGTCGGTTTTCCCGTCGGTTTCGGTCCACCATTCGTTGAACACCAGATCGCGATACACCTTCAGCCCGGGCTTGGGCGTCCAGTCTTTGCGGAACAGAGGAGCTTCATCAAACCAGTGCTGGCCGTCCCAGAAGCCCCACATAGTGAACGCTTCCGCCTGCGGGTGGCTGAAGAAAACGCGCAGGATATCGCGAAGGAACTCGGCCTGGTTCTTCTCCCGTTCGGCCTGCGTTTCGCCCCAGCCTTTCCCGAACGTGTCGAACTCGCTGATATGGATCGGGAGCTTGAACTTACCGAACCGGTCCAGCGTCTTGAGCATCTCAGCGGGTGTGCGCTTCAATTCGTCCTTGTAGTAGTGACCCTGCATGCCGATGCCCCCAAGCGGGGCTTTCTGGTCCAGCAGGTATTTGATGGTGCCTTCGTAGCTGTCCTTGTGCTCTTTGTCGTCGCCGACGAGGATGTGGTAGTCGTTGATGTAGAGCACGGCGTCCGGGTCGGCCTGATGGGCCGCGCGGAACCATTCGACAAGAATCGGCTCCTGCCCGCGCGGGGCTTTGGGATTGACGATTTCCTGGATCGCCCGTTCGGAGAACGGTTCGTTGACCACATCCCAGCCGATCACCTTGTCGCTGTACCGCTTGCCGATGTCGCGAATATGCGCCAGCGATTCCTTGCGTGCAAAGGCTGCGGCGTCGGGGGTGTTGTCCTCTATTTTCTGGTGCACATCTTTGGCCATCGCTCCCCATTTGAGGGAAGCCCAGATCATCGTGTGGCCGTGCAGGTCAAGGTCCTGCTGCTCGAACCACTTGACGGCGGCGTCTGCACAGGCCCGGCGGTCGGGCTTGGTCTGAGCGCGCCATTTCATGCGGTTGCCGATGGTTACGCGATTGAAGAGCTTGGGGATCCACTTGCGGTAGGTCTGCGTGTCCTTTTCGTCCACGCGGGCCAGTCGGTCGGCCCGCACGCAGGTGCCGAATCCGAAAGCATGCTCGGCCATCAGGGCTTTCACCCCGACGTTCTTCACGGGCTTCCCTTCGGCATCGACAACCGTCAGGACGAAGTCATCTTTGCGGTTTTTCTCGATCCCTTCGCGGATCCGCTTCTCGACCGCCTGGGTTGTGGGTTCGTCGGCCATGGCAGATAGAGTCCACAGACCGCAGGCAAGCACAAGGACCAATCTTGTAAAAATATGCACTGGCAGTCCTCCAGAATGCAATGGGAAACGCACGGACAGTTTCGAAAGACCGCCCGTGCGTATTGTGCCGGAAAAGGCAGCGTCAGTCCAGTTGATCGTCATCCAATGGATTGAATAAGGTAATGGGCATGTTGTACGGGGTGTGAGCCATCGGCTCGGCGTGCCCGTCGAAGAATACCACCGTCGTGTTACCATTATGCCGTGCATCATCAGCTCGGATCACACGGGTGGAATCCTTGGTGCTGAACCCGTTGTAGGGCATGTATCCGAGCGTGAACACGTCGTAGTAATTGAACTCAGCCGGTCCCAAGCGGTCGTTGTGAAGGTTGGCCTCGAAAAGATACCCCACCTCCGCCGGCGCACCTGGCACGTCGCTGACACGAGTCAGCCCTTGGGAGCCATATCCGCCGTCTTCCTCGAATTCATCCCAGTGAACGGCGTTCACAACATAGTGGACCACGTGGTCGGGCTTGTTCCGAACGGACGGGCACAGCAGCGCCGGGCTGCCCCTTTCCTTCAGCGCGTCATAGATCTTCTGCTCGCTGCCGGTTGGCTGCTTCTCGATGGCTGGGTCATACTCCCCACCCTCGATATAGGGACCGAAGCGAGTGGCGAAGAAATAGCGTTTTCGGATGTCTTCACGGTCGTCGAAATCTCGCGGAACATAATCCTCATTTGTCGAGGCGTACATGTAGGCCGCCGTGGCCATGGTTCGGAGGTTCGTGGTGCATTTGAGCTGGCGGGCCAATTCCT
>JBKHHU010000297.1:0-3163 GCA_046539045.1 Phycisphaerae bacterium
ACCGATGGTGACCTGCAGGGCGTGACCATCGAGCAGGTGATCGGCGACATGTCCACCGACTTCAAGAAGGTGCACATGCCCGGGCACCCGGATGCAGACGAGGACGGAATGGTCGCTATGCCCAACGTCGATCTGCCGGTGGAGATGATGAACATGGTCACCGCCAGCAGGGCCTACCAGGCCAACGCGGCAGTGCTTAAACGCTATCAGGACTCGGTGGACACCACTCTGGAACTTCTGAGATAAGGAAACACATATGCCTCCCATTAACGGAATACAGGGAATCGGCCCGAGCCAGTTCCTGCAGCAGGCAAAGAAAGCCGCCCAGAGCAACGAGGCGGGGCAGTTCGTCGACACGCTGGGCAAGGCGCTGGAAAAAGCCCAGGCCAGCCAGGCCGACAGCGCCAAGGCGATCGAGAACTACGTTTCCGGAAAGAGCGACAGCGTCCTTCCGGTCGTTCAGAGCGTCGCCAACGCCGACATGAGCTTCAAACTGCTCATCGGCGTCCGCAACAAGGTCATAGACGCCTACAAGCAGACGATGAACATGAATATCTAGCAGTCCGCTTGGGATGGGTTCCGCCAGGAACGCTTCCCAGGCAGACTGTCGGGCGAGCCATCGACACAGATACCCGAGGTAAGACGTGCCAACGATCAAGAACATCACCGAAATCTGGCAGAGAACTCCACCGCTCCAGCGGGTCATCCTGATTGGCGTAGCCATCGGCATGCTCGTCGGCGGGTACTTCCTGTTCTCCTACGCGACCAAGCCGGAAATGGAGATGCTGGCCAGCGGGATGGGACGGGAGGAAGCAGCCAAGATCGTCGACATCCTCAGCGAGGACGGCGTGGCGTATGAACTCAAGGAACAGGGCACCACGATCTACGTCGAGAAGGGCAACAAGTCCCGCCTGTTGCTGAGCCTGACCGAGCAGGGGGCCCTGCGCGGCGACCAGCCGGGATACAAGATTCTAGACGAAGAGAAACTCGGTGCCAGCCCGTTCTCCCAGCGGGTGGGCCTCAAACGCGCGATCGAGGGCGAGCTGGCCCGATCGATCCAGACGATTGAGGGCGTGGAAGCGGCCCGCGTGCACCTGGTCCAGCCGAAGGGGAGCCTCTTCGGGGCCAAGAACCGCGAAGCGTCCGCTGCGGTCGTCGTCAAGACCCGACCGGGGTGGCGACTGCCTCAGGGCAAGGTCGCAGCCATCGCCCAACTGGTGGCCATGGGCGGAGGAACCGGTCTGCAGAGCCAGAACGTGGCCGTCGTCGACGACAAGGGCAACCTGCTCAGCGGCGAGAATGACGACGAGTTCGCCAAAGGCGCCAGCACCTATCTCGATTACAAGGCACGCGTGGAGGAATACTACGTTTCGAAGATCGAGGACATGCTCGCCGGCGTGCTCGGGTCCGGCAAGGCCGTCGCCCGGGTCGATGCCCAGATCGATACCGTCGCCTCCGAATCCACCACCGAAACCTATGATCCCAACGGCAAGGCGGTCAGCAGGGAGACGATCCGCTCCAAGTCGTCGACCGGTACGGGCAAAGGTGGAAACGCCAATCCCGGTGGCGTGACCAAGGAAGAGGACATCGAAATGTCCTACCAGGTCAGCCGGACGGTCGAGCGAAAGGTATCCCGGCCTGGCGAGATCCGGTCCATCAGCGTCTCGGCTTTTGTGGATCTGACTCCGCCAAAGTCCGATGAACAGGCAGCAGACGGTGCCGCCCCGGCCGCCCCGGCGATCAAAGTTGCCGACATTCAGGACGCGATCCGGAACGCCGTCGGGAAGGTGCCGGTCAGCGACCTGAAGGTCATCGATGCCCCGATGCAGCAGCCGGAAATGACGCCCGTGGTCGCCGGCGAACCCGGCTTCGGGCCGGACTTCCTGCTGGATGCACTGGGCAAGAGTTCCATCGGGCTGCTGGTGATCGGGGCGCTGCTGGCGCTGCGGATCGTCCGCGGCAAGAAGCCCAAGCCTTCCGAATCCAATGCCGCCATGCTCGCGCTGCAGGGCGAAGGACAAGCCGGGGCCGACCGGATGCTGCCCAACGCGGGGCACAGCGGCGATGATCCGGACCTGCTGCGATCGAGCATCGCCAGTGCGTTGCAGGAGAACCCCGAAGAAGTGAAGCGGCTGTTCCTCAGCTGGGTCGACAACGAAAGGGGAGAGTAATCCGTGGCTGAAGGCCTGAGAAAAGCAGCGCTTTTCCTCCGCTGCCTCGATCCGGTGACCGCCGGGCAACTGCTCAAATCCGCTCCGCCCGAGGCGATCAAGAAAATCGCCGCGGAACTGGCCTACCTCGACGCGTCCGGCGTGAGCGTGCAGGAGGAAGCCGCCAAGCAGGCTCGCGAGTTTTTCACCGTGCTGCACCAGCAGAAAAGCAAGCAGAACCTGGCCTTCCTGCAGACCATGCTCGCCCAGGCCATGGGCGAACGGGAAAGTTCACATATCCTGGCCAACCTGGAAGAACTGCTGGACAGCAAGGACCCGTTCCTGCCTGTCCGCAACGCCGATGTTCAGCGCATTGCCGAAGCGCTGCAGGGCGAGCCGCCCCAGGTGGCGGCAATGATCATGAGCGAACTGTCGCCCGAGAAAAGCTCACTCCTGCTGCCGCTCCTGGAGGAGGACGTGCAGACCGAGGCGGTCCGCGGAATGACGCTGGCGGCAGAGGCTTCGTGGACGGTCAAACTCCGCGTCGCCCGAAAAGTCCGTGAGCGCATGGCCGGCGAGGACGGGCCGAAAGCCGCGCCGCGGGATGAGAAACTGCGGAAGGTGGCCGTCCTGCTCCGCGGGCTCAAGCAGACCCAGCGGGACGAGATGCTCAAGGGCATCGCCGAAAAGGACGAGGAAACCGCACAACTGGTCGAGAAGCTGATGGTCATCTGGGAAGACCTTCCGCACATCGCCGACCGCTCGATGCAGGAAATCCTCCGCGGTGTGGACTCCCGGAAGCTCGCCCTGGCCCTGTGGGAAGGCGACGAAGACGTCGTCGAACGGCTCCGCGGGAACATGTCCGAGCGGGCCAGTGCCATGCTCGATGAGGAAACCTCGCTGCTGTCGAACCCGAAGGACGAAGAGATCGAGGAAGCCCGCGAAGTGATCCTCGACAGCCTGCGCGACTTGAACAAACGCGGCGACCTGGAATTCGTCGAGGAAGAGCTGAC
>JBKHHU010000298.1:0-3161 GCA_046539045.1 Phycisphaerae bacterium
CCAGCACGCCGGGCGTACGCTCGGCCACGCGATACGTCTTGACGAGGTTCTCGACGATGATCTGCGGCATGTATGCTCCGAATCCGCCCGATGAGAAGAGTCCGGAAGATACGTTCCGGGGCAACCGAACGCAAGGCTCCGATCGCGGGATGCGTCTGAAACGACTTGCGGCCGCTTTCGCTGTGGCTATTATGGCTGATCATGAAACAGGAAACGCCCATGCAAAAACTCACTGATAGTGCTCTGATCTTCGCCGGGAATGATAACGTCGCCACCGCCTTGCGGGAGATCCCCGCCGGCAAGTACCAGTTGCCCGACGGCAGCAGGCTGGACGTGCCTGAACCGATCCAGCCCGGGTTCAAGCTGGCGATTCGCGACATCCCCGCCGGGAGCGAAATTTACAAGTATGGCTACGCTATCGGCACCGCCTCGGTCGACGTGCCCGCCGGCAGCGGCGTGCACGTGCACAACCTGACCAGCAGAGTCAAATCCTCGACAGGAGGTGACGCATGACCGCCCCAGCTATCCAGGGATACCCGCGCGAGGATGGCGTGTTCGGCATTCGCAATCACGTGCTGGTGATCTCCAGCGTCTCCTGCGCGAATTATCTGGTCGAGCAGGTCGGGCGGGCCGAACCGGACGTGGTGACCGTGACGCATCAGCACGGCTGCACGCACTTGGGAGACGATCGCGAGCAGGTGCTGCGGACGCTGGCCGGCACGTGCGGGAATCCGAACGTCGGCGCGGTGCTGATTGTCGGGCTCGGGTGCGAGAGCACCAGTGCAGCCGACATCGCCGAACTGGTGCCGACGGAGAACCGCATGGTCCGGACGCTCGTGATCCAGGACGTCGGCAATGCCGAGAAACTTTTCCGGCAGGCGATGGGCCACATTGCGGAGATGAAGCAGTTCGTCGCCGCCCAGAAGGCCGTCCAGTGCGGCATCTCTGCACTGACAGTCGGGCTGGAATGCGGCGGGAGCGACCCGTTCAGCGGGATCACAGCCAATCCGATGGTCGGGCTCGTCAGTGATCGGCTGGTCGATGCCGGGGCGACGGTTATTCTCTCCGAAGTGCCGGAAATGATCGGCACCCAGGATGCCCTGGCTCCGCGAATCCCCGATGAGAACGTCCGGGCCGACCTGTTCGGGCGGATCGACCGGTATATCCAGGCCGCGATGGATCAGGGCTGCGATCTGATCGGCGTGAATCCCACGCCCGGGAACATCCGGGCCGGGCTCAGCAGCATCGAGGAAAAGTCACTCGGGTGCATCTGCAAGGGCGGCAGCAGCGATATCGTGGAGGTGCTCGATTACGCCCAGGCGCCGTCGAAGAAGGGCCTGGTGGTCATGGACACTCCGGGCAACGATCCGGAATCGATCACTGGAATGGTCGCCGGTGGGGCCACGCTGGTGCTGTTTACCACCGGTGTCGGCACGCCGCTGGGCAACCCCGTGGCCCCGGTGGTGAAGATATCCTCAAACACCGCGATGTACGAACGCATGGCCGACTTCATCGACGTGGACGCCGGGCAGATCATCGACGGCAGGCCGATGGACGCTCTGGCCGAGGCAACCTTCGGGTTCCTGGTCGGCGTGTGCAACGGCACGCTGACCGCGGCAGAGAAACACGGCTGCCACGAGTTTGCGGTCAACCGGATCGGGGTGACGTTTTAGAGGCAATCGCTTCTGGTTCTGCGGTTGGCGGGTCAGCTTCTGGTTTTACGGTTGGCGGGTCTCCCGACCCGCCAACGGTGCGTTGGGGGGCACCTTCCGTGCGTCAGACACCGTGGTGGGTCAGGAGACCCACCACGCGGAAACAACATCGAGAACCCGTTGGCAGGTAGAACTGCCAACCGGTGAAATGGCGTCAACTCCACAGTACCTCGTCGGCACCTTCGACGACCTTTCCGAGCTGCCAGCACAGTTCGCCGTTGCGGCGGAGGCGGTTGATGATCGGCTGGGCGTGTCCGGGGGTGACGATCAGGACGAAGCCGACACCCATGTTGAACACGCGTCGCATTTCGAGCTGGTCGACCGGGCCCTTGTCGGCGATGAGTTTGAAAACCGGCGGGATCTTCCAGCTGTCGCGTTTGATCCGCACCGTCAGCCCGTCCGGCAGCACGCGGGGCAGGTTGTCGGTCAGTCCTCCGCCGGTGATGTGCGCCATTGCCCGGACGGGTTTCTTCACCTCGTAATGCTGCAGCACGTCCATGACCGGCTTGACGTAGATCTTCGTCGGCGTGAGCATTTCCTCGCCGATGGTCCTGCCTTCCAACTCCGGCGGGGCGTCGTCGAATGCATAGCCCGCCTTGTCCAGCAGCACGCGACGGGCCAAGCCGTATCCGTTGGAGTGCAGACCGTCACTGGCGATGGCGATGGCGATGTCGCCGGCTTCCACCTCCGAGCCGTCGATGATGCGATCTCGCTCGACCACGCCGACCGAGAACCCGGCCATGTCGAATTCTTCCGGATCGTAGAAGTCCGGCATTTCGGCGGTTTCCCCGCCGAGCAGGGCACATCCGCTCTCCACGCACCCGTCGGAGATGCCCTTGACGATGTCGGCCATGCGATCCGGGGTGAGCTTCCCGACGGCAAGATAATCCAGGAAGAACAGCGGCTCGGCCCCGCAGCAGATCAGGTCGTTGACGTTCATCGCGACCAGGTCGATCCCGACGGTGTCGAGCTTGTCCATGCCGAAAGCGATCTTGAGCTTCGTGCCCACGCCGTCGGTGCAACTGACGAGGACCGGCTCCTTGTAGTTCCGCTTGAACAGCCGCTCGTTATAGTCCAGCCGGAACAGACCGGCGAACCCGCCGTAATGGTCCATCACGCGGGGCGTAAAGGTCTTGCGGACAAGCGGTTTGATCTTGGAGACCATTTCGCTGCCGGCTTCGATATCGACACCGGCCTGCTTGTACGTCATCGGGGTATTGTCGTGGTTCTTCTTGGGCATGGAGATACTGTAGCAACCGGGGCGGAAAATGCAATCGCCTGCGACCACGGCGGGGTCCACGAATTGCACGAATTGACACGAATTTCTGGCTGGCGCCTGTTGGGGGACGCCCGCGGCTGGGCACGGCAACGGCTCTTGTCCACAGATTACACGGATTGCATGGATTACCCTTGGCTGACGCCTTTTGGGGGTATCTCGCCGCTTACGGG
>JBKHHU010000299.1:0-3156 GCA_046539045.1 Phycisphaerae bacterium
GCCACCTCAAGGCCGAACACCGAATGCGGCGCAACCACCTCAAGGGCCAACTCGGTGATGCCCTGAACGTGGTTCTGGCGGCCGCCGGCTACAACCTTCGGTGGCTGATGCGGTGGCTCATTGCATTTTGTGCCCGAACTTTGCGGATCCCGGTGCGCGTTTCGGCACTTGAGCGGCTCCCCCCTGTGTTTAAGCAGCTTGGATTGGCCCCGGCACCGGCCTGCTTCTGGCCGAGTACCGGTCTGCTGTTGTTCGTTGTGGGAAATGTTCAGGGCCGACAAAGTAGATGTCCGCTTTCTCTGATAGCCTGTTACAAACTCACTGAGGGGGCGGATTGGAGCGATCTGTGCGGTATTCACTCGAACGGAAAGAGGCGGTGATCAAGAAGATGCTGCCGCCCGAGAACAAGACGATTGCGGCGTTGGCCGTCGAGGAAGGCATCTCCGAGGCCAGGTTGTACAACTGGCGTTGTGACGCCCGCAACCGGGGGCGGCTGCTGCCCGACGGCGACACCACGCCGGAAGGCTGGTCCACTCGTGACAAGTTCGCTGCGGTGGTCGAGACGGCCCCGCTCAACGAGAGCGAGCGGGCCGAGTACTGTCGCCAGCGCGGACTGTATCCCGAACAGATCGGGGCCTGGCGCACCGCCTGCGAACAAGCCAACGACTGGGCGCAGGTCTCGACGCAACAGTGGCAGCAGTCGCTACAAGCGGAACGCAACCGTCGTCGGACGGCAGAGTGCGAGCTGGTGCGCAAAGAGAAGGCGCTGGCTGAAACCGCGGCCTTGTTGACGTTGCGAAAAGGGCCTGGGCGATCTGGGGGGAAGACGAGGACGCATGATCAGTGTCCCGGATCGCATGAACGCGTGCTCGCTGATCGACGAGGCGATCGAAGCCTGCGCCCGTCAGGCCTCGGCCTGCCGGGAACTGGGCCTGACTGCCCGGACGTTTCGTCGCTGGAAACGTGACGGCGGTCGTCGCGGATGGCCGGCCGGGTGCCTCCCGTCCCGCGCCACGGAACAAGCTGACCGATGAGGAGCGTGCCCGTGTGCTGGAAACCTGCCATCGGCCCGATTTCGCCAGCCTGCCGCCGGGACAGCTGGTCCCGCTGGTGGCCGACGGTGGCGAACACCTGGCCTCCGAATCGACGTTTTACCGAGTGCTTCGAGCGCATGATGAGCAGCATCATGGTGGCCGGGCTCGAGCGCCCCGGTCGAGTCGCCCGCCGGCAAGTCATCGGGCTGACGGCCCCTGCCAGCTCTGGTCGTGGGACATTACCTACTTGCCGGGGCCGGTGAAGGGTGCCTTCTACTACATGTACTTGGTCATCGACCTCTACAGCCGCAATATCGTGGGCTGGGACGTGCACGATACGGAGTCCGGCGAGCAGGCCGCCACCCTGATCGAGCGCACCGTGTGGCGAAAGGGCTGTGCACACAAGCCGCTGGTACTGCATTCGGACAAGGGCAACCCGATGACGGCATCGACCTTCCGGTCACCCTGGAACGCCTCGGCATCACGCCGTCCTACAGCGGTCCCCGGGTGAGCAACGACAACTCGTACTCCGAGTCCGTGTTGCGTACGTTCAAGTACCGGCCAGCCTTTCCAGTCACCGATTTTGCCGGCGTCAAGGCAGCACGAGAGTACGTCTGCTGCTTTGTCGACTGGTACAACGAGACGCATCGCCACAGTGCCATCCGGCACGTCACACCGGCCCAACGGCATGCCGGCGAGGACACGGCGATTCTTGCCTGGCGAGCGCGCGTCTATGCCCAGGCCCGGAAACGAAACCCCGAGCGCTGGAGCGGATCGACACGAGACTGGACGCCCAACAAGGGCGTCTGGCTCAACCCGGAACGAGACCTCAAGACGGGGGCGTCGTAACGGTAAAGCGGACAACATATGTTGACATTTACCGACCCCCGGTATCGTGGCGTCCCCGGTATGGGATACTTCAGGCCGCCTCCGTTGCTGGGCACATGCCGGGTTTTGTAGACCTGGCAAGCATCGTTAGAATCTCCAGCCTAGTCGGGGGTGTGGTTGCGACCAGAAGAAGTCTTATGTGAAAGCAGACCTTCCCGTGCCGGGCAGGATGTCATGGTGCGTCAGGATACAAGCCATTGAATCGCGGTGCACGGTGCGGGCATATCGGTTCTGTGCGTTGCTACACGAACCCATGGATGGCTTCCCCATGGATGGCTTCGTGTAGAGTTCCCGCAGGCACGCCCTCGGCTGGAACTGAACGCGCTTCAGGCTTGTCGACAACAACCATGCCTTGTGGCCGGTCAGGTCACCCGTGCCAATCCGCCCCAGCATTCAAGAGGACTTCTGAAAACACATGTACGATAATAAACGCATTTCTGGATCGTTGATTGCAGCAATTGCTGTGTTCGGCAGTTGCTGCCTCGCTGCGCCGCTTTACGGCGCGTCCGGACAGGAGCCGGGCGAGGTCTCCGAGGTGTCGGCACAGCAGCGGGCCGACGTGATGCGATTTGAGGCATTGCCTCGCCAGCGCAAGCCAGAGCTTGCAGCTGCAGCAGATACCGCAATTGTGCTGGCGGCGCGTGAAGGGTCCCTTCTGGCAATCGACGTGCAGTCGTCCGACGAATATCGCCTCGGACCCGTTCAGGAGAAGGCCCGCATCGAGAATCCTCGGCTTGTCTCTCATGGTGACCAAGTGCTTGCTCTTTGGCAGGAGCGTTACCGTGTTGAAAGCGATCATAAGGAGCGTATAGACAGTTGGATGACCGTTTCCCGGGATGATGGTGAAACTTTCGGTCAGCCGCTCCGGCTTGGCGAGGAGGGGTGGTTTGTTGCAGCCGGTGAACCGGCGGTGACCGACTCTGGTGAGGTATGGGCGCTGACCGAGGAATGGATGCTGGAAGATCGCGTACCTGCTTTGCGCTTGTATCGGATCAACTCGGACGATGAGCTGCGTTCCATGGCCGTGGCCCAAGGGGAATCCGGCGACCGCTGGAAAGACGCTCGCCTCGCGACCGACGGTGACGAGGCCTGGGTCGCTTGGCTGCGGGTTGGGACGTTCGGTACTTCAGCGGACTTGCGTCACAGCGTCCATCCCGGGGCACAGTGGTCATCGCTTCCTTCGCTGGCCATGGATGGAGATCCGGTGGGCTTGCGCCTTGTCCGGTCTGGGGAT
>JBKHHU010000099.1:0-12770 GCA_046539045.1 Phycisphaerae bacterium
TGCGGACGATCCTGTCCCGTTGGCGGGTCAGGAGACCCGCCAACCCTGTC
The DNA here is from genome assembly GCA_046539045.1 of Phycisphaerae bacterium. Lineage (GTDB taxonomy): Bacteria > Planctomycetota > Phycisphaerae > SM23-33 > SM23-33 > JBKHHU01. Next base: position 51 of record JBKHHU010000099.1, read on the forward strand.
ACTCTGCCGCCGTCACACGCTCAACCGGGATCTGCACCTCGCTGTACTTCATGAACCACGGCACCATCGGGCTGTGATAGGCAAGCACGCGCGGGTTGTCGACCTGCCGGTACTCGTCACTGTGCAGCTTGAGCCAGTCGCTGAGCGTGCCGATCGCCGCGCGGGCCCTGCCGGAAGAATACGACCCCCGAACGCCCACGCTGACGACGGTCTGCGGTTGCTCGTCCATGACCTTAACGTCCCCTGCCCTGCCGGTCTGTCCCTGCTCGAGCGACTGGTAGTAAAACGCCATCGCCTTGCGTTCCGGTTGGCCCGGTTCTTCTGAGGTGGGCTTGTACTCGTACACGGTCTGCATAGGGGCGGTCATCTTGATCTGCTCGGAGCGGATGTGCTTGAAGAGGGTGCGGAACATCCTGCCCTCATCACTGCCGGTCATCACGGCCTTGCGGAGTTTCGGATACTCCTTCACGCGGATCCTGCCGACGGGGCTTGGCGGCGGGAAGTCGGCGGGCAGCGGGGCAGAAACCGACTGGCTGAACTGCAACGTCGCCAGCGCCTCTCGGGCCCCTTCCATCAGCACCGCCTGACGCTTGCTCAGCCCGGAAGTGTCGCGGGCTTCCTGAAGCGCGTTGGCCAGGAGCGTGCGGGCTTCGGAGTCAGTGGGCAGACGGCCGGCAACCGACCGCATGGTTGTCTGCAGTGCCCCGGTGGAGCGCGCGAGTTCCTCCGGACCGGCGGGGCTTTGCGGCGTCTCTGCCGCGGCGACGGCACGTTTGAGTTCGCCGGCGAGCGTCTCCTGCCGGAAGGCGGCATCTCCGGTCGATCCATCAGGCCCGGTTGACGGCGGATCGGACGACTGGCAACCGAGGACGCACATTGCCGCCGTGACGACGGTAGATAACATGCACAATCCGCAGGGGAATCTCACCGCGTTACCTCCTCCGTGGAACCCGGACCGGCGGAGTATACCCACCGTAGTACCTGAGCTTGGGTGCGGGAAGATCCTTGTAGTAGTTGGTCCGGCGGAATCGCGGCGTGTGATAGACGCTTCGCCCACCGCCGTTGTATCCACTACCGTAGACCGCCCTGCCGCCACCATGGCCCGGCTGGTAGAACAGCCTTCCGCCCGCCGGATAGTACATCGGGCGAGGGTAGTACCGGTCGGCGACATTCCGCTGGTGCACCGCGCGGGCGTATCGGTGGAATCCGTGGTGCCCGAAAGCGAACGGCGCGATCCCGCGGCCGTATCGAAGAAAGGCGGGGCTGCGGTATCGACCGATCACCGACAAACCGGGATGCCCACGGTGCCCGAAGTGCCCGAATCCGCTACGGATGCTCAGCCGCAAGGCGAAACTGCTCCCGGCAAACCCATCGGCGGTCAGCAGAACAACGGGAATCGCCGCGGCGATCATCAATTTCTTCAGTGACATGTTCGTCCCTTTCCGTCGGGGCAAGGGTGCTGCAATGGAATTATTCTGCCGTCCCGGCCCGTTCTCTACCTACATGGAAGAAATATTTTCCGGCCGCCCGACAGCTTCCGCAGACCCGCGGGCAGAGGGGAAGCACACGCTAGAGACCGTGTCGCAAGCGGTTAGGCCCAAGGCGATCAACCGCCCAGCCGCTCACGGCCCGCCCGGCGTATCATCGTCCTGTGACCCTACTTCAGCCCGGCGACCCAGCGGGCGTCCGGACGCGATTTCCTCCGAGAGGAAAACCGGGATGAGGGTTTGAATCTGTCCGTCCGCATGGGCTATAATGTAAATGGTCAAGGATGACGGGGGCCCGGCAGGCGGCCGGAAGACGCTCTTTTTCAATTTCCCGGGATTTGCATCTTGCATCTGTTCGGGATGTCGGTAGAATCCTCCGTCCCTCGATAAGGACGCCGGTGATGAGACCGGCCGACGAGGCGGCGCACCCTTAAGAATGACGAATACGAGCCTTTGCCGACGCGGCGGTTTTTGCCGACGCAACCGGCAGGGATTTTCGGGCGGGTTTCTCGCCCTTGCCGGCCTGAAACCGGGAGTTAAAGAAAATCTCACAAAAGGCGAATTCGACGCTTGCAAACAAACCGCAAGTGAGTAGACTTCTTCTTCCCGTCGCAGCAGACGATGCCGAGCGAAAGGCCCGGCAAGGCGACGGCAAGAAAAACTGAAGATTTTCGATTTACCGCTTGACGCCGCACAATCAAATCGGTAACTTAGATCTTCCTGTCGCACGAAGGCGAAAGGCTTTCACGGCGACACAAAAGAACGAACTTTTTGACAAGTGAACAGTGGAAATAGTCACGAGGATGTGACCGAGACGAAGCAGCCTGTCACGGGTTGTTTGGGTTTCGGAAAACACACGATAGACTGCCCCTCTTGCGACGGGCAGTCGCCTCAAAATCCTCGTGACTGACTATCTGCTATAAGCAGACCAGTGTAAGGATTTTGAGTTTTGGGAATGTCGGGCATTTGTCCGACACGACCGGCCAAGTCAACCCCCAAAAGAGACTTGGCTTTTTGCTAGGTGAACATTCACCCAAGTTATTGCCCTTCCTTCGGGAAGGGATTCAATACAACAAGTGAAGAGTTTGATCCTGGCTCAGATCGAACGCTGGCGGCATGGCTAAAGCATGCAAGTCGCACGCGAACGTCAAAACTGGCTTGCCAGTGGCGACAAGTAGAGTGGCGCAAGGGCGAGTAATGTATGGGTAACGTACCTTTGGCACAGGGACAGCCGCGGGAAACTGTGGTTAATACCTGATAACGTCATCGTGTTGTAGGACACTTTGACCAAACGATGGGGCTCCTTCGGGACCTATTGGCCTTAGAGCGGCCCATATCCTATCAGCTTGTTGGTGAGGTAACGGCTCACCAAGGCAACGACGGGTACCGGGACTGAGAGGTTGACCCGGCGCATCGGGACTGAGACACTGCCCGGACTCCTACGGGAGGCTGCAGCGACGAATATTCCGCAATGGGCGAAAGCCTGACGGAGCGATGCCGCGTGTGGGAGGAAGCCCTTCGGGGTGTAAACCACTGTCAGGGACCACCAAGCGACCGGGGCCAATACCCCCGGAAGTTGAGGAATCCCAGAGGAAGCCACGGCTAACTTCGTGCCAGCAGCCGCGGTAATACGAAGGTGGCGAGCGTTGTTCGGAATCACTGGGCTTAAAGAGCACGTAGGCGGATTGTCAAGCGTCTTGTGAAAGCCCCCGGCTCAACCGGGGAATTGCTGGGCGAACTGGCAGTCTTGAGGCAGGTAGGGGCGAGTGGAACTCTTGGTGGAGCGGTGGAATGCGTAGATATCAAGAGGAACGCCAGAGGCGAAGGCGGTGCACTGGGCCTGACCTGACGCTGAGGTGCGAAAGCCAGGGGAGCGAACGGGATTAGATACCCCGGTAGTCCTGGCCATAAACGATGTCCACTAGATCTGAGGTGTTCTGACACATTTCTGGTCGAAACAAAAGCGTTAAGTGGACCGCCTGGGGAGTACGGTCGCAAGGCTAAAACTCAAAGGAATTGACGGGGGCTCACACAAGCGGTGGAGCATGTTGCTTAATTCGATGCAACGCGAAGAACCTTATCCTGGGCTTGACATGTACGGATGCCTCCCTGGAAACAGGGCTGGTTGCCCTTCGGGGTGAAACGTACACAGGTGCTGCATGGCTGTCGTCAGCTCGTGTCGTGAGATGTTGGGTTAAGTCCCGTAACGAGCGAAACCCTTGTCGTTAGTTGCCAGCGAGTAATGTCGGGGACTCTAGCGAGACTGCCGGTGTTAAACCGGAGGAAGGTGGGGATGACGTCAAGTCCTCATGGCCTTTATGCCCAGGGCTGCAAACGTGCTACAATGACCAGGACAAACCGACGCGAAGCCGTAAGGTGGTGCAAATCGGATAAACCTGGCCTCAGTTCGGATTACAGTCTGCAACTCGACTGTATGAAGTCGGAATCGCTAGTAATCGCGTATCAGCGTGACGCGGTGAATGTGTTCCTGAGCCTTGTACACACCGCCCGTCAAGTCATGGAAGCTGGGAGCACCCGAAGTCGGCACGATTCAGTGCTGCCTAAGGTGAGCTCGGTGACTGGGACTAAGTCGTAACAAGGTAGCCGTAGGGGAACCTGCGGCTGGATCACCTCCTTTCTAGAGGATTATCTAGGACTTCGGACAGAGAGATCTGACCGAAAGAGATAGTCAGCACAACCTCGTCCCTCACGGGATAGCCTGCCGGTGACGACAGGCGAAGACTTTCCACTGTTCATTCGTACATAAAAAACCCCGCGATCCCGGTCGTGGGGTTTTCTTATGCGCGCTCCGCGGAAACAGCCGGTTGATCGGTTGGCGGATTGAATGGTTGGTGGTTAACTGGTGAATCGGTTAATCGGTTAATCGGTGCTGATTTGCCATGATGCTGTCGGACGACGCGGTAACGGGTGAAAGTCCTGGGAACTTTCCGGTGATCTTGGCGTCAAAGCCCATGGAAGAGACTCGCCACGGCCTGTCCGGAGAATACCCATGGATCGGATCATACTTCACCGCACGCTATTCGTCATGTTCGCCGCACTGACCCAGACGCCTGCGTACGGGCAGTCTTGCACGCAACCCGCGTCCGCTCCTGCTGAATTACAGGAAACTGCCCGCAGGCTAGTGCAGCAGCTCGATTCCCCCGGTTCCGCGATCGGGAGCAGGCCCACAAGAAGCTTCTCGGCCTCGGGAAAAAAGCCCTGCCCGTTCTCCGCAAGCTCAAACCAAACTCCGGTTTCCAGCAGACCACCCACCGCCTTACCGGAATCATCCGTACACTGGAAAACCAGGCGGAGCCTATACGCGAACTTGATGATGTTCTCCTGAGTTGGAAGGACCTGGCCGAGCTCGGTCTCCAGATGCTCCCGCAGGCAAAACCCCGTGACATCTCAAGCTACTGGCAGACCCGTTCTCAGGAAACCCGGGTGCTTGTGGTCGCGAAGACCGGTAGCAAAGCCAAGCTCGGATGCCTGTTTGCCTACAGATTCCGTACCCCCGAACGAGCCGAGGGTGCCCTTTTCGACAGCCGCTCGCCGTTGGACAGTTCCCCTTGTTTCGACTTGTTCGTCGCAGGAACCGGCGACCACCGCCGGGGGTCTATCGTCGTCAAAGAGAATGTGGTGTTTTATTCGGACCTCGCAAATAGCGAACTGCGCGAGAAAATCCTGCTCGCGCAGGTGAAGAAAATCGACAAAGTGCTGCAAACCCCGAAGAAGCGCTTGGCGAAACGTTTGGCTGAAGCCGAAACCTTGCTGAGTGTGCGCTTCAACATGCGCAAGCCGAAGTCCATCAGAAAATTCCTGAAAAGGAACCCAGCCGCTCCCTGGCGACTTCTCGCTTTGAATGAGCTTCTCCGTATTCAGGCGAAGAAGGCGGAAACGCTTCCCAAAGCCCTCGAAACAGCGGAACTGCTCCAAGGTGAGTTCGGGCTCATCACCATGCACTGCTGCTTTCGGTCGATCGGCGGCTTCATCAAGGACGTCCGCCGCCTGCAGCAACTGGACCGGCAGCTCCCCGCCGCCAAACCGGACGAAAAGCCCGCCCTGCTGCTTCGGAAGCTCCGGCTGCTTTCGGACCAACTGCGTCTCCACGAAGACGCTCTGAACGTCTGTCTCGACATAGCGGAGCAGTATCCACGATCCGCGACGGCCCAGGCGGCCATCGAGCATGGCGTGACTATTATGGTGCAACACCAAGTGAATTTCTTCCCGGCCGCCGCCAACCGATTTGCCGGCAACGTCGTCGAAAATTACACCTGGCTGCAAAACCGGCCGGAGCATCTGCTGCAGACCGCCATCGAGTGCACCTCTCACAAATGGGATTATCTCGCCGTCTCGGCCATGCGGGAGTGCCTGAAGACCGGCGACGGCAAGTCACGCGTGCAGACAAAGCTGCTGGAGAAAGAAGGTTATATTCCTTACGTCGCCCCCGTGGTGAAGGCCGCTTCGCCGAAGGACTGGGCCGACATCCGGAAAGAACTGCTGTTTGATGAGAAAGCCCGCCCTGTACTGATGAAATACCAGAAGCAGATCGACGAACGCTGCCGGGAAATCATTGAGGCTGCCGCGACCGCCCCGGTTGCGACCAGTCGCCCGGCGAGAGACTGATACCCGATCCAGCGAGACGTCTATCCCAACCGCTTTGTCCTTTCCGCTTCCGCGGGCAGACGCTATCCTATCGCTACCCACGAGAGAGAAAGGACGAATGCGTGTATAAAATCGGTGAAAAAGAGCTGCAGGCGCTGCGGGAAGTGTTCGAATCCGGGCATCTCTTCCGCTACAAAGACGGCAAGGTTGCCCCGGCTACCGCGAAATTCGAGAAGCAACTGGCCGGGCACATCGGCGTCAAGCATGCCCTGGCTGTCTCCAGTGGGACCGCTGCACTGATATCCGCCCTGGCGGGTATGGGCATCGGGCCGGGCGATGAAGTCATCGTCCCCTCTTACACGTTCATCTCCACCGCATTGGCACCGCTGGCGGTCGGGGCCGTGCCGATCATCGCCGAGGTCGACGAGACGCTGACGATCGATCCGGTCACGCTGGAAGACCGAATCTCCCCTTACACCCGCGCGGTCGTTCCGGTTCACATGCTGGGCCTGCCCTGCAACCTCGACGCGATCCAGAAAGTCGCCAAAAAACACGACGTGATGGTCCTCGAGGATGCCGCCCAGGCCGCCGGTGGGAGCTACCACGGCAAGCGGTTCGGGTCCATCGGCCACGCAGGCATCCTCAGTTTCAATCACTACAAGATCATCGCTGCCGGCGAGGGCGGGGCTATCCTCACCGACAATCAGGAGATCTATCAGCGATCAATGATCTATCACGACGGCGGATGCGTGTTTTTCGACAACGACGCTGCCGACAACGTCAGCGAATTCTTCTGCGGGAACAATTACCGCGCCTCGGAGGTGACCTCGGCGATCATGAATATCCAGCTCGAGCGGCTGGACGGGATCCTCGAAAGGCTCCGCGAGCGGAAGAACGCGATGAACGAGGTTTTTGCCTCCGCCGACAGCGGGAACTTCCAGCCGAGCCCGTGTAACGAACCCGCCGGCGATTGCGCTTCCAATACGCCGATCATTTTCGACTCCGCCGACGCCGCGAAGGCCTTCGTGGAGAAACATTCGGGAAAGGTCGGGATGTTCCGGCCGATCGATTCGCCCCGCCACACCTACCCGACGTGGGATCCGATTCTGAACAAAAAGCCGCACCACCCGAAGATGGACCCGTGGAAATGGGCCCGGCGGGAGATCGAGTACAGCAAGGACATGTGCCCGCAATCGCTGGACGTCATGGCCCGCAGCGTGACCATCGCCACGCCGTTCGATAGGTCGCTGGATGAGACGAAGGAACTGGCACGGGAATTGGCGAAGTAATCGGGAATCGCCCCTCGCTGACGGTTGGCGGGTCTCCTGCCTCCGGCAGGCAAGCCCGACGCGTCAACAGCGCAAACTGCTCGGTATCCGGATCTCGCAACGTGGTGGGTCAGGAAACCCACCACGCGAACACCCATTGTCCATGTGCATCGCGAGGTACATCGGAGCGTCCTTTCCTTGCGGCGTCGCCCGGTGGGTAATACGACTTTGACGATTCGTAATACCGCCCGATTATGCCGGTTCGCCGACGGTGTGCAGGGGTCCGCCTGTGCGGGTTGTGCCAAATGCGCCGGTTCTGCCGATTCGGGCGACGGAAACGGCTGAATCGAAAATTCCGCATATTCCAGATTAAGGTCCCCGCCTCCCGGGCCGATGAAGAGAGGGAATGCCCGGGCGGAGAGTGCCCCGCCCGACGACATGACGGCCTTTGAGGGTGAGACATGTATCAGGAATATTACGGCCTGCGTGAAGAACCGTTCAAAATCACGCCCGATCCGCGGTACCTCTTTCTGACGCGTCAGCATCAGGAAGCGCTGAACCACCTGCTGTATGGGATTCAGCACCGCAAGGGCTTCATGTGCCTGACCGGTGAGGTCGGTGCGGGCAAGACCACGCTCTGCCGCCGGATGCTGGAGAGCCTCGCCGACGACACCCACACCGCCCTGGTGCTCAACCCGATGCTGACGGAGGCCCAGCTGATGCGGGCGATCTGTCAGGAATTCGACCTCGGCAAGAAGCGCCGCGACACGTTGGGCTACATCAACCTGCTCAACGAGTTCCTGCTCGAAACGAACCTCGAGAACCGCAACGCGGTGGTCATCATCGACGAAGCCCAGGACATGCCCGACAAGACCCTGGAAATGTGCCGCCTGCTGAGCAACCTGGAAACCAACAGCCACAAGCTGCTGCAGATCGTGCTCGTCGGTCAGCCGGAACTGCGGGAAAAGCTGGACAAGCCCAAATTCCGCCAGTTGTCCCAGCGGATCACCGTCCGTTTCCATCTCGGGAAGATGAACCGGGCCGAGACCGCCGATTATCTGGCCCACCGCCTGCATGTGGCGTCCAACCAGTTGGAGATCGTCCGGGCCGAAGGCGAAGAAGCCCCCGAGGAAGATCCTAAGGAGAAGCTCCATTTCGATCGCGGAGCGGTCAAGGAGATCTTCAGGTTCTCTCACGGCACGCCGCGACTGGTAAACGCTATCGGCGACAAGGCCCTTCTGGCTGGGTTCGTCTACCGGCAGAAACGCATCAACAAGGCCTTGGTCAAGCGGGCGATCCGTGAACTGAAGGAGGCCGGCTGATGAGCCTGATCAACGAAGCTCTCAAGCGGGCACAGGCAGAGCGAAACCGGGCCGAGGGCATCGGCGACGGGCACATCCCCGCCCCGCCGATGCTGGAGCCCGCCGATGACGACAGGAAGGACAAAAGCTCCCCGCTGGTCAGCGCGATCATCGCGGTGGCGATCGTCGCTGCCACCGTGATCGGCTGGAAGATCATCGAGAGCGTCCGCAATTCCGGCGGCCCGAGCCGGGCGGATGCAGCGCAGGTGAGTCCGGACCAACAGACCGCCAAGCCGATGTTCAAACCGGCAGAGGACCGCGTGGACCCCGCTTATACCGGCAAATCGGCCGCCAGAGCCGTGCCTGAACCGTTCGAGACGGCAGTGACGCCGGAACCGGTCGCCCCCGAGCCGACAGAGTCCGAAGCCAACAATCTCCCGGACTCGGAAACCGTCGGCAGCGCTGTAGTGTCGACCAACAGCAGCCCGTCCGAAGCCGTCGCCGAACCGGCCGAGCCGGCCGAGCCGAAGATCGATCCGGTGGATCCGAAGTCATTCACGCTCAACGGCGTGGTGACCGGTCCGGACGGGAAGGAAGCGATCATCAACGGCCAGTTCATCAAACTCGGCGAGACCATCGACCGGGCCAAGGTCACCGGGATCAACAAGTACAGCGTCACGCTCCAGGCGGACGGCACAAGCTTCACCATCAAGATGTAGCTTCTGTAGCGGCGCCGGCGTAGTCGCGGCTGACTCGGGGCGTGCGGCGAGCCCAAACCGCCCTCACTTCTCAGGCGTGTCGGTCCTGAAATCGAACGCCTGTTTCACCATCCCGCTGCTCGACTTGTTCCGGGCCATTCGGAATGCCGAAGCGTAATCATCCAGTGGGTGGCTGCCGGTCAACATGTCCGAAACATTCAAGCGATCTGAGGTCATCAGGTCCAGTACGAGTCGATACGTATCCATCCGCCTGCCGGCGAAATCCTCCTCCTGTCTCCCGTAGGCGCCCACCAAGCTCAGTTCGCCGAACCACACCGGAGTCAGGTCCACCTTGCCCCCGCTGCCGGTTGCGACCAGCACCACCTGCCCCCGGGCCGCGGCCCATTTGAGGCTCTCGTTGATCGACCGGGTCGAGCCGACGAAGTCGAAAATCGCGTCGTACCCGCCCGAAAGCATCTGGTTGCCGAAGCGGACCTCGTGCCGACTCGCCCCGGTTCTCCCGGCGATTGCCTCGAACCGCCCTTTCGCGTCGGCGGGCAGTTCGAGCCATGCATCCGCCCCGAATCGCTCCGCCAGTGCCCGCATCTGCGATCCCCTGCCGATGCAGTGGATCTCCCCATCGAAGTCCATCGCCCGCAGGCACGCGACGGTACCAAGCCCGAGCACGCCTGTCCCGTAAATCAGCACCGTCCGCACCCGCTGAAGATCAATCCGAAGCGCCGAATGCAGACTGCACGCGACCGGGTCGACCAGCACGGCCTGCTCATCGGACACCTTGTCGGGGACTTCCACAAGCTGCGATTCGTGAGCGACGAAGTACTCACCGTACGATCCTCCGGTTCGCGAGTTGTAGCCGATGCTGCTGCCCGGTGGGAGCCCGGCTGAGCCTTCGCCGTCGGCACCGAAGTTCTCGCAGGCGCCGTATTCCCCGCGGCTGCACGGGGCGCACGGCGGGTCGATCCCGCGGACGCGGCAGGAGAGCGTGGGTTCCACAAGCACCCGCTTGCCTGCCCAGGTTTGGTCCACATCCGGCCCGGTTTCCTCGACTTCTGCCACGTTCTCGTGCCCGAGCAGCATGGGCATGGAGCTGAACGCCTGCAGGATCGAATCCGGCGGCTGCTTGTGGCCGATGATCGCCAGATCGGTCCCGCAGATGCCGCCCATCAGTGTGCGGACACGGACCCAGTCCGGCCCGGGCAGTTCCGGAACGGGCACATCCTGCAGCGACAGACCGTTGAGCTTCGTATACATACAGCCGGGCCAGACGTTGCGTAGCAGGTGGCTCGCGGCCCACCCGGCGGGATTCACGGAGTAAACTAACGCTTTCATGCGAATAGAGATACCCGCCCGGCGGCTGGATTCAAAGCACAAATCGCCCGCGCTGTTGCCTGAGGAACATGGTAGAGAGCCGGCGCCCACGGCCGCCGGAGGAAGTCGTAGCAGCCGACTGCCCAACCCGTTATCATTCCCTGAAGTCGCATCTTCCGCTGCGTGAAAGGATTAGTTCAGTGCGAGCGTTCAGTTATCTGTCCCCGTTGATCCTCCTGCTGCTGTCAATGACGGCGGGCTGTCAGCCGTCCGTGAATTTCCCTGCGCAAGCCGACGCCTCGGCCGCCGAAGCTGCCGGGGCGTGGCGGGCCTATGACGCCAACCACGACGGCAAGACCGAATACTTTGTCTTCACCGACGGCGGGGCCCGTATCACGCGGATCGGGTATGATCTGACCTCCGACGGCCGGCCCGACAGCATGATCGAACTGGACAGCATTGACGCCAACTTCGCCCGGCACCTGGTGATCATTCTGGACGGTGTGCCGTACACGACGGCCAAGGCATTCTACGACAACGGCGGGCTCCGCTACTGTCATCCGCCGTCAAAAGTGATTTCGCCGTATCCCACGATGACCGACATGTCCATGGAGGACGTGCTGGGCTACATCCCGACCCAAGCGTACGAAGCCAAATACTACAGCCGTCCGAAAAACAAGGTCGTCGGCGGATGGATGAGCTACCTTGGCGGCGCCAACATGCCGTATAGCGACGTGATGGAATACCGGACGAATCTGTTCCTGGACGTGCTGGGCTACGTAGCGCCTTGGCGGGTGTACCGCAAGGAGATCAATGACATCAAGGAGCAGTTCGACAAACGGGACTCCAAGGAACTGGTCGCGTACATTGTCAGCTCGGCCGGGATCGGCACCAATGACGGTGAAGCGGGCCAGCTGAAGATGCTGCAGTACGTCGACCGGCTGGTCAGCCAGGTGGTCTACGAAACACGAGGGCTGCTGAAGGTGACCGTTCTTGCCGATCACGGCCACACGCACACGCAGGCGAAACGCGTGCCGATGGAAAGCTTCCTCAAGGAACGTGGCTGGGATGTTTCCTCCTCGCTGAAGGATCCGAACGATGTGGTGTACATCCGGTTCGGGCTGGTGACGTTCATCAGCTTTTCGACGCATTCACCGGCGAAGCTGGCTGCCGACTTGACCGACGCGACCGGGGTGGAGATCGTCAGCTACGCCGACGGGCAGGAAGTGGTCGTGCTTTCGGATGACGGGGGCACAGCGCGGATCGCCAACCGGGACGGACGGTTCCGCTACACGCCCTCGGCGGGCGATCCGCTGAAGCTCAAACCGATCCTCGCAAATCTCTCCGCCGATGCCGCCGGAACCTACGACGCCGACGACCTGCTGGCTGCCACCGCGGATCACCAGTACCCCGCCCCGCTCCAGCGGCTCTGGCGGACACACTTCGCGCTGGTCGGCCAGCCGGGCGATGTGGTGGTCTCGCTGAAGGATGAGTGGTATTCCGGAGCGCAGGGGTTCAGCCACTTCGTGGACGTGGCCAGCACGCACGGCGGGCTGAACCGCAGGAACAGCGTAACGTTCATCATGACAAGTGCGGGCAAACTGCCCGAGGTTATGCGATCGCGCGATGTGCCCGAGGCGCTGGGGAAGTTGTTCGACCGGCCGTTCCCGTACCGGAGGTAACCGCGGCAGGCCGAAAACCCAAAGCGACACGCGCTGGGATGGGTTGATCGACCGGTGGTTGGTTGTTGTTTTTTGCCACGAACTTCGCGAACGACGCGAACTTTCAGGAAGAGAAGTTGGCGATATCCGCGTCGTTCGCAGCCCACACAGACGCAGCGGAATTCACCTCAAGGCGGCAGCCTGAATCGAAAATCATAAATCGCCACTCGCCAATCCGCAGCGTCAGCGTGCGGAAGCAAGCTTCCGCACCTGTTTAGCAGGGATGCAGGAATGCGTAAGCTGGATCATCGCAGATGAACCGGGGGGTTCTCGGACGAAGGCTTTTTACGTTGTACAGGCCAACGGCCTGG
>JBKHHU010000300.1:0-3147 GCA_046539045.1 Phycisphaerae bacterium
GCTGTTCGGTCTGGCGACCGAGCTGCTGGGCTTCTTCGGACGTTTCGCGCCCGAACTCACGAGCTTCCTGACCGGTCTGCTGCGTGGTGCGTGTCATGCGATCCTGCTGCTGTTGCTGCTGCGAGCGGGTCTGGCCGGTCTGCCAGCTCTGGCCCTGCATCCGGCCTTGCCCCATCTGCTGCTGGTTCTGGCTGATCTGCTGGGAGAAGAAACTGTGCGCATTCTGCCAGTACGGGTCGTTCACCTGCGGATACTGATCGCTCTGGAAGGTCGGCGATTCTTTCAGCCGATTCTGCTCGATGTTCAGCGTGACCTTCGGTGCCTGGTCCTGGCCCTGCTGCTGGAGTTGCAGTGCGCTGAACGGCACGGCGTGCAGTTCCTGCCCGGTGAGGATGCTCAGGTCCACGCCTTCGGTCTCCGGCGCGATCACCGCGAAGGCGACCTGATCCTGCGCGGTGTCGAGGATGAGGTCTTCCACGGTGCCCAAGGTTTCATCCTTGGCGTTGGTCACTTCCGTGCCGACGATCTCGTTGGCGTCGAACAACTCGGGGGTATACTGGCCGGCCTGTTGAGACTGCTGCTTCTGCTGCCACTGCTGTTGCGATTTCTGCTCCTTCTGCTGCTGCGTCTCGTACTGGGTACTGGTGGCCGAGCCGGTGTCCATCATCTCTTTGTCTTGTTGGTCCTGTTGCTTTTGGGACGACGACTGCGTTGCCGCCGTCGCCGCCATCGCTGCCGCGACCAACACGGACGCGACTGCGATGCCTTTGGAACGATCGAATGCCTTGCGAATCATGATGAAGCTCCCTTGTGTCTAGGCCGACGAGCAACCGCCCCTCGGTCAACGATCAACGCGATCGTCCGATTCAGGTCCGAAAAACCGCGGGCAGCCCTGACGTCGCTGAAAAAGCCTAGCGCCAGGGGGGTGGGCATCCAATGGAATGGCGAGATGACTTTGGCATCGGGAAATGCCTGATGTGCAATGGTGAACCTGGTGCGTCCGCCGGCGGAGCCGATTCGGAAAGGCTTACAGCGTCTGCGGTTCGGCGCTGTCGAGGTGAGTCTTCCACTGCGCCTCGAGCTGTTCGATCGGACCGAACTCGGCCTCGAACTCGCGCAGCAGGACGGCCTTGGGACGATGGCCGACGGGCAGTTCGCTCAGCCGGGCCATGTAGCTTCGCAGCTGATCGGGATGGTGATGGAACAGGTAGTTCATCAGGCTCCAGGCCTGGGCGTAGAGGTCGCTGGCGTTGTGGCTGCGGGGCAGTCGCGACAGCTGCACGAAGTCGGTCAGCGGCATGAGTTCGCCGGCTGCGTGCAGACGCAGGATCTGCCGGGCCCGGGCGGGGTTGGCACTGTCAATGCCAAACTCGCCGTCGGGGTTGGCTTCGAGGTTGGTCGCCAAGCCTTCGGACAGCCAGAGCGGGTAGAGCACGCCGCGGGTCTGCAGGCCGCTGTTGAAGGCGAGCTGGTGGGCCGCCTCGTGAGTCAGGCGGGTAATCTCGTCGCTGCTATCGCCGGAGACGCTGGGCTGAAGGTTCATCGCCACTTCCTGAACCCGGGCGTCAAGGTGTTCGGGCAGCACCGGGTCGCTCTCGCGAACGACGGCGACGCGGTTGGTGCGGGCGGAATAGTACCCGTCCAACCAGGAGATGTCGGCCTTGTCGGCCTGGAAGCCGTACGCGTCGAACTGATCGTGCATCGAAAAGCCCACCCACACCAGCCGATGCGGGGGCCGATTCAGGCGGAAGCCCGCCCGGCGGAATGAATGATAGAAGTCGTCGTAGAACCGCTCAAGCAGTTGGCCGGTGCGGTCGGCCCAGTAGTCGTCCGTCGCGTAGACAATCAGGAAGTGCTCCGTCGTCAACGTGCGGAACGGGGCGTTCACCGTACGGCGGATGTGGCCCACGTGCCGGCGTTCCATGTCCGTCAGCTGGATCGCCTCGGGCAGGATCGTCTGGGCCGCCGCCGGCAGCGCGCAGAGCATGCCTGCCAGAATGAGGAGGCTCAGAACGATCTTGTGGGGGACTCTTGTGTCCATGGTAAGATGCAGACCTACCGCTGTATGGGGCAAACGACTAGGTTGGCCCCTACGATACAGGAAACCCCCGAACAAAGTCAAGGATATAGATATTTCCGGCTGGCGTCTGGGCTTACCTTTCGTTGGCCGAAATTGCCCCCGTTGGCTGCCATGGACGGAGCTGCCCGCGTCTGCCCGCTCCTGCCGGCCGGTGCCCGCGATTGCCGAGTCCTGCCCGCTCCTGCCCGCTCCTGCCCGATTCTGCCCTGTTCTGCCAAGCCATGCCAAGGAGAGGATTTCGTAAGTGCAGTAATAATGGGAGGATGAGCGTTCTGATGGATGAATCGTGCGAAATTCGCAGCTTGGCGGGATGTCGGGGCGGCGGGGCATGTTTTGGTCCATTTGATTGTTGTAGGTCTTCCACCTATCCGCCGGCCGGCACGCATTGCGCGCGCAGCCGCCGCTGTTCCGGGCAATCGGACGCGGTAACCCCCGGCCGGGGGTGAGGGTAAAAATCTGGACCGGGCGGCCTAGGGAAGTGCCTGTAGACGGCCGGCTGTGCGCACGAGGGGCGCAGAAAAAGGGCGACCGGTAAGGCCGCCCCTTCTGCTTGTGAAAGCGGAGGTTACTTGCGCCGCCGGAGGGGCTTGCCCGCTCCGCCATGCAGCGCCGTCAGCGTCAAGGGCTCGGGGATGAAGAGGCCTGCGTTATTTACCGCCAGCGAGTCTTTCGCGGGAAAAGTATCATAAGCGTCGCCCAGGCCGGATCCTGTCCCGGTGGACGAAGAACCGCAGGAGCGGGATTCTTCGCTGTGAGAAACCCATTCGCCATCGCGGCCGTAACAATGGTATAAATGACACGGGAAAAGGGCTTGAAGACTCTCGGAAGGAGAACAATGCAGCCTCAGCTGGAAGCGGGGCTATGGCATTCGAGAATTGGATGAAACGTACCGAACGAAATCACCTGGATCTGCTGTGCGATGTCGGTGAGTTGATCTCCGGCCTGGCCGGCAGCAGCGACGTCGAATCGTTCCTCAAAAAGATCGTCGTCATCGTAGGCCGACATCTCCAGTCGGATGTCTGCTCGGTCTATCTATACGATGAGGGCGAAGACGAATTGGTGCTGCG
>JBKHHU010000301.1:0-3126 GCA_046539045.1 Phycisphaerae bacterium
GTACCAGAAACAGAAATTGGACGGAGACGTGTCGTCCGCCTCTGTCGCCGATCTGCCGTATCCGCGGAATCCGGCGTAATCGCGAGGGTGTCATGGAAATACGTCGTGCAATGCTGGAGGAAGAGGCCGGGCGTCGGCTACGCCAACTGCGGGAGGAGGTGTTCGTCGGCGAGCAGGGCGTGGCTCCGGATATCGAATTCGACGCGCTGGATCCCAAAGCAATCCACTGGGTGGCTCTGGAGGGGGATGCGGTGGTGGCCACGCTCCGCGTGCTGCGGGAGGCCACCCGGGCGAAGATCGGACGCGTTGCCGTCCGACGCGACCGACGCGGAACGGGCATCGGCAGGCAGATCATGCTGGCTGCGATGGCGGCATGTCGGCAGGAAGGGGTGCGCATCGTCCAACTGCATTCGCAGGTGCAGGTCCGGGGGTTCTATGAGAAGCTCGGATTCCACGCCGTCGGCGATGAGTTCACCGAAGCGGGGATCCGTCACGTAACCATGGAGCGCCGCCTGCCCGACAGGTCTTGAGAGCCACTGTTTACCCACGGAGGGCACTGAGAGCATAGAGGTTTCTCAAGTCACGAAGGGCTCGAAGGCCACGAAGATCACAAAGGGTTTCTGGTTTTCTTTCGCTGGGAGTACCAAGCGCGGTCGAGGCCGGCTTCCCCCCAACGGGAAGCACAAAAAGAAGCCGTTCTTCGAGCTCTTCGTGGCCTTGGCGATCTTCGTGATATAAGAAGACAACATACAAGACCCTCAGTGACCTCCGTGGTTCAACAGAAACCCGAACAACCTGCCCCATGCGGGCGCACGAAAAAAGCCCCGCCGGAATGGCTTCCGGCGGGGCTTTGGGATACACCGTGTAGGATTCGAACCTACGACCCGCTGATTAAGAGTCAGCTGCTCTACCAACTGAGCTAACGGTGCACGTGGTCCGGCGTCAGGCCGGACCAATCAATAAAGTGATTTCCGCCCGCTCAGTCAAGCATTTTCAGGCCGTCGCCGGGAAAAAAACTCCTCGGCTACTCCGACTGGGCCGGCTCGTTGGCCTCGGTCTTCTTCTCGGCTTCGGGTTCGTCCTGCTGTTCATCTGCCGGTTTGCCGAACAGCCCCGCCGGCAGATGCGTCTCGACGTACGCGACCAACTGCTTGAAGTTCGTCAACTTATATCCGTCCAGAACCAGTTGGTCGTCGCTACCTGCCTTGAGGACGAGGATGTCCTTGGTCTTCAGTTCCGTAGCATCCACGGCAGTGAAATCGTCCCAGGCGTATCTCTTTCTGCCCTCGTATCCGATGCCTTCCTCGTCGGCGATGAGCTTCTTCCTCAGCGAGAGAATCGCCAGCACGATCAGCAGGATTCCGGGCGGGGTGAATACCCAGGGCCCGTAGGCGTGGAGAATCCATTCCAGCGTTGCGTTGATGTCGCCCCCGTTCCACGCCATCGTCTCGGGCTTCGGCACGGCGTCTACGAAACAGTAAATGGCGAAACCGATGAGGATGCCCGCCCCGATGAACAGGCGGACGGCGGTATCCTTGGACGCCGGGCAGACGACTCTTTCGGAAGAGCCAGAGGATGAAGCTGACATACCAAACTCCTGTCGACGAAGGTATATGGGATAAGAGCTCGAATTGCTATTACAGGGTACCGTGCAAACCAACTGCTGCCAAGACAAATCTTCGTCCCGGAAGCGGTTGGCCCGTCCGCGCAGGCGGCCGGGGATGTGGGAACTTTTCACCAAAACAGTTGACAGTCGCCCCCCAACTGACTAGGTTTTTGTGCTCGGATCGCGTCCGAGGCAGCGGAAGAGTCCCCGCGCCCACGCAAGAGACGCTATCAAACATGACTACCCCTGTAAGCGTTATGAAAAAACGCAAGACAAAGGAGCACTATCCATGGCTGTCAAAGTAGGCATTAACGGATTCGGCCGCATCGGTCGACTCGTTTTCCGCGCGATGATCCAGGACACCGACCGTTTCGACGTGGTCGCCATCAACGACCTGTCGGACGCGAAGATGCTGGCATACCTTCTGAAGTACGACTCGACCCAGGGCAAGTTCCCGGGCACCGTCGAAGCCAAGGAAGGCGCACTGGTCGTCAACGGTAAAGAGGTCAAGGTTCTGGCTGAGAAGAACCCTGCCGACCTTCCGTGGAGCGAGATGGGCGTCAAAGTCGCCGTCGAATCCACCGGTATCTTCACCAGCGCCAAGACCGACGACAAGCCCGGCTACGACAGCCACCTCGATGCCGGTGCCGAGAAGGTCATCATCTCCGCCCCGAGCAAGGGCTTCGCGAAGATGATCGTCCTGGGCGTCAACGACGGCGAGCTGACCAGCGAAGACACCTGCGTGTCCAACGCTTCCTGCACGACCAACTCTCTGGCCCCTGCCGCCAAGGTCCTCAACGAGAAGTTCGGCATCGTCAAGGGTCTGATGACCACCGTCCACGGATACACCAACGATCAGCGCATCCTGGACCAGGTCCACTCCAAGATGACCCGTGCCCGCGCCGCGGCCATCAATATCATCCCGACGACCACCGGTGCTGCCGCCGCGGTCGGTAAGGTCCTCCCGGAACTGAACGGTAAGCTGGACGGTTATGCCCTCCGCGTCCCGGTCCCGACCGGCTCGATCACCGACCTGACCGTCGAGCTCGAGAAGGAAGTCACCGAAGACGAAATCAATGCCGCGATGAAGGAAGCCGCCGAAGGCGAGCTGAAGGGCATCCTGACGTACGCGCCGGATCCGATCGTCGTCCAGGACGTCATCGGCGACCCGGCCAGCTCGATCTTCGATCCGAACAACACCAAGGTCATCGGTGGCAACATGGTCAAGGTCACCATGTGGTACGACAACGAGTGGGGCTACTCCTGCCGCACCGCCGACCTGGTCGAGAAGATCGCCCAGATGTAATCGATCTTTCCGATCGACAGACGAACTCAGAAGGCCCGCCGGGTATCCCCCGACGGGCCTTCTTCTATTCACACACCGGGGCTGCCGCAGAGGCGCTGAGGGTTTTGACGGGCTTGCCACGGCCAAGGCGCGGAGAGCACGGAGGGGGTTTTACCGTTGGGTCTTGGGTCACGAAGATCTCTAAGGCCGCGAAGAACACAGAGGCCTTTCAAGT
>JBKHHU010000302.1:0-3120 GCA_046539045.1 Phycisphaerae bacterium
TGGTTTTGGCGGATACTTGGTAAGCTTGGCAGCCGGGCGGGGAGGATCCCCCGCACGGGCAGGTCGAGACGCGATCATCGCATAACCTATCGTCACGTCCGAGCCCGGTGGCTGCAACCCTGTGCACTGCGTTCAGAGGAGCAGACGGAATGGCACGCGTAGTTCAGCGAAAGTCTCTCACCACTCTCTACATATTGATCGTTTTTGTTTTCCTGTTCATCATCTCCGGTGTGATGGCGGGTTTGTTTTACATGAGGTGGGACGAGTCACAGAAAACGATTACGGAGCTGAAATCCGAGCAGGAAGAGCTGATTGCCTCCGCAGAAGTTCAGGATCCGCGCCTGCAACGGGCGAAGGAACTGGCCGAGCAGAACGACCGGACGGTTGTCGGGCAGCTCATCCGGGAAAACGAGCAGCTCAAGGAACTTATCACCCTCCGGGAAGATATGCCCCTGGCGCAAATCAGCAGGCAGCACAAAGAGCTGTATGACCGGCTGAAGATCGAGAACTCTGCCGGGCTGATCCAGGACCTGCGCAGCGCGTATGAGACCATCGACCTGCGCCAGAACCGCGTCGAGCAGTTGGATGAGAAGATCACCCAGTTGAACAACGACATCACGCGGTTGCGTCAAGAGAAGGAGGACCAGCAGGTCAAGTTCGCTGCGGACCTCAAGGAGATCGAGGATCGGGTCGAGGCACAGGCCGAGGAGTACGCCCAGGCACGTGAAGTGACCGACAAGAGCTTCGCTGCCGATCGCGACGAATGGAAGCGGATCCGCGGCGAGCTGGACAGCACCATCGCCCAGCAGACGGCCAACATCGAGAGCCTCAACACCGAGATCGCCAAGAAAGAGGCGTCGGTCGCTTACTTCAAGCGGCTGGTCACGGAGTTGAAGGGCGAGGGCCGGGGCGACCGCACCGACCCGCTCCAGCCGGTAACTCAGGCGGACGGGAAGATCCTCCGCGTGTTCGACGCCGACGGGCTGGTCTATATCAATCTCGGCAGCGACGAACGGATCGTGCCGGACCTGACCTTCTCGGTCTACCCGCCGACGGGAATTCCCAATCCGAACAAGTCTTCGGAGGAAGCGGCCGGCAAGGGCAAGATTATCGTCACCCGCGTGAACGACAACACCGCCACCGCCCGGATCATCCAGCAGGATCCCAAGAATCCGATCTCCTCGGGCGACCTGATCGGGAACGTCGTCTACCACAAGATCAAGACCTTCGAGTTCGCCGTGATCGGTCGTTTCGACCTGTACGGAACCGGCAGCCCGCGGCAGAGCGCTCAGAGCGAGGTCAAGACCATCATCAGGCGGTTCGGTGGTGAAGTGGCCGAGGACATGGACTATCACACCGATTTCCTCATCCTGGGTGAAGCACCGGCCAAGCCGGAACAGCCCGGCGAGGATCAGCCCGCCCAGGTCTGGACGGCCTACCGCGACCAGATGAAAACGTTCCAGCAGTACCAGGACATGGTCTCTGCGGCCAAGACGTACAACATCGGCATCCTGAAGACCGAACAGTTCCTGGCTCTGACGGGCTACAAGCCGGTCCAGACGCTGGAAACCACAGCACGCTGAACCTGTCGAACCAACCGACGGCTGGGCGTTATCGCAACGCCCAGCCGTTTTTTTGTGCGCGTCGGTCCATCTCCGGTAGCCCTAAACGAGTTGACAATTCAGTCTCATCGGTTATTCTCTGCCCCCGCACGATCCAGCTACCCCATAAGGAGAACAACCCATGCAACTGTCCGATCGCATCCAGGCGGTCAGCCCCAGCGCCACCATCGCCATCACCTCCAAGGCCAAGCAGATGCAGGCCGACGGAATCGACGTGGTGAGTTTCGGCGCCGGTGAGCCGGACTTTGATACTCCCGATTTCATCAAGGCTGCCGCCAAGGCAGCCCTCGACGCCGGGGATACCAAGTACGTCCCCCGCAGCGCCCGGGCACTGGTCCAGGCGATCTGCGACAAGCTCGAGAAGGAA
The DNA here is from genome assembly GCA_046539045.1 of Phycisphaerae bacterium. Lineage (GTDB taxonomy): Bacteria > Planctomycetota > Phycisphaerae > SM23-33 > SM23-33 > JBKHHU01. Next base: position 1,990 of record JBKHHU010000302.1, read on the forward strand.
AACAAGCTCAAGTACGCTCCGGAACAGGTCGTGGTCACCTTCGGCGGGAAGCATGCCGTCTATGCCGCCTGCCAGGTGCTTCTGAACCCCGGCGACAAGGCGCTGATCCCGGCCCCCTACTGGGTCAGCTATACCGAAATGGTCAAGCTCGCCGAGGCCGAGCCGGTCATCCTTCACGCAGGCCCGGAACAGGGCTTCAAGATCACCCCGCAGCAGATTCTCGACAATGCCGACGGGGCCAAGCTGCTGTTCCTCAACAGCCCGTCCAACCCCACCGGCGTGACCTACACCCCGGAAGAACTCACCGCCATCGCCGAAGCGGTCCTGCAGACCGACCTGGCCGTCCTGAGCGATGAGATCTACGAGAACCTGATCTACGGCGACACGAAGTTCGTCTCCTTCGCGACGCTTCATGAGAAACTCGCAGAGCGCACCATCACGCTCAACGGGCTGGCCAAGAGCTTCAGCATGACCGGCTGGCGACTGGGCTGGGCGGCAGGACCGGCGGAAGTCATCAGCGGAATCCGTCGCCTGATGAGTCACCAGACGACCAACCCGGTCAGCTTCGCCCAGGCAGGCGGGCTTGCTGCGTACACCGACCCGAAGGGCCCGGGAGCCATCGAGGCGATGCGGAAGGAATTCGAGAAGCGCGGCGAGCACATGCACAAGCGGCTCAACGCGATTGACGGATGCACCTGCGTCAAGCCGACCGGCGCGTTCTACTGCTTCCCCGATGTCAGTGCCCATTTCGGCAGGACCATCGGCGGCGTGGAGGTCAACGACTCGATGAGTTTCGCCCAGGCAGCCCTGGAAGCGGCCAACGTGGCCCTCGTGCCCGGCTCGGCCTTCGGTGAAGATCGCTGCGTCCGCCTGAGCTTCGCCACCAGCATGGAGCAGATCGACAAGGGTCTGGACCGGCTGGAAGAGATGCTCAAGTAAATCGTAGCGAGAGTTACAGACACAGAATCCCCCGGCCGCCGTTGAACGAGCAGCCGGGGGATTTTTCTGTCTGAACGGCTCGCCCGTGGCGAGCAATCCCAAATCCGAAATCAAAAATCAAAAACCGAAGATCCGCAATCTAGAGTGAGTGACAGAAGTAATTTCGTGGTTCAGCGTCGGCGAAAGCGTTCC
>JBKHHU010000100.1:0-12635 GCA_046539045.1 Phycisphaerae bacterium
CGACTGCAACCGTTGCGCGATGGTTCTCCGCCGTCCCCCGCCCACACTAATGCGACCCGCCGCAGAGTTCGCATTCCCGCATGGCCCATCGCGCATCCCTGCCTTCTAGTCACAAAGCGTTGGCGGGTCAGGAGACCCGCCAACCGTTGCGAAACCGTCATCCACCGGCCACTCCGCCGCCCCACGCCCACACCAATGCGGTTCGCCGCCGAGCTCGCATTCCGCATGGCGCTCGCCTGCATTTACATCTCCGGCAGTTCGGCGATGTTGGCGAACTCCTCTTTCAGTGCGTGATAGAGGCGCTGGTATTCATCGTGGTAGGTGGCGTAGAAGTTTTTCATCTTCCGGTCGGCCTTGATTGTGCGGGTGACGCTGATGGCCTGCTTGCACGCCTGTTTGATGCTGGAATACTGGCCGGTACCGACTGCCGCCAGGAGGGCCACACCGTAGGCGGGGCCTTCTTCGGAGTTGATCGTCTCGCAGGTTTTGCCGTAGATGTCGGCCTGGAGTTGTCGCCAGAACGCGCTGCGTGCGCCACCGCCGGACAGGCGGATCCTGCGGACCTTCGCACCGACTTCCTCGAGCACCTTCACCACATCGTTCATCCCGAAGGTCGCACCTTCCATGACCGAGCGGATCATGTGCTCGCGGGTCGTCCCACCGTGCATTCCGATCCAGCACGCCCGGGCCAGCGGGTCCGAGTGCGGGGTCCGCTCGCCGGTCAGGTACGGCAGCCAGAACAGCCCGTGACACCCGGCAGGGGCCTGCTCTGCCTGGGCGGTCAGCAGCTCGTACGGATCGCACTTCTGCCGTTTGGCCTTGCGGACCTCCGTTTGCCCGAGCGTGTTCCGCAACCACTGGAAGCTGCCCCCCGCAGCCATCACGCAACCGAACATCACGTACTCGCCCTTGACCGACGCGCAGAACGTGCCGACGCGGGATTCCTTGTCGACGTTGTAGTCCTTGCTGTGGGTCAGCACCACACCGGAGGTGCCCATTGTCGCGCTGGTCAGGCCGTCGCGGACGATCCCGTTGCCGATCGCGCCGGCAGGCTGGTCTCCCCCACCGCCGACCACGGGCGTTCCTTCCGGCACGCCGAGTTTCTTCGCCGCCTCTGCCGTGATCGTCCCGGTTACCTCGTGGCTCTCGACGACCGGCGGGAGGATGTCGCGATCGATCTGGAACACCTCCAGCATCTTCGGAGACCAGTCGCGCGTCTTCTGGTTCAGCAGCAGCGTGCCGGACATGTCCGAGACCTCGCCGACGTACTCGCCGGTCATCTTCAGGCGGACGAAATCCTTCGGCAGGAGCATGTGCTTGATCTGCTCGTAGATCTTCGGCTCGTTCTTGCGGACCCACAGCAGCTTGGTCAATGTGAAGGAGGTCTGGGCCATGTTGCCGACGAGGCTGATGAGCTTGCTGCGCCCGCCGACGGTTTCCTCGATCTCCGCGGCCTCTGCTGCGGTGCGCTGGTCGTTCCAGATCAGACTCGGCCGGAGGGGGTCACCCGCACCGTCGGTGATGACCAGGCCGTGCATCTGCCCGCTGAGCCCTATGCCCGCGACATCCTTGCCGTTGATCTTCGCCTTCTTGATGACGGCCTTGGTGGCCTTGATCGACGCGTTCCACCACTCAGCCGGGTCCTGCTCGGTCCATCCGGGCCTGGGCGTCAGCACGGGGTACTCCACCGTGGCCGTGGCCAGGACTTCCGCCTCGACGTTCATGATCAGGGCCTTCGTTCCGCTGGTACCGATATCCAGACCGAGATAGTAGCTCATCGTTCCACCTTTCCGGGATGTCGTCTGAGCCGGCCGATTGCAACGCTCGCGCCGGCGGGGGCTTGTGGTCAATGCGTGCAATTGAACCAGCGCGGGCGGCAGCTTGCAAGTCTCCGCTGGGCGATTGGCGCCGCTCTGGCGGACATTGCAGCCGCTCAGGCGAACCGATGTCGGCTCTAGAGCGTATGGACTTCCATAGCTCGTGCTCGCTCATTTTTCCGCCGATGTCGCACGGAAGGAGATCTCTCTTATGCGCCTGGACTACGTTCGGATCGACCGCTGGCCCAAGCTGGCATGGGTGGCGTGCGTTCCCGCCGACGGCGAGACGATCACCGTCTACCACGGCCCCAAGGTCGAAACCCGCCCACAATGGTTTGCCGGAGCTGTCTGGGACGGACCGTTCGACCACGGGGAAATCGACCGGACGGACTTGATCTTCGGTACCGGTGGAAAGCTGCGAGACGGCGATGCCGTCTTTGTCTTGCCTGGGCATATGTTCGGCCGTCTCTGGTCCCGCGAGGACGGCCGGTCTGCGACCGTCTCCAATACACTCCCGGGCCTGCTGGCGGTGACGGACCTGGACCTGCTGGACAACTACCCGGACTACTCCCGCGACGTTCGCAGCATGGTGTACGGGCTGGACGACAACGTCGGACGGATCCCCACCACGGGTGGTCCGGTGCGTTTCACGCACTATCGAAACCTGGTCTGGAAAGACGGACACCTGGGACAAGAGGAAAAGCCCGACCCGGCCCCGCATTTCGATAGCTTCCGACAGTACCGGGATTATCTGAGAGCGGCCGCCGAACGACTGGGCGAGAACTGCAGATCGTCAAGTCGGTCACATCCGGTGGGTGTGCTGACGAGCATATCCAGCGGGTATGACTCGACGGCTACAGCGACCATCGCCCGGGACGCCGGCTGCTCGCGAGCGGTGACCATCTGCGAATCCACCAGCCTGTGGCGCGGAAGCGATTCCGGCAAACGGGTGGCGGATTTCCTCGGTCTGGACTGCAACGAGTACCCCCGGACGGCGGAGAGCTATCCGGAGGAGACGGCGGTCTGGGCGGGCGAGGGGCGGCCGAACGTGCTCAACTGGACGCAGTTCGATTACGATGAGCCACTGTGCCTGCTGTTCACCGGATGTCATGGCGAGAAGATGTGGGACCGTGTCAGTCATGACAGGCCGGACCCGTTCGCCCGGCGAAGCCCGGCCTCGCTGGGCCTGTGCGAATGGCGATTGATCCGCGGCGTGCTACAAAGCCCCCTGCCGTTCTGGGCGGTGCGACACTCGCATGAACTGCACGCGATCACCGCCCGGGACATGGGCCCGTGGGCCATGGGCGACGACGCCTACGACAAACCGATCGCCCGCCGGATCGTGGAGGAAGCCGGCGTCCCGCGAGAGGCGTTCGGACAGGTCAACAAGAACACGTCGCTGGAAGCACCGTTCTGGTGGCCCTACTCTGCCGATGCCCACGAGAGCTACTGCGACTGGCGAGCCGAGCGCGGGCTGCCGATCGCCGAGGCGGCTCGCATCGCGCGAATCCGGAAAAGAGCCCACTTCCGCCACCTGCTGTATCTGAACATCGCCAGGCCGATGGGCCGCAAGAGAGGACGCCCGGACTGGATGCGATATTCCGATGCGTCCGCTCTTTTCTGCTGGGCGAACCAGAGCCTCACGGAACGATACCGCACCGGTCTTGGCGGCCGGTCGCCTCAGCCGCAGCCGGCCGTGGGCGACGCCCGGGAAGGTTGATTCCATAAAAGGAAAGGCGCGGCCACCCGCAAGGAGTCGCCGCGCCTTTGTTTGTGCGCCGGTGACGGAGGCTCAGCCGTTGAGGATGGCCTCGATCTTTTCCAGTTCGTCTTCACTCAGCGGCTCGGCCTTGGCGGCCTCGATGTTTTCCTCGAGTTGCTCGACCTTGCTTGCGCCGATCAGCACGCTGGTAATCCGCTCGTCGCGGAGGATCCAGGTCAGGGCCATCTGGGCCATGGTCTGGCCGCGCTGCCTGGCGATCTCATTCAGCTTGCGGACCTTGTCCCACGTGCCGTCTTCGACGCGCTGCTGGTACCACTTCTGGCCGCGATCGCCGCGTCGGCCCTGCCGCGAGTCCTCCGGCAGCCCGTCCAGGTATCGATCGGTCAGCACGCCCTGCGACAGCGGGCAGAACGGGATCACGCCGGTTCCGCACTCGGCGGTGTGCGGCAGCAGATCGCTCTCGATGTGCCGGCCGAGCATGTTGTAGTACGGCTGGTGGATCGTGATGTGCTCCCACCCGTTGCGGCGGATGATGTCCATCGCGTTGCGGTACTGCACCCCGTTGTAGTTGCTGACGCCGACATACAACGCCTTGCCCTGCTGAACGATCAGGTTCAGCGCTCCGAGCGTTTCCTCCAGCGGCGTATCCGGGTCCGGACGGTGATGGTAGAAGATGTCCACGTAGTCCAGATCGAGCCGCTGCAGGGACTGATCGAGACTGGCCACCAGGTACTTCTTGCTGCCGAAGTTCCCGTACGGCCCCGGCCACATGCCGTAACCCGCCTTGGTGGAGACGATGAGCTCGTCGCGAGGCATGTCCTTGAGCACCTGCCCGACGACCTTCTCACTGTGCCCGCCGGGCCTGCCGTAGTTGTTGGCCAGGTCGAAATGCGTAATACCGTTGTCGAAGGCGTGGTAGCAGATCTCGCGACACAGGCCTTCGTTGCCCTCATCGCCGAGCGATTGCCAGAAGCCGATCGACACAGCCGGGAGCTTCAGGCCCGTGCTGCCGCACCGGCGATACGGAATATTGTCATAGCGTTCTTTGGAAAACTCTTTCATCGCAGTTCCTCTATGGAGACTTTGTTCGACAACATGACGAACGGTTCTTCCGGAGAATCAGACCTCGGGCGCAGGCGAAATCGCGCGCAGGTGCCCGATCGAAGGAGCGGCGGGGTCGGAACAGTCAGACAATGCGAACCCCCTGTCTCGGACGGACAGGGCTCCCTCCGGTACTGATGACAAATTCGAAATTGACGGGCGGTTCTCGGTGAGGCCGTCGACTACTGTTTCTTCTCGTTGCGAACGTTCAGGTAAATAAACGCAAAAATGGCACAAAACGTAATCGCAAGTATGCCCAGCATCACCGCGAAAGCTGCCCATTCTGTTGCGGAAATGGACATTGACACGTTCCTTTCATGGTCATCATAGCCGCTGCCCGACATAAATCTACCCAAATCAACATCGGCCGACTATGATCCCTGTAAGCAACTCCGCGGGAGAAAGGGAAGAGCTTTGAGCACACCGAAGATATTCGTGATCGGGGACAGTATCTCTCTGCAGTACGGGCCGCATCTGGCGCAGATGATTGCCGGCCGGTACGAGTACGGCAGAAAGACCGGTCGTGAGGAGGCACTGAAGGATCTGGACCTGCCGGTCGGCGCCAACGGAGGCGATTCGGATCGCGTTCTGGCGTATGTTCAGGCGTTGCGGGACGGGGGCGACTGGAAACCGGACCTCGCCCTGATCAACTGCGGACTGCACGATATCAAACTACCTGCCGATGGTGGCGGAGACCGGCAGGTGCCGCTGGACCGCTACCGGACGAACCTTCGGACAATCGTCGGCATGCTGGGCGAGTTGGGTATCGGGATGGTCTGGATACGGACAACCCCTGCCGATGAAGAAGTGCACGACCGCCACGAGAAGAGCTTCCGCCGCCTGGCTGCCGACGTGGATGCGTACAACCGGGCTGCCGACGAGATCATGGAAACTGCTGGGGTGCCCGCGATTGACCTGTTTGCATTCACGCGTTCGCTGGGCGGGCAGGAGATCTTCGACGACCACGTCCACTTCCCCGAGCCCATTCAAAAACTGCAGGCCGCCTTCATCGCCGGGTGGCTGGATCGCCATTTCGGCGGCTGAGCCGCACCGGCCTCTCGCTCCGCCACACCCCCGCCACGACATATCAGTGCCACATCACCCAGGCTCTGCGCCTGCCGCACCTCGCTGCTGCTTGAGGACCGAAAAAACAAGGGCCGCGACGGGGTTGCCGTCACGGCCCTGTTCGTCACCGGAGTCTGGGTTTCAGCCTGCCGGTGAGTGGTTCGGCTCGCCTTCGGTCAGGCGAGTTTACTTCTTCTTTTTCCCGCCGGTGGCTTTGCGGGATTTCTTGGCCTTCTTGACCTTTGTCGGCGCGGGCTTCGGTCTGTCGCCGGCCTTGATGGCCGCCTGGGCGGCAGCAAGACGGGCAACCGGCACGCGGTACGGCGAGCAGGAGACATAGTCCAGCCCGACGTTGTGGCAGAACTCGACCGAGCGGGGCTCGCCACCGTGCTCACCACAGATCCCGAGCTTGAGGTCGGGCTTGACCTTCCGGCCCTTCTCCACGGCGATCTACACGAGCTGACCGACGCCTTCCTGGTCGAGGACCTGGAACGGATCGTAGTCGAAGATGCCTTCCTCGACGTACTGCTTGAGGAACTTGCCCGCATCGTCGCGGCTGAAGCCGCAACCCATCTGGGTCAGGTCGTTGGTACCGAAGGAGAAGAACTCGGCCACTTCTGCGATCTCGTCGGCGGTCAGGGCGCCGCGGGGCACCTCGATCATCGTACCGATCTTGAAGTAGCTCAGATCGCGTTTCTTCTTTTTCTTGATCTCTTCGTAGACGTCCAGGACAACCTGCTTCTGGTTTTCGAATTCCTTGACGTTACCGACCAGCGGGATCATGATTTCCGGCTTGGCGCCGCGGACCTTGTAGGCAGCTTCGATGACTGCACGGGCCTGCATGGCGGTGATTTCCGGATAGTAGATGCCCAGGCGGCAGCCACGGTGACCGAGCATCGGGTTGAACTCAGCCAGCGCTTCGACGCGGTTCTTGACCTCGTTGGCGCTGATGCCCATCGCCTTGGCCATTTCCTTCTGACCCTTCGCGTCATGCGGGACGAACTCGTGCAGCGGCGGGTCCAGGAAGCGGATGGTGGCCGGGCGACCCTTCAGGGCCCGGAAGATGCCTTCGAAATCCTTCTGCTGCAGCGGGAGCAGTTCCTTGAGGGCGTCCCGACGGCCTTCTTCGTCGTCGGCGAGAATCATCTTACGCATGGAGACGATGCGGTCGCCTTCGAAGAACATGTGCTCGGTCCGGGTCAGGCCGATACCTTCGGCACCGAACTTGACAGCCTGCTCGGCGTCAGCCGGGGTGTCGGCATTGGTACGGACGCCGAGGGTGCGGAACTTGTCGGAGAGCTTCATGAGCGTCCGGAACGGTCCGGAAACCTTCGGCTCGACGGTGTCGACCTGGCCGACGTAGACGGTACCGGTAGAGCCGTTGAGGCTGATCCAGTCGCCTTCCTTGACGGTCGTACCGTTGGCGGACATCTTCTTGCCCTTGTAGTCGATCGTCAGTTCACCGCAACCGGCGACGCAGCACTTGCCCATTCCGCGGGCGACGACCGCAGCGTGGCTGGTCATGCCACCGCGGCTGGTGAGGATGCCCTTGGCCGCGTCCATACCACCGATGTCCTCGGGGCTGGTCTCGATACGGCAGAGGATGACGCTCTTGCCTTCCTCGGCCATCTCTTCGGCGTGATCGGCACTGAAGACGACCTGACCGGTGGCAGCACCGGGGCTGGCCGGCAGCCCGGTGGCGATGGTTTCGGCCTTCTTCTCTGCCTCGGTGTCGAACATCGGGTGAAGCAGCTGGTCCAGCGAGTTGGGGGCCACGCGGAGGACGGCTTCTTCTTCGCTGATCATGCCTTCTTTGAGCATGTCGGCGGCAATCTTCACTGCCGCAGCGGCGGTGCGCTTGCCGGTACGGGTCTGCAGCATGAAGAGCTCGCCCTTCTCGATGGTGAACTCGACGTCCTGCATGTCGCGGTAGTGATCTTCGAGCTTCAGGCGGATGTCGCAGAGCTCCTTGTAGGCCTTGCGGTCGTGCTTGGCCAGACCGCTGATCGGCTCGGGGGTGCGGATACCGGCAACGACGTCCTCGCCCTGGGCGTTCATCAGGAACTCGCCGTAGAACTTGTTCCGACCGGTCGAGGGGTCGCGGGTGAAGGCGACGCCGGTACCGGAATCTTCGCCCATGTTGCCGAAGACCATCGTCTGAACGTTGACGGCCGTGCCAAGCAGCCCGCGAATGTCGTTCAACTGACGGTACTTGATCGCGCGGGGGTTGTTCCAGCTGCCGAAGACGGCGTCGACGGCGGCCATCAACTGCTCTTTCGGATCCTGCGGGAAGGACTTCCTGGCCTTCTTGTAGACCTTCTCGTATTCGGAGACGACGTCCTTCAGGCCGTCGACGTCGAGATCGGTGTCCAGCTCGACACCATTCTTGTCCTTGACCTTCTGCAGGGCTTCCTCGAAGTCGTGGTGCTCCATTCCGAGCACGACGTCGCCAAACATCTGCATGAAGCGGCGGTAGGCGTCCCACGCGAACCGCTCATTGCCCGTCAGGTCGATCATCGCCTGGAGGGTCTTGTCGTTCAGACCGAGGTTCAGGACGGTGTCCATCATCCCGGGCATGGAGACCGCAGCACCGGAACGAACCGATACCAGCAGCGGGTTGTCGCCACCGAACTGCTTGCCGGTCAGCTTCTCCATTTTCTTCAGGGCCTCGTCGACCTGCTTGTCGAGCCCCTGGGGATAGTTCCGGTTGTTCTGGTAGTAGAGGTCGCAGACCTCCGTGGTGATGGTGAAACCGGGGGGGACGGGCAGGCCGAGACTGCTCATCTCAGCCAGGTTGGCGCCCTTGCCACCCAGCAGTTCCTTCATCTCTGTTTTTCCGTCGGCTTTACCGCCACCGAAGGAATAAACAAACTTGCTCTTCTTCTTCGCCATTAGACACTCTCCGTTACGGGGTCCGGTGTTCCGCTACAGCGTTTGATCGCTGCCGTTCTCTGATCGCCCGGCGGACGTTTCCGCGGGCTTCTGTGTTATTCGCGCTAAGGTGCGCGATGTCTCGGAACCAAAAGAAACCGGAGTGTAGGTAGCGTGCAAAGTAGTGTCAATGAATTTTGACCTGTCACTGTTCTTTAGCATGACACATACCGGCAGTGCTTCGGACGAACCGGCCCCCTGAAAGGCCGTCACTGATATGAACGGTTGCCCACCGCTTCACACCAAAGTAGGATATGCGCATGCCGCCGACGAGACGGCATTTGTTGCCGTGCGGCCGGTTAGCGCATGCCTCATTCCGTTGCAGGTTTCATCCACGACGGACGAAAACTCAGGGTGGCGGGAATCGGGCAAGTCGGGTAAGCTCCAGGGCGAACGGTTGAAGGAATTCGTTTCTCCATGCCGATACATTCGAACACTGGACGGCGGTCACGTCCGGCCGGACCCATCAGGTAAAGAGGACAGGAAGAGCCAATGGACGCATACAAGATCGTACTCGAAGAATCGGAAATGCCACGTCAGTGGTACAACCTCGCCGCGGACCTGCCCACGCCGATGCTGCCACCGCTCGGCCCGGACGGTCAACCGGTGAGCCCCGAGATGCTCGCTCCGGTGTTCCCGATGAACATCATCGAGCAGGAAGTTTCCACCGAACGGTGGATCGACATTCCCGAAGAAGTGCTGGTGCTGCTGACCCAGTGGCGCCCTGCCCCGATGTATCGAGCCCACCGACTCGAAAAGGCTCTCGGCACGCCCGCCAGGATTTACTACAAGCACGAGGGCTACTCCCCCGCCGGCAGCCACAAGCCCAACACCGCCATCCCGCAGGCGTGGTACAACAAGCAGTTCGGAATCGAGCGTCTGACCACCGAGACCGGTGCGGGCCAGTGGGGCAGCGCCCTGTCCTATGCGTGTGCGATGATCGGCCTGGAGTGCAAGGTGTTCATGGTCCGCGTGAGCTTCGACCAGAAACCGTTCCGCCGGCTCATGATGGAAACCTGGGGCGGCAAGTGCGTGCCGAGCCCGTCGAACGAAACACAGGCCGGGCGCGACATCCTGGCCAAATTCCCCGACACCCCCGGCTCGCTGGGCATCGCCATCTCCGAGGCGATCGAGCAGGCCGTCACCGACGAGAGCGGCAAGACCCGCTACAGCCTCGGCAGCGTGCTGAACCACGTGATGCTGCACCAGAGCATCATCGGCCTGGAAGCCAAAAAGCAACTGGCCAAGGTCGGCGAAAAGGATCCCGACGTCGTCATCGGCTGTGCCGGTGGCGGGTCGAACTTCGCCGGGCTCGCCTTCCCGTTCGTGCAGGACAAGATCAACGGGGTGGATATCGAGATCATCCCCGCAGAGCCCGCTGCCTGCCCGACGCTGACCCGCGCGCCGTTCGCCTACGATCACGGCGACACCGCCTGCATGACCCCGCTGATGGCGATGCACTCGCTCGGGCATGACTTCGTCCCACCGCCGATCCACGCCGGTGGGCTCCGCTACCACGGTATGGCCCCGCTGGTCAGCCAAGCGGTTGTCGAAGGCCTGCTGACGCCCCGGAGCTATCACCAACTCAAGTGCTACGAAGCTGCCGTCACCTGGGCCCGGACCGAGGGGTTCATCCCCGCTCCGGAAACCTCCCACGCCATCGCCGCAGCCATCGATGCCGCCAACCAGGCCAAGGAAGAAGGCAAGGAAAAGGTCATCCTCTTCAACTGGTCCGGCCACGGACTGATGGACCTGCTGGCCTACGGGAACTACTTCGAAGGCAATCTGGAAGACCTCGAGCTGCCCGATGAGGAACTCGAGCGGGCCGAGGAAGTGCTGGCGACTTATCCCAATGCCGAACAGCGCAAGACCGGCAAGTGGGGCTGAGAAAGCACCATTGCCTGAGCGACAATTTGTGCGATGATCAACGCGGCGGGCCCGATAGCTCGCCGCGTCCTTTTTGCGCAGAAGGAGTCGATGGTGAAGAAGATCGGACTGATCTGATCCGCTTTGACAAGCGGGAGGGCGTCTTTGAAATGCGCACCGCCGACGGCACGCAACAGTTCGAGCCCGGACACGAGAAGAACTGGCAACGAGCAAGAAATGATCGGCCGCGTTTTGCAGAATTTCCCCTGCCGGGCCGGGCAGAGTTGTTAGAATTGGTTCCGGAGAGAAAAGATGAGCGATCTGGAACAACACGACTCGAAGAAGCGCCGCTGCCCGCGACTCGGGCACGAACTGAGCTTCGCCTACTGCCGCTGCCCCGGAACCGATACGCCCTGCAAGCGGATTCTCGACTGCTGGTGGGAGACGTTCGAGGTGGAAGCGTTCGTCCGCGAACACTACGGCGAGGAGGCGCTGGCGGAAATTGCCCAGCCGCCCAGACCGAAAGTGGCTTCGCTGATTGACCTGATCCAACAGGCCCAGGAGCGGACAAGGCGCAACACCTGACACCGCTGCAAGGCACAGCGCGTATTGAGGCCCGGCCGAGATCTCTCTCGACCGGGCCTTCGGTTTCACAATGTCAGATTACTGCAGTTGGTAGTTACGCAGCGGGATGGGCCGTCTCCGGATGGCGCTCACGATGTGTGAGGTGAGCCATGTAGGGCGAACGTATCGCGGTGTAGATGGCGGCGATTCCGACCAGCACGTATACGATCCTCGACAGTAGCGTCATCGGGCCGAATATGGCCGCAACCAGATTGAAATCGAACAGGCCAACCAAGCCCCAGTTCAGGCCACCCACGATTACCAGAATCAGTGCTATCAGGTCAACTACGCGTAGCTTTGACATTTGTCATCTCCTTGCGAGTGTTCCTATCAATCCTCCGGGGCTCTCCCCGGCTCGGATGTAGTATTGTAGCGCCTCTATCCAGACTTAATCCAAATAATGGAATCGCCGCTGCAAGGTCTTGAGGCAGGCACAGTTGAGGCTGCACAGTAAGTCACATCACAACCATCGTTTGCGCACGTGGCCATATCTGACCGCCGTGGACGAGTTTCCCTCCGAGAACGTCGAAAGCGCGTGTATATACCGCTTTCCCCTGCGTTTATCAGACTCCGCGGGATGTGCGGAGGGCAGCTAGAATTCCGGCCGGCCTGTCTTGCGGAAGTTTTCCATCGCGGCCAGGCTCTCTGCTGCGTACCGCCGGGCGCGGATGGGATCGTCCCGGCGGATGCTGATGCTGATGACGATGTACTTCTGGTGCTCGTAGAGCAGGTAGAACAGGCGCCGGATGGCAGCGTCATCGGAATGCGTCTCGACCCGCCGGCCGTAGCCTTCCCAGAAGGGCGGCTGGGTGACACCGCAGTATTCCGCGATCGCCAGATCCCACTCGATGTCTCCCCAGCAGGCGCGGTCGAAGTCGATCACACCGGTGACCTCCCCGCTGTCGTCCACCATGAGGTTGGTCACCCACAGGTCGCCGTGCATCAATCGCGAGGTGTCGCAATGATCGAACACCTTCAGGTTTTCCCGCAGCAGGTCCATGGCGGAATCGGCCGTGGCCTGGTCGTACACGCCGGTGGCGACAATGTCGTCCAGTTCCTTGCGGTACATGATCTCGAACGCCTCGCCCCACGTCGGTTGCGGCTGCATGCAGTTGTGCCGGCCGAGGTAGCCGAACCGGTTGGCGGGATCGGTCAGCGAGTGGATCTGCGCCACATGCCGTCCCCACTGTTCCAGGGCTCGGCCGCGCTGCCGGCGGGTCAGTCGGGACTGGTTCAGCGGCACGCCCGGCAGCATCGGCATGATCAGGTAGTCCCGATCGATCCGCTCGCGCGAGAAGTCGTGGGCGACGATCTCCGGGACCGGGACGTCCGTCTCTGCCAGCAGGCGGCGGTGGATTGCCGGCTCCCGGCGCATCATGCGGTACTCGTAGAACAGCTGCAGAACCGAGTCCGGTGGGGCGACTCGCAGCACGTATTGCCGGCTGGCCGGACCGGTCGCTTCGAACGTTTCAGAGAACCTGCCCTGACCGCAAGGCCGACAGGACCAG
>JBKHHU010000101.1:0-12620 GCA_046539045.1 Phycisphaerae bacterium
CGGGAAAGTCAACCGGATTCGGCCCTTGGGCGGTCGGCAGGGCCGGGGGTTGTGCAAAATTCCGGAATTCGCGCGATGGAATACCGCCCGGGTGCGTATGTCAGATAGAGGAGACCGCAACCGGCGGCCGGGAGAAGCCAACCCCGCCCGGAATCGAATCAGGATTTCCGTTGCAGGATCGCCGGGTTCGTGGTCTAACAGGAATGTTACTTCTGGGGACCGGACGATTCGCTCGCGCGAGGGAAGGCTCGCCGGTTCCGGGGCGATGAGGGCACCGCGAGTGGGTGTCCGTCGCCGGTAATTCCGCCGAGAAGCGGAAGCCTAGCAGAAAGGAGTACGGATATGGGGATTTTGCAACGTCTTAAGCGGGTGACTCTCGGGCGCATCGAAACTTTTCTGAGTCGCGTCGAGGATCCGGAAGTCGTTTTCCCGCAGCTCATCGAAGAGATGCAGCAGCAGTTGGCCTTGGCCACCGAGACCGAAGCCCAGTCCGCAGCGGCAGTCAAACGTGCCGAGGGGGACGTGGAAGAGGCTCGCGACAAGGCCGAGTCCATGGGCAAAGGGGCCGCACTGGCGCTCAAGCAGGGCGATGAAGACACCGCCCGCCGGGCCGTCAAGGCGCAAATCGAGGCCGAGCAGGCACTTCAGCGCCACGAGCAGACCCTCCAGCGGGCCAACGAGACCTTCGCCGACGCCCGGGCTGCCCGCGAGCAGATCCAGGCCGAGCTGAAGGAGATGAAGTCCAAGAAGGACGAGATCATCTCCCGTGCCCGCGTGGCCAAGGCCCGCAAGAACATCCAGGAAACCGTCGCCGGCGGGACCAGCGGGACCGAGAGCATCCTTGATGCGGTCGCGCGGATGGAAGAGCAGGTCGAAGAGGATGAAGCCGAGTTGGAAATCCAGGCCACGCTCCATGCAGGCAACGGGTTCGAGACGTCGCTGGATCGGAAGCTCAAGGATCTCGGCCGGGAGGCGGAGATCGAAAACCGCCTGGCGGCCCTGAAGGCCGAAGTGGAGAACAAGTCCGAGTAGTCGAGTAGTACGCTTCGACTCGGGCTGCTGAAGCGCAGGAGTGCGTCGGGGGACCGGCGGGGTCTGCGCCTCCGGTGTGAACGTAAAGCTAAATGGCGAAAGGGCTTATGATGGGCATTCTCGAAAGAATACAACGCATCGCCAAGGCGAATATCAACTTCTTCCTGGACAAAGTGGAAGATCCCGAGCAGATGCTCGAGGAGAAAATCCGCGAACTGGAAGGCGCCATTGACGAGGGCAAGGCCTCGGCAGCGATGTACGGCAGCACCTTCAAGAAGATGAAACGGGAGCAGGAGAGCCTGCAGGCCAAGTCCGCGGAGCTGACCGAACAGGCAGAGGCGGCCATCAATGCCGGTGACGAGGCCCAGGCCCGTCGGTGTCTGCAGGAGAAGGTGAAGGTTTCCGAGCGGATCAAGAATATCCAGCCGGGCGTCGAGCAGGGCGAGCAGACGTATAACCAACTCCGCGAGAGTCTTGCGGAATTGAGCGACCAGTTGACGGCAGCCAAGGCGAAGTTGGAAGAGCTGAGGGCTCGCCAGCGGGCCGCGCAGGCCCAGCAGCAGTTCGGCCGGCAGGTGGACAAGGTCACCGCCGCGGCGGAGGGTCCGGATTTTCAGAAGTTCGAAGACCAGGTCATGCAGACCGAAGCGGTCGTCGAGATCGAGGAGGAAATCCGCACCGATACGCTCGGCGACGAGGTCGACCTGGAGAAACGGGCCCGCGAACTGCAGGTCGAGGCCGAACTCCGCGACATGAAAAAACGTCTCGGGAAAGAAGACGAGGACTAGGCAGGTTTGCGGGTCTCCGACCCGCCAACGGGAAAAGGCGGTTGATCGGAAAAGGCGGTTGATCGGTTAATCGGGAAAGCGGTTAATCGGTTAATTGGAAAAGGCGGTAGATCGGGAAAGGCGGTTGATCGGAAAAGGCGGTTGACCGGAAGAAGCAAGTGAACCGCGACCCGTCAACCAGTTAACCAATCAACCAGTTAACCAATCAACCAGTCAACCAATCAACCAGTTAACCAGTTAACCAGTTAACCAGTTACCCAATTAACGAATCAACGAATTCACGAGCCAACAACCAACGACCATGGAAGTTATCCAGGAAGCATTTGCCGCACCGAACCTTTTGATCACGGGGCTGTTGTGCCTGATGGTGCTGTATTGGCTGATGGTGATCCTGGGCGCGCTGGACCTGGATTTCCTGAACTTCGATCTGGATGCCGATACCGACGTCGACGTGGACATGGACGTCGATGCCGATTTCGACGCGGACGCCGATGTCGATGCCGACAGCGGGTTGGGCGTTGAAGGGGCAGAGAGCTTCTTCGAGAGTTTCCTCGGGTTCTTCTACGTCGGCACCGTGCCGGTGATGATCCTGATCAGCCTGTTCGTGGTGTGTCTGTGGACCATGTCGATGCTGATCAATCATTACTTCAACCCGGGTTTGAACTTCTGGTGGGGAATGGTGCTGCTGGTGCCGAACCTGCTGGGCAGTCTGCTGCTGGTGAAGGTGGTGGCCGTGCCGTTCAAGGAGGTCTTCAAGAGAATGCGAGAAGATCCGAACGCAGCCAAGCCGGTCGTCGGGCGACTCTGCCGGGTCGTCAGCAGCGAGATTACGAATGCCAAATTCGGACAGGCCGATGTCCGATCGCAGCGCGGTGCCCCGGTCCGCCTGTTGGTGAAAACGGCCGGGGATGAAGTGCTTCACAAAGGGGATGAAGCGGTCGTTATACGTCGCGACAAGGCCAGCGGTGTCTACACCGTCGAGCCCATTGATCTGGAGAGCTAAGAAATGGATGCACAAATGTTGGGTTTGCCGTTCTTGGAGAGTACGCTGCTGATCTCTCTGGCGATCATCTTGCTGTTCGTGCTGTTCGTGGTGGCTGTGGTGGTCAAGTGTTACCACAAGGTGCAGCAGGGACAGGCGATCATCCGTAACGGTGTCGGCGGGACGAAGGTAAGTTTCTCGGGCATGGTCGTCATTCCGGTCATCCACCGCTTCGAGCTGATGGACATCAGCCTCAAGCGCGTCGAGATCGACCGTGCCGGCGCCCAGGGCCTGATCTGCAAGGACCACCTGCGAGCCGATATTCAGGTGGCGTTCTTCATGCGCGTCAACAACACCATTGACGACGTGATGAAGGTCGCCCAATCGATCGGCTGTGAGCGTGCCAGTGATATTGCGGCACTGGTGCAACTGTACGACGCGAAGTTCTCCGAAGCGTTGAAGACGGTCGGTATTCAGTTCGACTTCGTCGAGCTGTACAACTCCCGCGAGCGCTTCAAGGAAGAGATCCTCCGCGTGATCGGGACCGACCTGAACGGGTTCGTCCTCGACGATGCCGCCATCGACTACCTTGAGCAGACCTCCGTCGATCAGATGGAGCCGAACAACATCCTCGACGCCGAGGGTATCAAGAAGATCACCGACCTGACGGCCAGGGAAGCGGTCAAGGCCAACTACATCGAGCGTGACAAGGAAAAAACCATCACGCAGCAGAATGTGGAGGCCCAGGAGGCGATCCTCGAGCTCAACAAGCAGCTGGCCGAGGCCGAGCAGAAGCAGAAACGCGAAGTCGCCACCATCACCTCCCGCGAGGAGGCAGAGACCCGCAAGGTGGCCGAGGAAGAACGCCTCAAGTCAGAGAGCGCCCGCATCGCCACCGACGAGGAAGTGCAGGTCGCCGAGGAGAACAAGAACCGGCAGATCATCGTCGCCGCCCGCAACCGCGAGCGGACCGACAAGGTCGAAGCCGAACGCGTCGAACGCGAACGGGCGCTCGAACAGACCGAACGCGAGCGCGTGGTCGCACTGGCCCAGATCGACAAAGACAAGGCCGTCGAGGTCGAGAAACGCGAGATCCAGAACGTCATCCGCGAACGCGTGATCGTCGAGCGGGCCGTCGTCGAAGAAGAAGAGAAGATCAAGGACACCCACGAATTCGCCACCGCGGATCGTAAGAAACGCGTGTCCATCACCAACGCCGAAGAGGAAGCACAGCAGACCCTCGTCAAGCAGGTCCAGGCTTCCGAGGCAGAAAAGCAGGCCGCCGAGCGGCTGGCGGAGAAAACCGTCATCGAAGCAGAGGCCGCCCGCAAGGCCGCCGAACGAAACGCCGAAGCCAAGAAGACCATGGCCGACGCCCAGGCTGAGGAAGAAGCCGTTCTCGGGATGGCGGAGGTGCGCGTGATGGAAGCCCGCGCTCACGCCATCGAACTCGAAGGCACCGCACAGGCCAAGGTCATCAGCGAGAAGGGCTCTGCCGAGGCGGAAGTCATCAGCAAGAAGGGCGGCGCCGAAGCGACCGTCACCGACCAGAAGGGTTCTGCCGAAGCCAAAGTCATGGCCGCCAAGTACGAAGCCGACGCCGACGGCATTACCAGGAAGGCCGAGGCGATGAAGCTCTTCGACGCGGTCGGGAAAGAGCACGAGGAATTCAAGCTCCGCCTCAACAAGGACAAAGAGGTCGAGCTGGCAGGCATCAACGTCGAGAAGGACATCGCCGCCGAGCAGGCCAAGGTCCTCGGAGAGGCCCTCAAGCAGGCCAAGATCGACATCGTCGGTGGCGACAACAAGTTCTTCGACCAGATCGTCAACAGCATCACCCGCGGCAAGAGCGTCGACCGGATGGTCCAGAACTCCGACGTGCTCGGCGAGATCAAGAGCACGTTCTTCGACGGCTCGGGCAATTCCGAGTTCACCCGCCAGCAGTTGCGGAAGTTCGTCGACCAGTTCGGGCTCTCCAGCGAGGACGTCAAGAACCTGTCCATCTCCGCCCTGGTGGCCAAGCTGGCAGCAGAAGCCGACGACGAAGCGACCGAAGGGACGCTCATCAAGATCGGCAAAGCCGTCAAGGAAATGGGCATCGGCGAGAAGAACGCCTCCAGCCTCGGGATCTTCGACAAAGAGAAGAAGAGCTGAGCTGGGAACGGCGGTTGATTGGTTGACTGGTTAATTGGGAAAGGCGGTTGACTCGAAAAGGCCGTTGACCGGTTGACTGAGAGAAGCGTAAGCCCAGGGATCCGGATCCCTGGGCTTAAACGCCCCGGACGGGAAACGCTTTCTGTACCGAACAACGTGTTCCCGACGGTACACGAGTCAACGAATCAAACACCAGTTAACCGATCAACCAATCAACCAATTAACCAACTAACCAGTTAACCGATCAACCAATCAACCAGTTAACGATTTCTCGAATTCACGATCCGACGAGTTCACGAACCAACCGATCAACCAACCAGCGAGCGAACAACATGGGTCTACTACGCGACATATTCGGGCCGAGCAAGGATGAGATCTGGTCGCAGTTCGCTGCCTCGGTGAACGGCCAGTTTATCGACGGTGGGTTTCTGGGCAAAGACCAGGTAACCGCGCGGGCAGGGCAATGGACGATCACGCTGGACAGCTTCACGCGATCCAGCGGGTCCGGGAGCACCAGCTCGTCCACGACCTATACCCGGATGCGCGCCCCGTTCGTGAACCCGGAGCAGTTCCGCTTCACGATTTACCGCGAGCACATCTTCAGCGGGCTCGGCAAGATGCTCGGCTGCCAGGATGTGGAGATCGGCGATGTGTTTTTCGACAGCCAGTTCGTGATCAAGAGCAACATGCCCGACCGGGCGCGACAACTGCTGGCCGACGACCGGCTCAAGCGCTTCATCCACGCCCAGCCGCAGATTAATCTGACGGTCAAGGACGATGAAGGCTGGTTCGGCACTGATTTCCCCGCCGGGGTGGACGAACTGTATTTCGAGTGTCGCGGGCTGGTCAGGGACGTCGAGCGATTGAGGCATCTGTACGGCCTGTTCGCCACCACGCTGCAGCGACTGGTCGCCATCGGCAGCGCCTATGCGAACGACCCCGGCGTGCGGCTGTGAGGCGGCGGAGGGCGGTCGATCGGAAAAGGCGGTTGACTGGAAAAGGCGGTTAATCGGAAAAGGCGGTTGACTGGAAAAGGCGGTTAATCGGAAAACGCGGTTGACTGGAGAAGACGGGCCTGCTTGCGGAACAGGCGCAGGAATTAAGCAGTTGGGATGGAATGCGGCAAACGGAACAGGTTTTCCGTATCAGACAACGCCTTCCCAACGGTAAACCAAGTAACGAATCAACGAATTCACGAGTCACCGAACCAACCAGTCAACCAGTTAACCAATCAACCAGTTAACCAGTTAACCGATCGACCCGTCAACCGATCAACGATTCATCGATTCAACGAACCAACAAGACATGGCTGAGAATAAAGACAACGCGAAGCAGGGCGATCAGGGCGTGCAGCTGTCCGGCGGGACGTACGAGGTAATCCGCAACCGGCTGTTGAGCCATGGTAAGGAGTTGCGCTCGCGGCTGGAGCAGTTGAACGAGGCCCGCAAGGACGTGTTCGGCTCGATCGAGACGACGCTGACCGGCTCGGAGCGGATCACGACCGAGAACAACTGCGTTCCGCGGGACATGGTGCCGGTCGGCAACCGCTTCCTGTTCGGATACAACGTGTTCATTGGCCTGCGGAGCACGACGAACCTCGAGGACGTGTTCGCAATCTACGAATTCGCGGACCACAATTTTACCGAGGTCGGCCTGGAGATGCTCGAGGATGAGAAGTTCCGCACGGACTTCCAGAACCTCTACAAGTATTACAAGGGCACGCGGTTCGCGAAGTTCGCGGTCATCGGCCCGCACCTGTTCATGGTCTTCCGCGTCGGCGAGAGCGTCGGCGACATCAAGACCTTCAAGTGGCAGATCAACCCCGACAGCACGCTGACCTACGTCGACAACCGCTCGGACCACGAGTACCGCTTCCCGCCGCAGCACGAGTTCCAGTGGAAACGCGCCACCCGCGACATGCAGCGGTCCGGCCTGCACCCGCACGTGTCCATCGAGGACCGCCTCTTCGTCGAGACCGTCGGCGGGGACCTGACGATCAAGATCGAGGACAACACCGAGACCGGCGAGGGAATCTTCTCCGAACCGGTCGACAACCCCGACCAGACCCTCGACGACGCCGAGATCTACTACGCAATCGTCGGCAATCTCATCCTCCTGCGCGTCCGGCCGTACCAGGAGGAAGAAAACCGCTACATCGTCTACAGCGAGAAGGTGCGAAAGGCCGTCCGCATCGATGCGATCGAGGACGCCTGCGTGCTCCTGCCGGACGATCACGGCCTGATCTTCCCCAAGGGCTATTACCTCCAGAGTGGCGAAATGAAGCTCTTCGAGAGCGACCTGGAGGACCTGGTATTCGAGAAGCGGGTCGCTTCGCCCAACGGCGAGGACTACCTGTACATCTTCTACAATCGCGATTCCGGCACGTACGTGCTGCTGAGCTACAACCTGATCGACCAACAGGTCGACACGCCGATCATCTGTCACGGGTACTCCATCTTCGAAAACGGCGAGTTGATCTACTTCCGTGCAGACGATCAGCCGCAGAAGCACCACGTCATCCAGATCTGGCAGACCCCGTACGTGGGCCCGGACTACACCAACCCGGTTCAGAGCGAGTCGAAGCTTTACCAGATCGGCAACAAGGACATCGTCCGCTGCATGGCTGAGTGCACCGAGGTGCTCAACCTCCTGCGGAAGGAAGACACCTACGGCAACCTGTACCTGGACATCGTCCGCAAGTCGACCGACGTGCTGGACAGCTACTTCTGGATCGGTAACGAAGAAGCCTGCAACCTCCGCGAGCCGCTGGAAGAGATCCGCAATGCCGCCAACTCCGCGGTCGAGGAATTCGAAAAGGTCGTCCGCGTCCGCCGGGCGACGACAAAGCAGATCCGCGAAGTGGCCGCCGGGGTGGAAGAAGCGGTCAACCGCGTCAAGAACGCCACCTTCGCCAACATCAATGAGTACGTCCGGTCGCTGACCGACCTGCGGACGCTGCGCGGGGAGGTCATCAGTTGCAAGGACCTGCGATACGCCGATGTCGAACTGGTCGAGCAGCTCGAGAAGCAGGTGGCTGAGAACACCGAGAAGCTCTCCCAGCAGTGCGTGGAGTTTCTGCTGAAGCCCGAGTCGCTGGCGCCCTATGAAAAACGCATCGCCGAGCAGAAGCAGCGGATCCCCGACCTGACAAAGGCGGCCGAGGCGGAGAAGCTGGCCGAGGACGTCGCCTCAGCCGGTGATGAGCTGGACATGCTCATCGACGTCGTCAGCAACCTCAAGATCGAAGACGCGACCCAGACCACCGAGATCATCGACCGGATCTCGTCGATCTACTCCCAGCTCAACCAGGTCAAAAGCGCCCTGAAGAACAAGCGGCAGGACCTGCTCGGCAGCGAAGCCGTCGCGGAATTCAACTCGCAGATCAAGCTCATCGACCAGTCGGTGATCAACTATCTCGACGTCTGCGACACGCCCGAAAAGTGCGACGAGTACCTCACCAAGATCATGGTCTCGCTGGAAGGGCTCGAGAGCAAGTTCGCCGAGTTCGATGAGTTCATCGAGCAGCTTACCGCCAAGCGGGAGGAGATGTACTCGGCCTTCGAGTCCAAGAAGGTCCAGCTGACCGAAGCCCGCGCCCGCCGCGCCTCGGCGCTGCAGTCTGCCGCCGACCGCATGCTGCGGGGCATCCGCAACCGCGCGGGCAGCTTCGATGAGATCACCGGGATCAACGGTTTCTTCGCCAGCGATCTCATGGTCGACCGCGTCCGCGAAATCGTCAACCAGCTGCGCGACCTGGGCGACAGCGTCAAGGCCGACGATGTCACCAGCCAGCTCAAGACCATCCAGGAAGACGCCGTCCGCCAGCTCAAGGACCGCCAGGCCCTCTACGAAGACGGCGACAACGTCATCAAGCTCGGCAACCACCGCTTCAGCGTCAACCGCCAGCCGCTGGAACTTACCGTGGTTTACCGCGACGGGGCGATGTACTTCCACCTTGCCGGGACGGGCTTCTTCGAGAAAATCACCGACGACCGCTTCAACGAAACCAAACCGGTCTGGCACCTGGAATCGCCCAGCGAGTCCAAGGAGGTCTACCGGGCCGAGTATCTCGCCTTCGAGCTGCTCAAGTGCCTGCGGACCGGCGAGCCGACGAGCGTCGATGAGTTCAAGGCCCTCGAGCACGAGCAGGCCGTCAAGGTCGTCCAGCAGTTCATGGGCCCGCGATACGCCGAGAACTACGTCAAGGGTGTCCACGATGTCGACGCAGCCATCCTCCTGCAGGGGCTGCTCGAGCGCGAAGAGCAGATCGACCTGCTCCGCTACTCCACGCAGGCCCGGGCCCTGGCGTGCCTGGCGTGGGATACCTGCCCGGATGAGGATCGCAAGCAGCTGCTGGCTGGGAAGATCGGCGGGTTCGGGCACGTGTCCCGGCTGTTCAAAAATCGCGACTCCCAGCAGGACTACCTGGCCGAGCTGCGGGAACTGATCGCCGCCTTCGCCCAGGCGACGCCCGACGCGCCGGAAGAACGCGTCGACGAAGCTGCGGACTACCTCTTCGCCGAACTCGCACGCGGTGAAGCCTTCGTCCTCTCGCAGATCGCCGAGGACCTGACCCGGGAGTTCCTCACCTTCATCAAAGACAACCGCTTCCGGAGCGAATTCGACGACGCCGTGGCCAAGCTCGAGGCCCAGCCGCTGGCGCGGTTCGTGCTGATTCGCGACTGGGTCTTCGCCTACGCCGAAGCCGAACTGGACGCATCCCGTCGCGAATACGTCGACGAGATCGCCTACCGCCTGTTCATCGGAACCGACGCCGAGCGGCAGGTCATCAACGCGTCGGTCGAGGATGAGCTGGACGGGCTGGTCGGCTCGCACGAGGTTATCGACGACGGCACGTACCACCTGAACTACTGCCGCTTCATGACCAAGCTCCGCCGCCATGCCAGTCGCGTGGTCCCGCTGTACAACCAGTTCGTACAGGTCAAGAAGCAGCTGACCGAGGAATTCGCCGAGGAACTGAAGTTGAGCGAATTCCAGCCGCGTGTGCTCAGCTCGTTCGTCCGCAACAAGCTCATCGACAAGGTCTACCTCCCGCTGACCGGCGACAACCTGGCCAAGCAGATGGGCGTCGTCGGCGAAGGCTCCCGCACCGACCGTATGGGCATGCTGCTGCTGATCAGCCCGCCCGGATACGGCAAGACCACGCTGATGGAGTACATCGCCAACCGTCTCGGGCTGACGTTCGTGAAGGTCAACGGCCCGGCCATCGGCCACCGCGTGCTCTCGCTGGACCCGGCAGAGGCCCCCAACGCCAGCGCCCGCGAGGAACTCCAGAAGCTCAACCTCTCGCTGGAAATGGGCGACAACATCATGCTGTACGTCGACGACATCCAGCATTGCAACCCGGAGTTCCTGCAGAAGTTCATCAGCCTCTGCGACGCTACGCGAAAGATCGAGGGCGTCTACAAAGGCAGAACCCGCACCTACGACCTCCGCGGTAAGAAGGTCGCCGTCGTCATGGCAGGCAACCCGTTTACCGAGTCCGGCGAGCGATTCCAGATCCCCGATATGCTCGCCAACCGTGCCGACACGTACAACCTCGGCGACATCCTCGGCGACAACGAAGAGGTGTTCATCCTCAGCTATATCGAGAACTGCCTGACCAGCAACCCGGTGCTCAACCGCCTGGCCACACGCAGCCAGAAGGACGTCTACGGGATCATCAACATCGCCGAAACCGGCACCCGCGACGGCGTGGAGTTCGAGCACCAGTACTCGGCAGAGGAAATCGACGAATACGTCTCGGTGATGAAGAAGCTGCTGATCGTCCGGGACGTCGTGCTCAAGGTCAACATGGAATACATCCGCTCTGCGGGTATGGAAGACCAGTACCGCACCGAGCCGGCGTTCCAACTGCAAGGCTCGTACCGCAACATGAACCGCATCGCCGAGAAGGTCCTGCCGGTTATGAACGAGCAGGAACTGTGGACCACCATCCTCGCCGCCTACGAGAACGACTCCCAGACGCTCACCAGCGGAGCAGAAGCCAACCTGCTGAAGTTCAAGCAACTCATCGGACGCATGAGCGAGCAAGAGGAAGAACGCTACGAGGACATCAAGCGGAAGTTCCAGCGGGCCCAGTCCATGATGGGCGTGGACAGCTCCGACAAGCTCGGGATGGTCATCGCCCAGATGGGCACCGTTACCGACGGGCTGGATTCGATCCGGTCGGCTGTTTCCGACGGTGCGGACAAGATGGCCGCAGGTACCGGCGGCACGGCAGAGTCCGGGAATGGGCAGTCCGAGCAGATGAAACTGCTGATGGAATCGCTCGGCGAGAAGCTCGGGCAGGTGCTGGCCTCCCAGCAGGATCGCCGGCAACCAACCCAGCCGCAAGGGGCGGATGCCGAATCGTTCAAGGTGTTGGCAGAGACGCTGGCCGAGAAGCTCAACCAGCAGCAGAGCGGCGCCCCGCAGGAGCAGGCGATCAAGACCATCGCCGAGACCGTGGCCGACCGCATGGCACAGGCCGTCGCCGCCCGCGACCAGCAGGCCGTGGTCCAGCAGGCCGAAATGCTCGAGAAAATCCTCCAGTCGGTCAAGGTTCGCGGGGAAGTGACCAGCCGCCTGCCGGACGACGTCGTGGGGAAGATCGACACGCTCATCACCCAACTGTCGGGCAAGATGGACGAGGTCCGCGAAAGCGGTGTTGCCGTCGAGAAGATCCCGCAGACCATCACCACCGTCCTCGAAGAACAGTTCAAGACCATGCAGACCTGGCTGACGCCGGTGACCAAAGACCGCGAGGGCAAGACCGATTACGTCGACGACCTCATCGAGCGGTTCGAGACCATGGTTCGGGGCTATTCGCACCTGGCCGACGTGCTCAAGAGCAAGAAAGCCGACATCCAGGTCGATGAAGGGTTCGGTGAAGACGAGCCGGAACAGTCGCCCCCGCCGCGCCCGAAGAAAAACCGGAAGAAGTCGTAGTAGAGGTCCAGACGATGGGATTGATCGACCGGATCAAGCGAATCACGATGGCCAAGCTCGAGGCCTTCCTCGAAACCGTGGAGAAGCCCGAGATCGTCTTCCCGCAACTCATCCGCGAGATGCAGCAGAAGCTGCGCGACGCCACCAACGCCGAAGCCAAGGCCCTGACCTCCGTCCGCTCCGCGCAACGCAAATTCGACCAAGCCGCAGGGCGGTCGACCCGCCTCGAGCGCACCGCAAAGGACTTCTTGGCGACGGGGAACGAATCTGCCGCCCGCGATGCCCTGGCAGAGCAGGTGACGGCCGAGGAGGATCGGAAACATGCGCTGACGCTGCTGGACAGCGCCAAACGCGCCGCCGACCAGGCCCGCGAGGCCCGCGAGCAGTTGCAGTCCGATCTGGAGCAGCTGAAGGAACGCAAGAAAGAGATCCTCGAGCGGATCTTCAAGACCCGCGCGGAGAAAGCCCGCCAGGGCCAGGCGCGGGAAATCCGCGTGGTCAGCCCCGACAACACCGACCTGCTTTCGATCGTGCAGGAAATGGAAGAGAAAGTCATCGCCGATGAGTCTGCCGTTGAGGTCCGACAGGACGTCTCCCGCCGGGCAGCCAAAACCCCCGAGCAGCGGAAGGTCGACAAACTCATGCTCGATGCCGAAATCCAGCGCCGCCTCGACCAGCTCCGTCGCGGAAAGGAAGGCCGGTGACGGGAGGCG
>JBKHHU010000102.1:0-12493 GCA_046539045.1 Phycisphaerae bacterium
GAGTAGGTCCGTCAGAAAGGTAAACAACCTTCGCAGGCACCTGCTGAGAGAGGCCCAACCTATTCGCAGCGGCCGCTCCATTGGGAGTGATGGTCCACCGGTGTTTTCTTGCGATGGCTTGGGCTGCCTGATCGATATCTGGCGCGACCGCCTCTCCCAGCATTTCGCTGTGTCGCGGGAAGTCGTACAGGCCGCGTCCGATGCGCCTGATGGTTCCCTCCCTGGTCAGGCGGGACAGCGCGACATCAATCGTTCCGCGAGGAGCAACGGCGGCAAGATCCTTGGCGGTGAAGGCCCTTTCCAGCCCTTCGCATTTGACGTGTTCCAGAATGCGATTTTTCGCGTCCACGGTTAGCTCCTGACGAGTCTTCGTTAGAAAACGAAGCCCTATTCTTCTAACAAGAATAGGCCGGCTTGTCCAGCCAAATCGCCAGCTTTGGACGGGGGCCATCGTGTCGCCGGTGACATGTCACACGGTGACGGCGTTGGTAGACCATTTGGCTTCACCGATGACGGCATGGGTGAACCATCGGGCTTTACAGGCGACGGCGTCGGTGGGACATTCAGCTTCGCTGGCGACGGCGGGCCAGTGCCAGTTGGCGTGGAGCCGATGACAATCGGGTGACAAGATGGCACTGCAAGCGGTTTCACCGGGCAGATTTTCGGGCGGTTTTCCATGCTTGCAGTGCCAAGACACGGGGGTGACCCTTTGGCACCGCAACGGGCGGTTGGCACCGGTGCCATTCGTCTCTGTTTGCCGATTGAGACGCCGTTTTCGCTTCGCCAGACCACGCAGCTTGCCAAGGCGATACCAAACGAAGTACGAACATTCGAGTCTTTCGGCGGTCCCGCCACAGCCCTCCAGTCGTGCCCTGCGTAGCCTTGTGCGAAGAAGGGTGCCAGAAGCGCTCACATGATCGGCACTGCAAGCGACTCTGACACTGATTGGCACTGCCTCGCGCTCGCGTCAGCTTGGCCGGAGTCATCTTGACCGAGGCGGAACCGGGTGTTATGCTGTTTTCAGATGGCTCGGGGACGGTCTCCGGGCACAAAGACCGGTTCCAGTGGTCTCCTACGGTGGGTTCCGATGGTGAGAAGGGTCGATACACGACCGATTTCGGAGGCGGCGGAGGTTCGACGTGCTCCCCTCTCCCGTAAACTCTCCCTTAGCCCCTTACCCCCAAACCCCTGACGCCGGCGCCTTGGAATCAGATTTTCTATCAGTGAATGCGACAGGCACGGCGAAGCGAAGGGACGAAGTAATTCCAGGCGACGTCCGCCACCGTGCCCGATGGCCCGCCGCATGCGGCGGTTCGTTGAGCCGTCAGCATGTTACGGTTCGTCCTTAAATCGATGCGACTCCGAACGACCCTGATCATCTGCTGCGTTGCCGCCGCCGCCCAGGCCGGTCCGCATGGTAAACCGACCGGCGTAGCGAGCGGGCTGCGCGCCGAATTTTTCCGGACCGCCGACCTGAAGAAGCCGATCGACAGCCGGCTGCACCCCGGCCCCTGGCTGGACGACGCCGACGACCTCGCGTTCCACGACGGACGACCCGGGGCCCAGTCCGCCCGCTGGACCGGCACGCTTCATGCCCCGGCTGACGGTGCGTACCGCTTCCATTGGCAAGTCGATGATGAGGTCAAGCTCTGGATCGGCGAGCAGTTGATCATCGATCAGACCGAGACCCACCGCGATCTGAAATCGACCGAAGTCACGCTCACCAAGGGCGAACATCCCGTCCGCGTCGAGTATCGCAACTCCGGCGGCGGCGAGATCAAGCTGCAAGTGTTCTGGGAGTCCGATCGATTCAAGCGCCAGCTGTTCAGCGAGGCCACATTTACGACAAAGCCCTGGACGGACATGCGGCTGGTCGACGCTGAGGCCTTCAACCTCGACGGCAAGCCGGTCAAGCATCGTGTGCCCGGCCTCCGCGGCCGGTATTACGAAGGCCGGCAGTTCGACAAGCTCGTTCACGAACAGCGCGATACACATGCGTCGATCTTCGGCGACTATCCGATCCCGTCGGGTCGCACGGAAGACATCGCGGTGCGCTGGACCGGGACGCTGCACGTCCCGCAGGACGGTGAATACACCTTTGAATGGCAATCGGATGATGGTCTGTGGATCGAAGTCGGCGGCCGCCTCATCGTCGAACAACCCCGCCGCCGCGGCGGCGAGGCGAAGGTGGAACTCACCAAGGGTCTGCATCCGATCCGCATCGATCACAACCGGGCTCCGGGCGAGGGATATCTGCAACTGGCCTGGCAAGGCCCGGGTGTAGAGAAGCAGATCCTCGGCGGCGAGCATGTCTGGACCCGGCCGTGGAAGAAGATGACCGACGCCCAGCCGATGCTCGTGCTGCTGATGCTCGGCCATTCGAACATGGGCGGCCGCAGCAAGAAGGAGATTGACAGCTTCCATCCCCGCACGTGGGTCTTCGATCCGGAGGGGATGCAGCGGTGGCACCGATTCGATGAGGACAACAGCGCGATGGGCCCGCTGCTCAAACGTCTGGCCGAGGCGCATCCGGATGTGCGCTTCGGTGCGGTAAGGGTCCAAGCCAGCGCCGGGACGTTGAAGGATGACTTCCTACCCGGCCGCCGCGCGTTTAAGCGGATGGTTCGCGAGGGCCAGCAGGCCGCGGCCGGCCATCGCGTCGCCGCCGTGGTCACGATGATCGGCTGGGTCGAAGGCGGACAGCACCGCGGCAGCCCGCTCACTTTCGCCGAGGATTTCGCGACCATGATCGACGGTTTCCGCCGCGAATTCGACGATCCGAACCTGCCGTTTGTCGTCTCGCAGATCGAAGAAGGCGCCGACTCGCGCCGCAAGAGCGGTGACGACACTTGGCAGGCCGTCCACGCCGCGATCGATCGCCTGCCTCAGCATCGTGACAACCTCATCATCGTGCCGGCCAACAAACATTTCGGCGATACGCACCACTACAACCACAAGGGATATAAGCTATGGGCCAAACAAGCGGCCGACGGCATGCGAAAGGCGAAGCTGATCGACTACCGCTTGGACGACCGCGAGGCCCTGGCGATCAGCAAGCCGAAGACCGCGACTGTCGATCCCAGCAAGCAGCAGACCTTGATTGTCGAAGGGACGCTTGAGCAGGTCAGCAAGCCCCGCCCGCTGAAGGAACTGCTGCCGTATAAAAATCTGTTGGTGACGCATCGCTATCACGTGGATAAGGTGGTAGAGGGCAAACTGGATAATCGCCGCATCCTCGCGATCAACTTTGCGATCCGGGACCAGAAGAAGCAGCCCGCCGCCGACTACCGCAAGGGACAGCGTTACCGGTTGACGCTGACCGACTGGTCCAACGTCCCCCAACACCAGGGCGTCGCGATCGACGATGACATTCTCGACTTCAAGACTCGGCAGTTGTTCGTCATCGAAGCGACACGCATCGAGTGAGGATGGGAACATTCCGCTTTTTCCAGGCCCCCAGCCGCCGGCACATCTGCGGCGACGCCGTGCATTCTGGTCGCCCCGCCGATACGGGCATCCC
Source organism: Phycisphaerae bacterium (assembly GCA_046539045.1). Lineage (GTDB taxonomy): Bacteria > Planctomycetota > Phycisphaerae > SM23-33 > SM23-33 > JBKHHU01. Next base: position 3,521 of record JBKHHU010000102.1, read on the forward strand.
CAGGTTCACCAGATTCGCCCGCTGAGAGGCGCCAATCCGATGATGGCCCCACCACGACCAGCGCTGTTGCCACGCAAAGACCCACGCCAAGAACAGTGGCTTGCCATCCACCCGACGATTCGGCATCGCGCAACTGACCGAAGCCGGCTCGATTGTCGCTACGACTACCCATCTGGTGGGTGGTGCGTTGCAGAAACCTGCACAGTCAAACGCACTCGCAATGCACGGATGCTCACACAGCAACGCCCAAAGAAGCGGGGGACAATCTGTTACCCCCCCCCAAGCCTATGACCCCGGCCGGCCTGGAATCAACAGAGCCACGTATCCCTCTGCTCATCCCACCGCACCGGTACTACTCTGCGTAGGAGCTTGCTACGCAGCACGAGCAGATTCTTCCGAAGCTTCTTCAGACTCAGAACATCAGCGTACGGTTGGCAGCGTTGGCGTCCTCGACGTGCCGGGCGGCCGAGACGGGAACCGCGTCGGCCACTTTTAGTAAGAACGCTAACGAGTCATTTAAACACAAACCAGCGGAAGCCGGCGCCGTGGCGCGAGTTTTCGCTCTTGAAACAAGATACAGATCGCGCACGCCGCGGGTCTTCGTGATGTTCGCCTCGGTCGTGTATGATGTGCCGTATTTGATTTTGCGGTCGGGCATGTCGACCGTACCGATCAGGCGCCCGTCGGGCGCGTCGAGACGCAGTTCGATCTTCGCATCGGGGCGCTGGCCACCGCGAAGCTTCAGGCGAACGGTCGATACGCCTTTGCCGAAATCGACCTTGCGAAAACCGAGATACTCGCCGTTGCCGAAGTTGACGGTATGGTGTCGGTAGTGGAAGTTGTCGTAATAGACCTTCTCCGAACTGATCGCGTGGTCGTGGTCCTGCACCATGATGCGGTCGGTCGCCGGGCGCGGCGTGATGCCCTCCACGGCCTCCACACGCGTCGGATACAAAAACCCCTGTGGAATATTGTCGGGGTCGGTATTCAGCGAATCCCACCGCAGCGAGACGGAAAGCTTTTTATCCTTCAGGCGTTTGGCGTCGGTGGTGAAGAAATCGATCTGGATCGGCATCCGCTGACCGGTCGTGAGAGCAACCGGCTCGGACTTGCCGCTCTGCGTGTAGCGGATGTTTTCGTTCCAGCGATCCAGCACCGGCTCGCCGTCAAGCCACAAGCGAACGCCACCGCCGCCGACGGCGATCCTGTAGGTCTCGGACAACATCGCTTCGATCTCGCCGGTCAGCCGCACGGCTACGCCGTTGCTGACGTCCACGCCATCCGGCACTTTGAGGTCCGACGGACAGGCCGCGTCCAGCGTGGCGTCGGGCGCTCCCTTGATTTCGGTGCCACTGTAGAACTCCGCCCGCAGGCCGGCGCCGGTGGCTTCGGTCTGCTCGGGCGCCCGGGCTATGCGGACGTTCTGTTTAAGTCGCTGCCATTTGTCCACATCATACCCATGCACGCGATACACCACGATGCTGTTGCAGCCGGGCGAGAGGTAGTAGACCTTGCCGTTGTGCTCGGTGACGGTTCCGCCCTCGAGGCAGTCGTGGTTGACGATGCCGTGCACCATGTTCTCGTCCCACTGCCAAGCGTAGACCCAACCCGGCAGGCCGTCGTCCACTCGGCCCGGGAAGAACGAACCGGCATACAGGCCGTCTGTAGTCCACGCCATGCCGGGATTGACAACGCGATCGCACACGACAATCGTGCCGCGCACTTCGCCGGCGATCTCGGTGGTGTCGTGGATATCGCCGGGATAGGTAGGACTCCAGGCGCGGCGGACCGCACAGGGGGAGCCATCGGCCTTGCGACCCACCGACCATCGCAGCGTACCATCGGCAGACCATTTGGATAACCGCGCGTAGCGTCCGCCCTGATTGTTGGGAAAACTGCTGAGGCCGTTCTCGCCCCAGTTGTAGAAGGCATAGAGGGCGCCGTCGGCATCTGCGAAGGTGTGGCGTACCTTGGCCCGGCCACCGTATCGGTCGGTCTTGGGATTGTCGTCCAGCGGTGCCACGTCCATCGCCGCCGCCGTCTTCGGCAATTCATACTGCGGTACGCCGTCGATCCAGCCCGTGGGCGCCAGCCGGGCGATGCTCGTATAAAAGCGCGGCGCCTCGCCATCTGGATCGTAATCCGGGTTGAAGTCGCCGCTGCCGAAAATCACGGAGAAATCATCCGCGATATACGGCCCCATACCCGGACCGTGATAGACGTTGCCAAGCTTGCCGAGGACGATTTCTTCCGCTTGGGGCATGTGGTCGCCGTTGCGGTCCGTCCAGAGGTAGGTGTTCTTGTCGCGGGTCTTGCTGCCGAGGTTCTCGAGAATCCACTTTTTGACGTCCTCAGCTTCCATCAACTTCGCGATAGTCTTGGCCTGCGGGAAATGTCCCTTACGATTACCGACGACCACCGGCTCGAGCCGGCCGTTCTTGTGGTGAAAGACCATCGGCGGGAAGCTTTCGCCGACGAGGTAGCGCTCGCCGTCGTGATAGCGGACGTGAAAATTATCGCGGTTGTTCGGGCCTCGGGCCAGACCGCCGGCGTCGCCCCCGAGGCGATGCGTTTCCTTCACCCGCCACGTGCCGGCCTCGTAGTCGACTTCAGCCAGCACTATCCTATGCGAGTTCCCCGGTTTATACCAGACCTGCGTCGGATCTTCGGGATCGATCCAACGAGGTGAGAAGAACGTTAGGCCGCCGTACCATTCGTCCAGCACCGTCCCGTCGACCGCGAAACGGGCCACGCGGCGCGGGGCGTGTTCCGGCTCGGCGATGAAGAAGCCGCCGGAGCCGTCAGCGGTGATATCCGCGTACTTGTAGAAATCGGAGGCGTCATACGGGCCTTCGCGTCGGCCGCCCTCACGACCGTATGATCGCAGGAACTTGCCTGTCTGTGAATAGCGTTTCACCCGCCAATCGTCTGGCCCTTCGGCGACGAACAGATCGCCGCTCTTCGGATCAATCGCCAGCCGCCAAGGGTTGGTCAGGCCGGTGACGATTGTTTTCTTCTTCCCTTGCGGGGAGACCGCCAGCACTTTTTGCCCGGAAATGACGCGAACGGTTCCGTCGGAAGCCACGCCAACGGCCCGTGGCGAAGAAACGGTGACCTCCGCGGCGGTTGTTCCGTCGTCTTTGAGCCATCGCACGCGATTCTTTCGAAAATAGCTGACAACGCGGGTTGAGCCGCGCACGGCCAGGTCCATCGAGGCCAGCGGCGCGTGGTCGGTATACTTCAGCCCGCGGCGATCCCGGCTGCTCCACTCGGGGTTCACCTCGTCTTTGGGCAGCACGTCCCATCGACCTGCTGCCTCACCGGTTTTCGCGTCGAAGAGAGTAATGAAGCCGTTTTGCTGGAGCACGTAAACCCTCTTGCCGTCCGCAGCCAGAGACAGGCCGCCCCGCCACGGATCCACGCTGTCCCGTGCCCAAAACCGCTTCTCGCCGTCCATCGACTGCTTCATCAGCATGAAATTGCCTTCGGCATTGCGGCTCGAGATGTACATCCCCGAATCGTCGACGGCCACGCTCGTGCCGCCGGCGAAATCGCCGATCCAGCGGTGATAAGGCTTCGACTCAGGACTCACCCCGACCTGCATCACGAATTCGCGCTTGAACTGCGGTTTGCAGAGGATCCTGACGATATATTCTCCCGCCTGCTGCGGCTCGCCCAAGCGATTGAGGCCATCCCAATGCAGCACGTGCCTTCCCGCTTTCTGCGGCTCAGCCCGCAAAAGCGTGCGAACGAGCAGACCATGCTGGTTGTAAACCGCTGCCGAGACCTGCCCCGCCTCCTCCAGCACATAGTTGATCGTATACTCGCCGCCAACGGCTCCGAGGCCGGCAACGTCGTCTCCGACAGCCACCGGGGCCGACACAGCAACGACAGCGAAAAGCAAAATGGTGCAGGTGAAATGGCGCGACCTATCGACAAACTTGCCGGCAATGTGAGGTAGATTTTGATTGAGCATTATGCTTCCTTTCCTCCTGCTAACGTAAGCGTGAGACAACTGGCCGGCGGTTGCCTCATGCTACCGGTTTTGTCGCGAAGTGCAAGCCAAAGGACGGAGGTTGGCACGAGTGCGGCCTATCCAAGGGCGATGTCTTCGCGGCACTGGGTGTACAGCTCGCTTGCGGTCTGCTTGGCGCTCGGTTCGGTCCTTTCGGGTTCAGGCCTGGCAAGTGGCCTTCTCGTGCGTGCGAACGCGGTAGGTCTCGATGCCGCCGGTCGCCAACCGCGTCACCCCTTCATGCAGGTACGGCATCTCCCGCGCTCCGATTAGTGTGGAACTTTCTCTTATGCGCGGACCCCTACCCGATTGTCCCCGCCGGCGGCCATGACGAAATATACCCAGCGAGGGAATGGGGAAGTATCACCACCCAAACGGAGTTCGGACCGGCAAGTTGCGATCCCCGGCGAGCCTTGCGCCCCTACGCAGCCGGCCGCGTCTGCTGCAAATGCATGCTCAAGCTTCATCCGCGTCGTCGGGTTGCGAGCAATTCGCACCCGGCCAGAATAACCTGCCGCAGATCACCGGCAGGCACACTACAGGAGGTGATGCCGATGCACTAGTCCGCACACACCAGAAACACCACCGCCCCCGTCTTCGGGCGGCTGTGCAATACCTGCGCAGCACGGTGTTCCCAAAAGGGAGGCTCGGGGGTCCAGGGACCCTCTGAATCAGTTCAGTATGTTAAGATGCGCCGCTCGCTCAGCGGACGCAGAAAGGGACGAAAGATGAAGAAACGAATTTTTTGCACCCTGCTCGCCGGTCTGGCCGTCTGTATGCTCACGGCCCCGGCTCAGCAGGCATTCGGACTGGCCGGCTCGGCCGCCCTTGAAGGCACGGGCACCCGGGTCCATCCGGATTCCTCGCTGAATCTGCTGTGCCCCAAGCTGTTCAGTGTGTACACCGGTTCGGAGCAGAATCTCGCCGACGCCGGCTGGACCCTGGCCAAGTACCCCGAGTCGCAGGTCGACGCGGTGAAGGTCAGCAGCTTCGACTCCGGCGTCGCCGGCGATATCGTGTCCTGCGTGTACGTCAACGAGGCGGGACATCACCTGTTCACTTACCAGATCATCTCCGAAGGCGATCGACCGATCCGGGCCGGGAATATCGAATGGTCCGACAATGTCTGCATCGTCGACTGCGGCGTCTGGGACCCCGAGGGAGACCCCGACTGCGGCCCGACGGACACCCTTGAATTGGCCAGAGGTACCGGCCAGGTGCAGTTCTCGTTCCAGGCGCTCACCGCCGACGGCTCCAACGTGGAAGAGCTGCTGGAGGTGGGCGACTGTTGCCCGGTCTTCTACTATGAGACCACGTGCGACTGGTTCGGCATCGGAATGGCGGAGATCCACGACAGTGGTTCGTCTGCTCACCAGATCCGCGTTCTCGCTCCGGCCCATCTGCCGGAACCGATGACGCTTCTTGCCGTCGGTTTGGGCGTGCTGGGCGCCGCTCGCTACGCCAGAAAGCGGAGCCGTTGCTGAGTTGCGTGTTGTCCCGCTGGCCTGCTGCATAAACGCAGACGCCGGCGGCTGTGCCGAACGGGCACGGAAGGTCCGGGCGGGTTCGCCAGGTGACCGGCTCCAGCCGGTGCCGCATTCCCGCCCGGACCCGCTCCGCGCTGTAGCTGTGCCGGAGGGCGCCCCCGCCGTGAACCCCGGACGGCAGTCCGGCTGTTGATGCTCCAAACGCCCACGGCGACCATAGCCCCGCGTCCGCCGATAGGAACCGGTTTCCCGTCAGGAACATCACCCGCGCGACTCCCATCGCGGGCTCAGAACGCCAACTCCCCGGCAGAGATGAGATAGCCTACGACCCGCCGTGAGCCCCGGACGGAAGTCCGGGGTTGATGCACCCAACGCCCACGGCGTCCCATACAACCCAGCTTCTGCTGTTACTCCCTATTGCTCGTACAGCTGCCCGGAATACAGCCCTGTTCGATAGATGCTGCGTCAGCGGATGAGCGACCGGCCGTTGGCCCAGAGCACCGCAAAGCATTTCCACCATCTGAGCAGCGGTGTCGGGTTCTGATGAGATCCCGAAATCGTAGAGGATCTTGCTCTTCGCCGGATCCGCAAATATGCGTTCACTGATGGATTGAGTGTCTATGCTCACTCACGCTCCTTCGTTCATGAATATGAGTAGTTCATCGGTCAGTGACAATACCCCCCCCCGCGTTCGCCGTTTGTGGTTCACATTGTTTATCTGGATTCACAGTCCCACCCGCCGTCGGAACCGCTCCAGTAATTCAGGCGTGAGGAACGGGTTCTGAGCGGCCATCTTCTCGGCGATCCTTATCGCTCGGGCCGGGCGAAGGTGATCGTCGTCGGTGAGAATGGCCATGGCTTCCAGGCCCCAGATGCAGTCGATCGATGCCCGCCCGCAGGCTTTGCGTAAAGCACCGTCGTTGCTCAATACCGCCCAGCCTTCGTCCTGTGCGATGATCAGGCAAAGCCAATCCTGAAAAGACAATGCACCTCCACCCGCCGCTGCCTGGGTCAATTGCGAGAAGGTCGGTTCGATCTCCTGGCAACCGTGGCGCTGTGCCTCCTCGGCCCCCAATGCCTGCACTTCATCGAGCACCGGTGACGGAACGTACAGACGCCCGATGTGCCGACTGATCAACGTGAGCAAGCGCCGGTCGGATACTGCGTAATCGATCAGGACGTTGGCGTCGGCAATCAGACCTGTCAGTGGCGGCTGGGCGTTCACGCCGCGACATCCCAGGACGCCACCACCTCCCGCATGGACTTCAGGTTTAGCCCCAGGATTTCCGCGGCCCTGCTGAGGCTGATCTCCTCTCGCTCGAGAGCGCAGCGTACCAGACGGCTGAGACGGTCTTCCAGGAAATCGACTTCTTGAAGCGGCATGGGCTCATCTTTTTTGCGGAGTGATGATCCGGTGCGCCTCTTCCAGTGCGATCTGAAAACCATCCAGGCTTTGGTCGAGCCTACACTTCCCAACTCTACCAGACGGAACAGAACAGTGGCGTAGCTGACGCGGAACAACCGCTTGACATGCAGTACGCGGTCGAGAAATGCAAGCCCGCGCGTATCTTGCCACTCTGCCTTAAAAGTCTCGTCCGGCATGAGGAAATGGCTGGCAAACTGATCGGCTTGCCGCTCCTGGTGATCATCCTCCTGGATCTCATCCACGTCATACGCATGAGGGTGCAGCAGCAGGTGTCCAAGTTCATGCGCAGCAGTGAAGATGCGGCGTTCGATGGTGATGTCGTCTCGGACATTCACCACCACAGCGGGCCCGCCGTCATCGGCGGCGACGGACAGACCGAAGAAGCGGTCGTATTCGAAGGTCGCCGGCCATACCTTTACCCCGGCCGATTCCAGCAGACCGCAGATATCCCGGATCGGTTCTTTGCGGCTGAGTCCGAGCCTTTCTCTGGTCAGCCTGGCCATGTCGACGGGACTACCCGAACCGGAGCTGTCCTGATTCATTCCGACCAGAGAACTCAATTGGTACTCCCTGGGCTCATCCAGCAACTCCTCCAAGCTATTGAAATCTTTCAACCACCGCGCAACGCGAACAACCACCTCATCTCGTCTTGCCTGCTGTTTACGGCTGATGGCCTTGTGCGAGCGGAAGCGAACGCCCTCAAGACTGGGCGGAGCAGCCAGCAGTTCGGGCAGCGGGACATCCAGAGCCTGGGCAATTGCCTGCAGATTCCTGGCGCGGGGTTCGGCCCGGCCGGCCTCGATGCTTCGATAGGCATTGCGCGACAATCCGGCGTGGTCGGCTACCTCTTGCTGCGACAGGCCCCGACTGGTACGCAACAGCCACAGGTTCCGGGCGAGTTGTTCCTGATTAGTCATGCACGTTCTCCTACCCCAGAGACAACTTGTCATTCTACATGAACATTTCACATTGTGACAAGTTTTGTCTCATTATATATCGGCCGGACGAATAGTCAAGCTTCAACGCATATGATGACGGACAAGCCCCTGCGTCCTGGTGCCAATGCCAAGAGGTGCTCTCCGCGGCCTGTTTGAATCCCTCGACAGCGCACTATCTGCCGCGTAAGCTGTTCCCGGCCGGGATGGTTTGGATCGATCGACACGCAACAGACAGGAATGGCATCATGAAGATCGTGGTATTGGACGGAAAGGCGATGAATCCGGGAGACTTGAGTTGGGAGCCGCTGGCGGCGTTGGGGGAGCTGGTGGTTCACGAGCGGACGAGTCCTGCCGACGTGGTTGCCCGGGCCGACGGGGCGGTGGCGATCATCACCAACAAGGTGAAGTTCGGGCCGGCGGAGTTTGCCGCCCTGCCGGAGCTGAAGTACATCGGCGTGACGGCCACCGGGTACAACGTTGTCGACGTCGACGCGGCGCGGGCCGCGGGCGTGACGGTGACCAACGTCCCTGCCTACAGCACGATGGCCGTCGCCCAAGCGACCTTCGCCCTGCTGCTGCACCTGACCAATCACGTAGCCGACCTGAACGCGTCGGTGCGGACGCGGTGGCCTCAATCGCCCGATTTCGCCTATTGGGATGAGCCGATCCTCGAGCTGGCCGACAAGACGCTCGGGATCGTCGGGTTCGGGCGGATCGGCCGGGCGGTGGCGAAGGTCGGCGCGGCGCTGGGAATGCGGGTGATCACGCATACGCGGTCGGAGATCGACAGCGACCTGGCGGAGCCGGTCGGGCTGGACGAACTGTTCGCCACGTCCGACGTGGTGAGCCTCCATTGCCCGCAGACCCCGGAGACCGAGCACGTGGTCAACGCCGGGCGGCTCTCTGCGATGAAGCCGACGGCGTACCTGCTGAACGCCGGCAGGGGCGGGCTGGTGGACGAGGACGCGCTGGCAGCGGCGCTGAACGAGGGGCAGATCGCCGGGGCGGGTCTGGACGTGCTGACGCGGGAGCCACCGCGGGCGGACAATCCCCTGCTGTCGGCTCGGAATTGCGTGATCACGCCGCACGTCGCCTGGGCGGCCCGCG
>JBKHHU010000303.1:0-3062 GCA_046539045.1 Phycisphaerae bacterium
TCCGTAAAGGTGTCGGTGAAGTTCATCATCACACCGGCCTGGGCGCCGGCGGCGACGGCAAGGATTAACAGCATTGGGAGTAACTTACGCATGTGACTTCCTCCTATAGGTTTCTCAGTCTTCCCATCATGGGCCGAAATGGCTTTCGCCAGCCCAACTGTTGGGCGGCGAATACGGACCCTGACAATATATGAAACGAAATGCTTCCCACACAATAACAGTATAACACATATTCACATTCCGCCTCTAACATTATGCGCATAACTTCTTCGGAATTGCGCATTTTCCGCACAGTCGGTCTCTTGGGCGGCTGTGGGTTCCATCGCCTTCAGAAGACCAAAGCAGCGAAGCGTGCGTCCCGGCGGGGGTCTTTCGGACACCGCCGCCGGGCGGGTTTGCAGAAAGGGCCACGGACGGCTTACCACCTGCTTTGCCTGTGGGATTTGCCCATTTGCCCAAAACTCGTGACCGGACGGGCGAAACGGAATCGTGGCCAGAAAAAAAGGGAGGCCGGGATGTTCGGTTCCCACCCCAGCCGCCTTCTTTGTACACAGATGCTGCTGAAAATCTACTTGCGACGACGGCGGATCAGCACACTCAGTCCACCGAGGCCCAGCAGCGCCATGGTGGTCGGTTCGGGCACGACCTGCAGCGTGTTGATGAAACCACGCATTTCGCCGTCGGTGGTGGGCTCAAGGACGATCACGGCATCCTCGCCGTCGGCAACGTCCAAGGTCACCACGGCAAAGTTCTCGCCGTCTACCCAGGTCTCGGTGTTGGCATCCGGGTAGGCCGGACCGTTCGTCATCGCGTTGGCAGCACTCCACTCGCTGTAGTCGGTTTCCCCCGACCCCGCGGAGACCGTACCGGCGAAGACGTCGTAGGCGTCGTAGCCGTTGCTCTCGCCGTCGTTGTTAGTATTGCGGCCGACAACGTAGAAGTCGTACGTCCCCGCATCGAGACCCGACACGCGCGCCGCAATCGAGACACCACTCTCACCTCCGTCATCCACGAAGATCGCGCTGCGGGCGTTGGTGTCGTAGATGTCGGTACTGAAAGCGGTCCCCAGATCATTGGGAATGAACCCGGATGCGTCCCAGTCGATCGTCGTGGTCGCTTCGCCGGTTTCCTTGCCCAGATCCACGGACACGCTGGTGGCCTCGCCCTGATCGTCCAGAAGGCCGCCCACTTCGGCATCGGTGTTAATGGTGTTCCAGGCAGTGCCGTCGATCCCGCCGTGGATCTTGCCCGGCGTGTTCTGGTCGGCGTTGTCCGTAAAGGTGTCGGTGAAGTTCATCATCACACCGGCCTGGGCGCCGGCGGCGATGGCAAGAATCAACAATGTTGGCAGTAATTTGCGCATGTGAGACCTCCTGTAAGAGTAGTTACCTGGAATTTGAGCATAAGCACGAACTGAAGCAGAAAGGCCCAACAGATCGAGCAATCTGTTGTCTGCTACGTACGAATTCTAGCGCCAAGACCGAAGGCCGCCCCTGACAGTATGCGCATTAAGAATGTCGATTTGCGCTTTTTCATGGCGACACCGCCTTTTCTTCCCCTCGCAATCACCTTATACTCACCGTTCGGGTTTAACAGGAGGTACTTTCAATGGCCGAGCTGAAGAACATCGCGCTATTCGATATACCGGAGATCGGATATGCGCGAGGAATCCTTCGCGGCGCGTACCGATATGCCAAAATATCCTCTTCCTGGGTGCTCCATCGCTTTCAGATCGGCTACACCGACCGGCAATTCCCTGATGACTGGCAGATCGCCGGGGCGCTGGGATATCTGAATGACCGGCAAATGGTGGATATGTTCCGGGAGAGGGGGATCCCGCTGGTCAATACCTCCAATACGAGGAATATACCGGACTGCCCGCGCGTGGGCGTGGACGACATCGCCGTCGGCGAGGCGGCCGCCCGGTATTACCTTGAGTTGGGTCTGGATCATTTTGCCTTCATCGGCCCGGCCGAGAAACCGTACGGTAAGGACCGTCTGACCGGGTTTCGGCGTAAACTCGCACACGCGGGCAAAGAGCCCCACCTTGCCCCTGCCCCCAACAACGATCACTACCACGCGTGGCTGGCCGACTACGCCCAAGCGGCCCGCTGGCTGAACACGCTGCCCAAGCCCATCGGCCTCTATGCGGTCACCGACTGGGTCGCAGAGCAGGTCGTCATGGCGCTGCGGTTCTGCGACGCCCATGTTCCGGAGGAGATGGCCCTGCTGGGAACAGACGATGACGAACTGGTCTGCGAAGGGCTGACCCCGCCGCTGTCGAGCATCTCGATCCCGACCGAGCAGATCGGCTGGGAGGCGGCCCGGCTGCTGGATGAAATGCTTTCCGGGAAGCAGCCGCCCGACAAACCGGTCCTCCTTCCGCCGGGCGAGATCCAGACGCGACAGTCGACCGACGTTCTGGCAGTGGCCGATCCGGAAGTCGCCGCGGCAGTGCGGTTCATCCGCCAGAACGCATCGGAGTCCATCGCCGTGGAAGATGTGCTGCGCGCGGTGCCCATGAGCCGACGCAAGCTCGAACAGCGGTTCCGCCGCATTCTGGGCAGGACGCCCCTGGCTGAAATCCGGCGCGTCCACCTGGACCAGGCCAAGGACCTGCTGACCAACACCGATGCCCCAATCTATGAAGTCGCCCGGTCGTCCGGATTCTCCAGCCCCGAGCGCCTGGCCGTCGTGTTCAAGAAGAGCACCGGAATCAGCCCCACCGAGTACCGGGACCAGTTCCGGCTTCGCTGAGTAGGTCACACAGGCCGAAGGAGAACAGCACGGTTGTCTTACGAGCACGGCCTGGCGGCACTGAACCTTGAGATGCCACCGCGGGTACCTAGAACCGAAGCCGAAAACGCCATCTACTACAACCGGGTCTACGAGAAATCCAGAACAGCCGGTCAGGCTCCCGTAGGCCGGCTGGGCGAGGCAATGTTGCGTCGGTTTCACCCCGGCCGGCCGCCCGAGCGCTGCCGAAAACTGCAGAAAACTACGGAAAGCTACGAAAAAAACAATCATCCCTGCGGCACCTGACAGGGGCCAATTCGCCGTAA
>JBKHHU010000103.1:0-12456 GCA_046539045.1 Phycisphaerae bacterium
ACCGGGGCGCGTTCTACTCCGACGCCCAGGTGCCCTTGATGACGTTTTGCGAGATGTCGGTGATCTCCAGGTTCTCCAGCACCTCGACGACCTTTTCCGCCAGCTTTTCTGCATTGATTGACGACTGGATCGACGAGCGGGCGATCTTGTTGCTGTACTTGGTGCTGACGTCCTTGACGTCCTTGAGCTTCTTCAGGGCCTTCTTGATCTTGAGATAGTCGCGGAAGCTCACGCCGGAGATCTCCAGGACGACTTCGCCTCGCCCTGCCAGTGCGTCCTGCCAGAAGCGGAGGATGTCCAGCTGCACCTTCGGGGCGATCTTCTTGGCCTGGAGGTCCAGTGCCTGCTTGGCTGCGGAATTGGCGACCCGCTGCACGCCTCGCGTGGGCGAGCCCGGCACGGCAGAGAGCAACTGGGCGGTATCGGCCCGGTAACATTTGATGTTCGCTTCGGCTTCGTAGGCGTGCAGAGTCAGCCCGCCCATGCGCCGGACGCCTCCGGAGACGGCCTTGGCGGTACCGGAGATGAACAGCTGGGCACCGAACCGCTTGGCGATGGCCTGGACCTTGGCGACGTTGTCGCTTGCGACCGCATCGAGCAGATCCTTCTGGTTGATCGCCTTGATCTGCTCCTTGTTGACCAGTTGGAACCCGCTCTTGAGCAGCAGGTTCTCGATACGGGTCTGCACGGTGGAATCATCGATCCGCTTGCCGCCGATGGTCTCGGTGACGAAGACCATGACCTTCGGCCGGCCCATGTCTGTGAGGAGATTCGTGACGGTTCCCCACATATCCTCCACGCCTCTGACGGAGACGACGACCTCGGCCTTGATCTCGACGATGCCGTCTTCGGTTTCGTTCTTGGCCAGCTGTTTGAAGCTTTGGACGAAGCCGGTCGCCCGGGCCAGGACGGTATCCTTGACCAGCGTGAAGTCCTTGGTCTCCGAATGGCTGTAGATCACCGTGCCGGCGCCGGTCTCGACGGCTTTGCGCTTGGCGTCGCGGATGGCCTCTTCTTCGGATTCGCCCATCCCGACCACGGTGACCCGGACCAGGTTGTCGTTGATCTTGGTGACTTTGTCGGCCATCACGGCGGCCGGGCTCAGCAGACACAGCACCGCCACTGCCTGAAGGATGCGTCGCATGGTGAAACTCCTTTTGTGCCTCGCGGAGGGGGAAACAGACCACCGGGCCGGGGGCTGCAATCTGCCCCCGGTCCGGTGCGGTTGGCCTTCGGCTCAGCGGATGTTGATATCGAGCTGCTGCTTGTAATGGAGGATCATGTTCCACAGCGGCTTGAGTTCGATGGTCACCTTGACCTGCGCGGTCCCGTCGTCGGACAGCTCTCTCGAACCGTCCACCACGTACGCTCCCTGCTGGAAGGTGAGCATCGCCGTCTGGATCTGGTCGCTCTGTGCGACGAAATCCTGCACGCTGGTGCTGGAGGCGATTTCCAGGCCCTGAATCCGCTCTGCCAGTTTGCGTCGCGCGTCGAGTTCGGCGGCGCGGTAGGCCATGAGCTTGGCGCGGGCCTTGTTGGTGTCGGCATCGTCGAGGGCAGCTTCACCGGTGACGGTCAGATCGGCGGTGGCCCAGTTGGGGGCCTTCTTGGCCAGCATGGTCACCTCGACCATTTCCTGGGTGGCGTCCTTGAGATATTTCTCCGGTGGGACGCCCATTCCGGTTTCCTTGATCACGGTGTCCTTGGTCTTGACGGTCACATTTTCCATTTCGCGAACGACGGCCTTGTCGCCCTTGTAATGGGTCTTGGCCCAGGTCTCCAAAGCAGCGAAGACGGTCCGGAGGGTCACCTGCATCTCGACTTCGACGATCAGTTCGTCGTCGTGGTATCGCACACCGATTTCCTTGGCACCGCGGAGGAAGGTCCGCATGTCGACATTGACGTCGTCGCTCTCGGCTACGAAGTCCTTGACGGTGGTCTGGCTGGTGACCCGCACGCCCTTGATCCGCTCGGCCAGGCGGCGCATGGCATCGACGCGGGCGGCCCGCTCTGCCATCAGCCTTCCGCGTCCGGAGCAGTGCCTGGCCCAGTATCTCCGGGCGCTGCTGCCCAGGCGAGAGAACGTCGATGCGCCCGGCTGGGAGGGGACAAGCGGCTGTTCGGTGAACGCTTCGGGCTGGGCTCCCATGCCCAGCACGCGGATGGTCTTGATTTTGTTCTGCGTGGTGATCTGGTCGAAATCGATCGTGCGGAACTTATCGCCCTTGTAGACGGTCTTTCGGATCTGCTTGAGGTGGAAAACGACTTCTTCCAGCGTCACTTCCATCGTGAGTTCGCACGTGCCGTCTTCGAGGTGTTTGGGCTTGCCCACTTCTTTCATCCCGCTCAGGAATGCCCGAAGCGAGGTCTGGATATCGTCCGACTCGGTCACAAAATCCTTGACGGTCGTGGAGGAGGTGATCTTCAGCCCTTTGATGCGCTCTGCGAGCTTGCGGATGGCGTCGGCACGGGCGGCGCGGGCGGCCAGCAGCTTCGCCTGGGCGTTGTTCTTCTCGCTGACCGCGTCGGCGAACACCCCAACAGAACCGACCAGCACGACGGCAGCACAAATTCCCACCGCCAGCTTCTTCAAATTCATCATCCGATGTCTCCTTTTGTTACCAAAATGATGATTCACAGATTATTTCGTCCAACAGGACGAGGAAACGGAGCTACGTCAGACATCAATTCACGACTGCGGGCGGACGCGCTGAAGAGCCCGGCGATATTCCGGCCGATTCGTAACATTCAGCGCTCGCGTGTACAGGATCGCGGCCTTGTCCGGGTTGCCGAGCAACTCGTGCATGAGCCCGGCCTGGTAGTAAGCTACATCGTCGTCTCCACGTTGAGACATCGCGACGACGTACATCCGCAGGGCCTGGCGGTATTTGCGTGCAAGGGCAAGCTCGTTGCCCTGCTCAACTGCCTCGGTGAGCCCTTTCCGGAGCGTCACCACCTGGTCGACTTCCATACCGGTCAGCCCGAAGACCATCGCGTCGGCACAACTTTCAGCCAGTTCCATGGGCACCCTGTCCCTGCCGGAAACGGCAGCGTCCCGTTCCGGCTGATACGTCTGCACCAGGTTCGCCTCGGCAAGACGGGCCGTGTTTTCCACGTCCAGCACGATGATGTTGACAACCATCCGGGTGCCTGGTTTGGCGGTATCGGCAGAATTTATGCTCGCAGGCCGTTCTTCGCCGGGCACTTCCAGCGAGAGCGAACCGTAAATGATGGCGTCGGCATCGACGCGCTGGGCCACTTCCAGAGCCTGGCTGGTGGTGGTGACGAACGGGCTGATGCTGGAATCCCGCAGGGCCCGGTCGACCTGCCTGCGGGAGAGCACCTGCCGGCCGGGCAGATCCAGACGTTCGGAAATGCGATCGGCGACGTACACGCCCCAGGTCTTCTCCTCAAAGGAATCGCCGACCAGGCGCGTCACCGCGATGGTTTTGACGTGGCCGGGCAGCACCACCTTCGGAGGTACCGTGTAATCGACCTGGAGAGTTTGCGTCTCGCCGCAACCGAAAAGCAGCGTAGTGAATCCCGTAAACAGCAACGCCGCCAGAACATGCGGACGGTCCGTGCCCATGCGTGCACTCCTTTCATCATTTCAGCCGCGCCCGGACTACGAGCCCGGTTTCGGCCGGGGAATAAACATGAGTAAGAGGTGGAACCCTTGCCTGTGTAGAGAGTAGACTTTGCGGTTGGAAAGTCAAGCAGCAAGAATGTCCGGCCAACGCCTGCCTCGCCGCCCTCCCGGGGCCGAGAGGGCGGTAAGCGGCAAGTGTCCGGGACCTGTCCGGGCCGGAGCGTTCGGGCTTTTTCGCGCTTTGCGGCAAAATGCATCGAAAAGCTGTTGACAGTTCGCCGGTAAGAACCAATAATACTCGGCTCTTTACGAAGGACCGACTGCTGAAGTTGATAAGGTACGTCCAATTATGAAGACATACATGGCCAAACCGGGCGAAGTCGCCGGCAAGTGGTACGTGGTGGACCTTACGGATAAGGTCCTCGGACGCTCTGCCACCAGGATCGCGCAGATTCTGATGGGCAAGCACCGTCCAGAATATACCCCCCACGTGGACACGGGCGATTTCGTAATCGTGATCAACGCCGAGAAGGTGAAGCTGACCGGCGCGAGAAAACTTGACGAGGTCTTTTACGACCATTTCACCGGGTATCCCGGTGGTCGGAAAGTCGTCAGCGCCAAACAGATGCTCGAAAGGCATCCGGATCGCGTCATCGGCGAAGCCGTCCGGCGCATGCTGCCGAAGACCAAGCTTGGAAAGAAGATGTTCACCAAGCTCAAAGTCTACGCCGGTCCGGATCACAACCACCAGGCACAGCAGCCTGAACCGCTTGAGATTTAGTAGGGAAGCACTCTGATGGCTGAAGATCGCGAGAACGTCAAACTCGATATTGAAAACGCTCCCAAGTCGCAGCAGGAGACCGAAGGCGAGCAGGCCCAGCAGGCGGCCACCTCCCTCAAACCTACCGATCCGCCGGAAGGTCGGCATTGGTGGTGGGGAACCGGACGTCGCAAGAAGTCCATCGCTCGCGTCCGCATCCGCCCCGGTGACGGGAAGTTCTTCGTCAACAAACGCAAGTTCGACGAGTTCTTCTTCACCGAGCGGGACCGCAATCAGGTCCTCCTTCCGCTCAAGAGCGTGGACATGATGAAGGAATGGGACGTGTATGTCTCCGTCAATGGCGGTGGATACACCGGACAGGCCGGGGCCGTCAGCCTCGGGCTCTCCCGCGCCCTTTCCGATGCCGTGCCCGCCGTTGAGCGTACCCTGCGTGACCGTGGACTGCTCACCCGTGACTCCCGCATGAAAGAGCGGAAGAAATACGGGCAGAGAGGCGCCCGCCGCAGGTTCCAGTTCTCCAAGCGTTAAACGCTCAGAGAGTCTGTACCAGTATTCCACAACCCCGGCGCCTCATGGCGTCGGGGTTTTCTCATACATTCAGCCTGCCGCCGAGCCGCCAGGCCCGGCAGGACTCGAACTGCAAGGAGTTGTCCATGCCGAACCAGAAGGTCAAAGTCGTTCTCATCGGTGGAAGCGGATACGCCGGGTTCGAAGCCATCCGCTGGATGCTGCGTCACCCCAACGCCGAACTGGTCGGCGTGTTCGGGCCGGAAGCCGAACTTGGGCCGATGGACGAGTTCTACCCGCTGCTCAACAAGCAGGTGACGCTCTCCCAGGAGCTGTTCGAACCGGAGAAGGTCGCCTCCCTCGATGCCGACCTAGCCATGCTGTGCGTCCCGCACAAGGTCGCGATGAGTTACGTCCCCGCCCTGCTGGACGCGGGGCTGAAGGTCATCGACTGGTCGGCAGACTACCGCATCTCCGACGTCAATGTCTACGAGAGCTGGTACTGCCAACACACCGACAAGGACAACCTCTCCTGCGCGGTGTACGGCCTGCCGGAGTTCTTCGCCGAGAAAATCGCCTCGGCCAGCCTGGTCGCCAATCCGGGCTGCTACCCGACCTGCACCGCCCTGGCGCTGGCGCCGCTGCTGCAGGCGGGGCTCATCAAGCCGACCGGGATCAACGTCAACGCGATTTCCGGCGTCAGCGGGGCCGGGCGAAAACCGTCCCTGATGAACCACTACCCCGAACGCAACGAGAACTTCCAGCCGTACGGGATCGGCGGGCATCGCCACCAGCCGGAAATGGAACGGACACTCTCGACGATCGTCGGCACCGACGTGGACCTGCTGTTCCAGCCGCACCTGTGCCCGATGGACCGCGGGATGCTCTGCACGATCTACGCCGAGCCCGCCGGCGATGTCAGCGAGGAAAAACTGGTCGACGCCCTGCAGACCGCCTATGCAGACAAGCCGTTCGTCCGCGTGCGGACCGACATCATCCCGGCTACCAAGTACGTCAGCTACACCAACTTCGTGGACGTCAAGGCAACGACGTACAAGGGACGCGTGGTCGTGTTCAGCGCCTTGGACAACGTCATCAAGGGCGCATCCGGACAGGCGATCCAGAACATGAACCTGATGTTCGACCTCGACGAGACGGCGGGTCTGTATTAATCGATCCCACCGGATGGCAAAAGTAGCCTGGTTGGCGGGTCTCCGGACCCGCCAACGGCTAGAATCGTCCGCAGTTTATGCCCTGTGATACATGGTGGGTCGGGAGACCCACCATGCGGGAATTAAAAGCTTGCGCAATGGTTGGCGGATCAGGAGAGGTGGAAAGAGGATCATGAGCACAACCGCACGTCACATTACATTGCCGAAAGGCTTCGTCGCCTCGGCCGTTGCATGCGGGATCAAACAGAGCGGCAAGCCCGATCTGGCGATCATCGCCGGCGAGAAGGACGTCTCTGCCGCCATCGTCACCACGAGCAACCAGATCGTCGGCGAACCGATCAAGTACTGTCGCAACGTGCTTCCGAAGGCGGCTGGGAAGATCCGCGGGATCGTCATCAACGCCGGAAACTCCAACGTCTGCACGGGCAAGCGAGGCTACCGCGACGCCGAACGCATGGCCGAACTGACCGCCAGACAATTGAATACCGACCCGCAGAAGGTGCTGGTGGCGTCCACGGGCATCATCGGCCACTCCATGCCCATGACCAATGCCAAGGCGGGGATCGAGCAGGCCGCCGCCGGGCTCGGAACGGAAAACGACGCCGTGGTCGCCCAGGCGATCCTCACTACCGATCTGGTGGAAAAGACGGCCGTCAAGACGCTGAAACTCGGCGGGAAAGAGATGACCATCGCGGGAATCGCCAAGGGCTCGGGTATGATCGCTCCGTCGCTGGCGACGATGATCTCTGTAATCACTACCGACGCGGCCGTCTCCCCTGCCGCCTTGAAACGGGCCCTCTCCGACGCGGCGGGCGCGACGTACAACGCGGTCACCGTCGATTCCGATACCTCTACCTCGGACATTGTGGCGGTGCTGGCGTCCGGCAAGGCAGGCAACAAGTCGCTGACTACCCGGTCCGATGACTTCAAGACGTTCTCCGCCGCCCTGCGCGAGGTGTGCGATCAACTGGCCCGCATGATCGTCGCCGACGGAGAAGGCGCAACCAGGATCGTCGAGATCAACATCACCGGCGCCCGTA
The DNA here is from genome assembly GCA_046539045.1 of Phycisphaerae bacterium. Lineage (GTDB taxonomy): Bacteria > Planctomycetota > Phycisphaerae > SM23-33 > SM23-33 > JBKHHU01. The sequence goes on from JBKHHU010000103.1 coordinate 7,090, forward strand.
GCGACGCCGAGGCGAAACTCGCCGCCAAGAGCGTGGCGGACTCTCCGCTGCTGAAATGCGCCGTCCACGGGGGCGACCCCAATTGGGGCCGGATCGCCATGGCGCTGGGCAAGTCAAACGCCAAGGTCGTCGCGGACAATCTGCGCATCAAGATCGGCGGGACCACGATCTTCTCCAAAGGCACCGGCAGGAAGTTCGACGTGGACAAGGTCCAGCAGCACATGTCCGGCGAGACGGTGACCATCGACTGCGACCTCGGGCTCGGTAAGGGCTCCTTCACCGCCCTGACCTGCGACCTGTCGCGCGAATACATCACGATCAACGCCGACTACCACACCTGAGGGGCGGATGGCAAAGGCTCCCGCACTCGGCCGATGCTGCAACTTTGCCCGTAACACAGCGTGAAACCCCTGCCCGGGCTTTTCAGCTTGCCCAGCTTCCACAGGCGGCACAAACCGCAGGGATCACCCGCTTTACTTTTCGGCCAAGAAACCGGGTTTTCGGGCGACTTGAGTATTTTTTGACCTTTGCGCAAAAATAATCGCCGGTACAATAGATGGAGAAGTAAAAGCCGCCGGCGAGGCCCCGAGAGCCCGCCGCAGCTTGAAGCACTGCTTGCACCCCAGGAGGAAGCAACATGCTTACGAAAATCCGTCGCATGTGGAAAATGGCTTTTCTGGTCGCCATAAGCTTCGCGGCGATGTGCTGATCGCCCCAAAGCCTGACCGGCAACACCATCCGATGCAGGAAAACGCCCGCTGCAGATCTGCGCGGGCGTTTTCATGCGCCGATCGCCAGCCGCTTCCCGGGCAGATCAACCGGATAACCGACGTAAGCCGAGCAAGCCCTTGGAGCAACTATCACGGCTGGAAGCCGAAGCCCAGTTGCCCGCCGGGCGAGCGGTTGGTGTCCGTGTCCGCGGGGCCGCCTGAGGGGGTCGAACCGCCCGATAGAAGCTCCCGGAACTGCTCTTCCGAGAGAATCGGCACGCCGAGTGAGCGGGCTCTGTCTGCCTTGGAGCCCGCTTTGGCTCCGACGACGACATAGTCGGTTTTCGACGAGACGCTCCCGGAGGCTTTTCCGCCGGCCTGCTTGATCGCTTCCTGGATCTCTTTCCGCGAGAAGTACTCCAGCGTGCCGGTGACGACCACCGTTTTCCCGCTCAGCGGGGTTTGGGGCTTGTCTTCTGGGCCGGTGTGGTGGCTGGTCATGTCCACGCCGACCTGGCGGAGTTGGTCGACGGTCTTCCATCCCTTGTCCGAATGCAGGAACGTGTGGAGGCTTTCGGCGATGGCCGGGCCGATCTCGTTGACCTCCTGCAGTTGCTCGACGCTCGCGGCAGAGATGGCGTCGATGTCCGCGAAATGCTCCGAGAGCACCTCCGCTGCCCTGCCACCGACATAGCGGATGCCCAACGCAGCCAGCACGCGTGTCAGCCCGCGGTCTCTGGTCCGCCGGATCGCCTCGACGACGTTGGCGGCGCTCTTCTCGGCCATGCGGTCCAGGGGAATCAGATCCTCGGCCGACAGGCGGTACAGATCGGAGAAGTTGCCGACCATTCCCTTGTCCACCAGCTGGTCGATCAGGGCGGGCCCGAGGTGGTCGATATCCATCTGGTCGCGTCCGGAGAAGAACCGCAGCCGCTCCCGAATCTGGGCCGGGCACTCCGGATTGATGCACCGCAAATACACGCCGCCCTCGTCGCGAGCGACCTCGCCGCCGCAAGCGGGGCATTCGGTCGGCGTGGGGAACGCTTCGGTCTCGGCGGGGCGCTTGTCGTGCAGCACCTGGACAACCTGCGGTATGATTTCACCGGCTTTCTCGACCAGCACGGTATCGCCTTGGCGGACATCCAGCCGCTCGACCTGGTCGAAGTTGTGCAGGCTGGCGTTGGTTACGGTGGTCCCGGCCAGCTGCACCGGGTCGAACTTCGCCACCGGCGTGATCGTCCCGAGCCGCCCGACCTGCAGATCGATGCGGTGGATGACGGTCTCGGCCCGCTCGGCTTCGTACTTGTAGGCGATGCACCACCGCGGGTAGCGGCTGGTTGTCCCGAGCTGCTCTCGGAGGGCCAACTCGTTGACCTTGATAACCATCCCGACGGTCTCGTAGTCTACGTCGTTGCGCTTCTGGAGCCATTCCTGCACCGCCGCCCATGCCGTCTCCAGCGTGTCGCAGACCTGAGAAAACGGACTGACCGGAACCGACCAGGCCCGCAGCTTCTCCTGCAACTCCGCGGCCGTGCGGACGCTGATGCCTTCGATGCGTCCGAACCCATGGGCGAGGAACGCCAGCTGCCGCCGGGCGACAACTTCCGAATCCAGGCTCTTGAGCGTCCCAGCCGCCCCGTTTCGCGGGTTGGCGAAGGCGGGCAGGTCTTGGGCGGTGCGTTCGGCGTTGACGTCGCTGAACGTGCTCCGCGGCCAGTAGATCTCCCCGCGGATGTCGATCAGGTCAGGCACGTCCGGGCCGGTGAGCTTCAGCGGGATCGATCGGATCCGCCGGGCATTGGCGGTGATGTCGTCGCCGCGTCTGCCGTCCCCGCGCGTCGCAGCCAGCGTCAGCACGCCCCCGGTATAGGTCAGAGACGCAGCCACCCCGTCGATCTTCGGGTCTACGAGGTAGGTGAACTCCTCCCCGGCAGAGTCCGCCAGCGCCTTGCGGACGCGGGCGTCGAACTCCTCCAGCTGCTGACGGTTGTACGTGTTGTCGATGCTCAGCATCGGCGCTTCGTGCACGACCGTCTCGAACCCCTCCAGCGGCTGGCCACCGACGCGCTGCGTGGGCGAATCTGCCGTGATCAGCTCCGGATGCGCTTGTTCCAGTTGCTGCAACTGCTTCAGCAGCAGGTCGTACTCGCGGTCGGAGATCTCCGGCTGGGCGTGGACGTAGTAGAGTCGATCGTGTCGGCGGATTTCGTTTCGCAGGTCCTGGATGCGCTGGGCGTGGTCGGGCATGGCGTTACCGAAACGGACCTCCCGCTTACTTGCGTGGAACCAGGCAGAGGAACTTCAGCTCGACGTTGCCGCGGTTGACGAACTGGTGCTCGATGTTCGGATCCACGAACACGCAGTCGCCGGCCCGCACCTGGTTCTCTTTCCCGGAAGCCACCGCCACGCCCTTACCGGACAGGATGTACACCTCGTGTTCCCAGTCGTGCGTGTGCAGCGGCGTGTTCCCGCCGGGAGCGACGGTGAACTGCCGCATGAAGAAATTCGGCGCCCCGTCGGCGTCATGGATCAGCAGTTGCATGCGGACGCCCTGAGCACCGTCCATGTCCACATCCGTGCACTGAATATCGTCGGCGTATTGGATTTTCATCATGGTTCCTTTCCGCGGCCGGTCAGATCAGCTCATCGCCCTGCCGCGCGTATACCCAGTCTTCATCGTTCAGTGAGTAGTCGACCAGTTGCGATTCATCGAAGAACAGCGGGATCTCCCGTCGGGCCGATTCCGGGGAGTCGGAACCGTGGACGAGGTTGTGTCGTCGGGATGCGCCGAAATCCCCCCGAATGGTACCGAGGCCGGCGTCCGGACCGAATGTCGCGCCCATCATCGCGCGAACCATCGAGATCGCCCCCACGCCCTCCAGCACCATGGCCACAACCGGTGAGGATGTGACGAACCGGATCAGCGGCTCGTAGAAGTCCTTGCCCTCGTGTACCGAGTACATCTGCCGGGCGAGTTGCTCGTCGATCTGCAGCAGACGCATCCCCGCGATTTTCAGCCCTTTCCGCTCGAAACGGGAAATTACCGTTCCGGCGAGGCGACGCTGGAGCGCGTCGGGCTTGAGCATTACGAATGTTCGCTCCGTTTCCGGCATCTGAGGTCTCCTTTCCCCAGAGAATGTAGAGCCCCCGGGCCGGGGCGTCAAGCCCAGCCGGGTTCATTCGGCAAAAGCTCGGCATCCGGGAATACCTACTCCGACTTGGCGTCTTCCTCGGTTTTCTTGTCGGCCTGTTCGGGCGAAACCCACAGATCCGGGTAGACCGCGTGGCCGTTGAAGCTGATCCGCGTGACGGTTTTGGACGGCACGTGCACCACGTACGCCTCGACCGGCCCGCGTTCGCCCTGGGCACAGAAGTAGTCCACGTGGTTCGACCAGTGGTGGTTGTCCCACTGGCGGTCGGGTTTCATGCTGCGGTTGTCGAGTTTCTGCTTCTTCTTCCCGTCCCAGCTCTGGATGGTCACGGTCCGGTGCCCGCCGTTGTTGTTCAGCAGGTGTTTGCCGTCGGGAGAGACGTTCGAAGAACATCCGCGGGCGAACTTCCGGTGCTTCCCGGCGGGGATATCCACCGCGTAGAGATCCTTGCCCCAGCGGGCGGCGAGTTTCTTGCCGTCGGCGGAGATGCTCGGCTCCTCGGCGTACTTGCCGGGCAGATTCATATCGCGTGATTTCCTGCTCTTGATGTCCACCGCCCGGAACCCGTTTTTCGTGCCGTAGATGATCTCGCGGGAATTGGCGTGGAACTCCAGCGGGCAATTGCGGCTCTTGCGGGCGCCGTCGGTGAGTTTCTTCCGCTCCGACCCGTCGGCGTTCATCACATAGACGGTATCGCCGTCCAGCACCGCGATATGCTTGCCGTCCGGGGCGATGCGGGCGAAATCGCCCTTGCCCAGGTCCTTGGCCGACCAGTCGCCGATGGTGACCTTCCAGACATGCCCCTTGCGGGTGTAGACGGCGAAACCGTCGATCTGCTTGTCCAGCTCGTCCAGCTTCCGGCGTTCCTGCTTGTCGGCCTTGGACGGGTAATCCGGGCCATCCGACTCCGTCGACCCACCCGGACAGAGCCCTGCGAAGGCGGCAAGGCATGCGAGAAACGCCAGTGATGTCCGTAAGCGCATTTTGGTTCTCCTGCGGGAGTTGAGGCGGCCATCCGTTCTCTACAACCCCCTGTGGCGGATGGTGTACCGCAGAAAACAGAACTCGCACGCAGATACGGGCTGTTGGTTGGTTCGGGCAGAATCCTCCGGACGGGCATCATCGGCCCGTCGAAAACCGACGATTGGCCTCAGCGTATTGCCTTTGACGAGGCTCATCCGTATGATACTCGTTTTTCCCCGAGCCAACCACCGCAGCGATGAGGTGAAGCCCATGCCGACACCGGCAGCACAATCGGAAACGATCGTCATTCTTGACTTCGGCAGTCAGTATGCCCAGCTGATTGCCCGGCGTGTCCGCGAGAACAACGTCTATTCTGTCCTGGCCAGTCCGGACGTGAGCGTCGAGGACATCCGCAAGCTGAACCCCAGGGGGCTGATCTTCACCGGCGGGCCGAGCAGCGTCTACGACGAAGGTGCGCCCACCTGCCGGCCTGAGTTGCTGGAGATGGGCCTTCCCGTGCTGGGCATCTGCTATGGGATGCA
>JBKHHU010000104.1:0-12356 GCA_046539045.1 Phycisphaerae bacterium
CCGGGGCGGATTTTGCGTCGGAAAATCATCAGCAGATTCTGTGAATAAGCTGTTGACCGTTTTTCGATGGTGTGGTATGGTGCTGAACTCTTTACGACGACCTCTGGAGGGATCCGGCTCATCCACTCAAGACGCCCTTGACGGGTACTGTGATGGGTGACTCTGCATACCGGCCGGGCCAGGAACCACTAAGGAAAAACACCGCACAGGAGCGGTGGTACTAGAGATAATGAAATTGGACGTAACATGAAACGCCTCAGCAAGATCAGAAACATCGGGATTTCGGCGCACATCGATTCGGGCAAGACCACCCTGAGTGAGCGCATCCTGTTCTACGCCGGACGCATCCACCGCATGCAGGAGGTGCGTGGCGGAGACGGTGGGGCGACCATGGACTTCATGGATCTCGAACGCGAGCGGGGTATCACCATCGCCTCGGCGGCGACCACCGTCAACTGGGGCGAAAATACCATCAACCTGATCGACACGCCCGGGCACGTTGACTTCACCGTCGAGGTCGAGCGCAGCCTTCGCGTGCTGGACGGGGCGGTCATGATCCTCTGTGCCGTCGGTGGCGTGCAGAGCCAGTCGGTCACCGTCGACCGCCAGATGAAACGCTACGGCGTGCCTCGCATCGCGTTCATCAACAAGATGGACCGCACCGGGGCCGACCCGGAGCGCGTAGCCGAGGAACTCCGCGAGAAACTCGGGCTGAACATCATCCCCATCCAGCTGAACATGGGTGCCGGTGAGAATTTCGCCGGCGTGATCGACCTGATCGCGATGGAAGCGGTCACTTTCGACGGCACCCAGGGCGAGAAGGTCATCCGCGGCGAGATTCCGGCAGCGTATGCCGACGCCGCCGCAGAGGCCCGTCACGAGATGCTCGAGAACCTCAGCATGTTCAACGACGAGATGATGGAGATGCTGCTGGAAGATGAGCGGATCCCCGAGCAGATGATACACGAGACCATCGAAGAAGCGACCATCAACCTGGACATGGTCCCGCTGATGATGGGTACCGCCTTCCGCAACAAGGGCGTCCAGCCGCTGATCGACGCGATCTGCGAATACCTGCCCAGTCCGGTCGACGTCACCGCCTTCGCCCGCGACCACGACAACGAAGGTGCCGAGACCCCGCTGGTGTGCGACTACGAAGCCCCGCCGGTCGCGATGGCGTTCAAAATCGTCGACGAATCTTTCGGGCAGCTCAGCTACACCCGCGTCTACCAGGGCACGCTCTGCAAGGGGCAGATGTACCGCAACGCCCGCACCAACCAGATGCTCCGCATCGGACGCATCGTGCAGATGCACGCCAACGACCGCAAGGACGTCGACGAAGCCCGCGCCGGCGACATCGTCGCGCTGGTCGGTGTCGATTGTGCCAGCGGTGATACCATCTGCGGTGAGGACGCGAACTTCTCCCTCGAGTCGATTTTCGTAGCCGACCCGGTGATCAGCCTGTCGATCACCCCGGCCAGCTCGACCGACCAGGACCGCATGGCCAAGGCGCTGAACCGGTTCATGAAGGAAGATCCGACCTTCCGCGTCAGCACCGACCCAGAGAGCGGCGAGACCGTCATCGCGGGCATGGGTGAGCTGCACCTGGACGTCTACATCGAGCGGATGCGTCGCGAATACAAGGCCGACGTCACCGTCGGTGCTCCCAACGTCAGCTACCGCGAGGCCCCGACCGTCGAGGCAAGCTACGACTACAAGCACAAGAAGCAAACCGGTGGTTCCGGCCAGTACGGCCACGTCGTCGGGCGGCTGATCCCGCTCCCGGACGATGCGGAAGATCCGTACGAGTTCGAGGACAACATCACCGGTGGACGCATCCCCAAGGATTACATCCCCGCCGTCAGCAAGGGTTTCGCCTCGGCGATGGCAGAAGGCCCGCTGGCAGGGTACGAGATCGTCGGCTGCAAGATGTGCCTTGATGACGGCAGCTATCACAACGTCGACTCCAGCGAGATGGCGTTCCGCACCGCCGCGGTGGCCGCGTTCAAGCAGGCCTTCCAGCGGTCCAAGCCGTGCCTGAACGAGCCGATCATGAGCGTCGAGGTTGAAACGCCCACCGATTACCAGGGCGCGATCGTCGGCGATCTGAACAGCCGCCGCGGGATCATCCTCGGCACCGAGAACAAGGAAAACTACTCCGTCATCCGTGCCGAAGTCCCGCTGGCCAACATGTTCGGCTATGCTACGATTATCCGAAGCCTCTCCAAGGGCATGGCCACCTTCAGCATGGAAATGGCCAAGTACGCCCGCGTGCCGGAGAGCATCGCCAAGGAAATCATCGAAGCACGCCGCAAAAAGCAGGAAGAAGCCCAGAAGTAACCTTTGCAGCTTCCTCCCGGTCGGCCGCTGAGTAATACCAGCACGCGGCCGGGCCGATACACATGGATTGATGGCGGGTCCGGATTCCGAATACCGGGCCCGCCATCTGTTTGCGCTGATGGTCGGTTCCGGAAGCGGTAAAGGGTGTTGTTGATCCTTACACAGATGCAAAGAGACAGTAAACGACGATAGCGCCCGTGTGGTGGGTTTTCCGACCCACCACGATCACACGGCAGACCCTTGCGAACGTTTCTGTCCCGTTGGCGGGTCGGGAGACCCGCCAACCGAGACGGGGGCATGACACCCAACGGTTCACGCGTGGTGGGTCTCCCGACCCACCACGTTGCACCGTGCCCATTGCGGACAGTCATACGCGTTTGGGAGACCCGCCAACCGAGACGGGGGGATGACACCCAACGGTTCGCCCGAAGCGCTGTACCGTTTTCCGCTATCTTCTGTCCAACAGAAAGTTAACCTTGCGGCGGTTCTGTCCGATACGAGACCTGTAGGAGACCGGAGTATCCCGCGGGCGCCGAGCCCGGGGCCAGAGAGGACAACCGCCTAATGAGTATTGCCCTGGACAGAGAGGTCATCGTGCGGGATGCCGACAACCCGCTGCTGACCTTGGATGACCTGTCGTTTCAATGCATCGACATCTGCAACGCCGGAGTGGTCAAACGCGACGGCCAGACCCTGCTGCTGATCACGGTCGAATCGCTCGCCGGCAGGACGGGAATCGTCCTGGCCCGGAGCGACGACGGCAGGCATTTCACTCCCGACGACCAACCGTTGTTGATTCCCCGTTTCGGCGAGTGCGGCCGGCCCTGCGAGTGCGACGGCATGCGGGACGCCCGTGTGACGCCGCTGGATGGGCAGTACTACATCACCTACGTCACCGAAGGCCCCTGCGGCTTCCGCGTGGGCATGGCCCGGACCGGCGACTTCCGTCGCGTCGAGCGACTCGGGTTGATCTCCCAGCCGGACACGAAGAACGGCGTGCTCCTGCCTGAGAAGATCGGCGGCAGGTACGCCATGCTCACCCGTCCGTGCCCCGGAGCGAGCATCTGGCTGGAATACTCCGACGATCTGACGTTCTGGCGGCCGAGCGGTGTTGTGATGACCCCGCGCGGCGGGTACTGGGATTCCGACCGCATCGGAGCGGCCTGTCCGCCCATCGCCATCGAGCAGGGGTGGCTGCTGCTGTACTACGGCGAGAAAATCACCAGCGCCGGACCGCTGATGCGCGTCGGGGCAGCTGTGCTGGACCGCAAAGATCCCACGCGAGTGATCGCACGCTCGAACATCCCGATCCTCACCCCGCGAACGCGGTACGAGCGGATCGGCGACATTCCCAATATCGTCTTCTCCTGCGGCGCGGTGCTGGAGGATGACGGTGAACTGAAACTCTACTACGGTGCCTCCGACAGCTGCATCTGCATGGGCACCGCCAGACTCGAAGACGTCCTGCAGGTCTGCAGGAAAGCCGGAAGGGAGTACTGAGATGGCCGGTTCCACCGGAAGAGACCTGCTGCATCGTCACGAGGCAAACCCGATTCTGACCGTCAAGGACGTGCCGTACCCGTGCAACACGGTCTTCAACTGCACACCGGTCAAGTACAAGGGCGAATACCTGATGATCGTCCGCGTGGAAGGGCTGCAGGGGTATTCGTTCTTCGCGCTGGCCCGCAGCGAGGACGGCGTGCGATTTACGGTCGACGACAAGCCGTGCATGACCCCCGCCCGCGGCGGGCCGCATGAACTGTGGGAAGAAAACGGGATCGAAGACCCGCGACTGACCGAGATCGACGGCAAATACTACATCATGTACACCGGGTGCAGCCGCCACGGACATTACATCTCCCTGGCGGTCACCGAAGACTTTGAACATTACGAGCGTCTGGGCGTGGTCAGCGGCCCGGGCAACAAGGACGGCGTGCTGTTCCCGCGGAAGGTCAACGGGTTGTATGCGCGGCTGGACCGCCCGTTCGGTAACGGCGTGGGCAGCGTGTGGATCAGCTACTCGCCGGACCTGCTGCACTGGGGCAAGTCCCATCGCGTGTTTACTCCGCGATCCCGTTACTGGGACCAGTTCCGCATCGGCGCGTCCTGTCCGCCCATCCAGACCGATCTGGGATGGCTGGAGATTTACCACGGGGTCAAAATGACCTCCGCAGGGCCGATCTACCGAACCGGGACGATCATGCTCGATATGGACGACCCGTCCAAGGTGCTAGGCCGCTGTCAGGCACCGATCCTCTCCCCGCGCGAAGAATACGAACGGATCGGCGATGTGGGCAACGTCTGCTTCGCATCCGGCGCGATCGTAGAGCCGAACCGGGAAGTGAAGGTGTATTACGGGGCGGCCGACACGTCCATCTGCGTGGCCACCGCCACCCTGGACGAACTCATCGAATCGTGCTTCCTCTCCGGCGACCGCTGGTTCTCCCTGCCCCGCCGCCGCGTGGAGGTCGAGGAGAAGAACGAAGACGACGCGACGGTATGTTCCTCGTAAGACGGGATACCGCACAGAGATGCAGAGACAAACAGAACGGCGTTATGTGCCGCGTTGGCCCTGAGCCCGCGACGGAAGTCGCGCGGTTGATGCGCTCAACGGGACACACCCCCACCTGACGGCGACTCCTGCCCCCGATCAACCAGTCAACCGATCAACGATTTACCATCAACCATCCTCTACTTCTTTCGGTACCGTCTGGTGAGCGCCTTGAGCTCGCCCAGTTCGGCGCCGGCGGGCATGCCGCGGTACATCTGCTTGAAGTTCTGATAGGAGATGTTGCGGAAGACGATGTGGTCGATTTCGGCATCTTCCGGGATGGTGTAGACCCAGTCGACGGTGAGTGTCTTGCGGTCCGACTTGTACTTGCGGGCCACGAACAGATCGGCGATGCGCAGGTCCGGCTGTTCTTCGGTCCTTTTGGGGCTGTGAAGTTCCCAGTTCCGCTCTTCATTCCGCGCCAATGCCAGGTCCACGTCCCGCAGATACGTCAGGTAGCCGATCGGATAGTAACTCTGATTGTCTCGCGTGACGAGCCGGAAGTGCGTCGCCGGCAGCTGCCACCAGTTTACCGCGTTCTTCACGTCGGTCGTGTTCCGCGCGTTCCCGTGGATCGTGGTGCGGATGACGATCGTCTGAGTATCCGTTCCTGTGGGGATCTGCGGATTGTCAGGCGTGCCGGAGATCTGGTCGGGAATATAAGCCTTGGCTTCGATCAGCGAATCTTCCTCCGCCGTCACTCTCCCGTTCAGCCCGGCCGTGTTGCGGCGGGCGAATTCTTCCAAAAGCAGTTCGTCGTGGACCGTCTCGAAATTCGTGTTGCCGCTCATTCCGGAGGCGCTGGCAGCTTCGGCGAAGCCCACGAAGAAATCGTCCGGCAGGAACGGCCAAGTGCGCTGATCCCGCTCGAGGGAGGCGTTGTAGGGGCTGTAGGTCATGACCGTCGCGTTGAACGGGAGCATCTGGACCGCCACCAGCAGCAGTCCGACGATGATATTGCCGGTAACCACCCCTACGATCCCGCCGCCGATGCGGTCTCCCCACTGGCCGAACACCACGTTCTTCCGAATGGTCAGGTCGAAGATCAGTCGCAGCACCAGCAGGGTGATGATGAAGATCCCGCCCAAGGCCATCGCCCGCTCATACCCGGGCATCCAGGTGATCTGGAGGGCCAGCTCTTCGTAAAACGCCAACGCCATCAGGGCCGAGAGAAGCGTGCAGACCATCATGATGATCGCGCTGAACAGGCCCTGTACGATCTGGAAGAAGGCGATCAGTGCCACCAGCGCGAAAGCCAGAATAATGATTATCATGTCGACTGTCCTCTGTTGCGGCGTGGGCGAATCAGCCCTTGGGTTTCTGCGTTACGCGAATGACTTCCTGGATGCTCGTCTGCCCCGAGATGACCTTCCGCAGGCCCTGCTCCTGCAGGTAGAGCATCTTGTTCTTTCGGGCGGCGGCTTTGATTTGGCTTGCGGAGGCACCGGAGGCGATCAGTTGCCTCAACTCGTCGTTGATCTCGAGCAGTTCGAAGATGCCGGTGCGTCCGAAGTACCCGGTACCCTGACAGGTCTGGCAGATGATCGGGTTGCCTTCCTCGTCCCGTTTCGGCTGGGAGGGCGGACGGTAGAACATATTGATCTTGTTGGCGGGCAGGTTCGCCTTGGCCAGCAGTTGTGCGTCCGGTTTGTATGCTTCCTTGCAGGCAGGGCAGAGGGTGCGGATGAGCACCTGGCAGAGCACGCCCTTCAGGTGCGTGACCGCGGCGGCCTGATCGCCCACCGTCTGGACCCATTTTGCCAGGGCGGTGAACGTGTTGCGTGCCCGCTCGCCGACGATGTAGCTGACGCTCTCTGCGGAATCCTGGATCAGCTGGACGGTTTCGGCACCTGTAACCTCATCCAGCATGACGACATTGGCATCGCGCCGCAGCCCGGCAGCAAGCGTTTCCGACTGCTCCTTCGGGTTCTTGTAGCGGTGCTGCTTGACGTTTTCGATATCCAGTTGCGGCTGCTTCTCCAGCGAGATCAGCTCGTACATGAACGCGTCCATGCTCTTGATGGCAGAATACATCGTGCTGGTCTGCCCGTTGCGGGACGGGCTGGAGATGATGAAGATGCCCCCGCCCGGAGCGGACAGCTCGATCACCTTGTCTCGCATCTCATCCGGCAGGCCAAGCTCCTCAATATTGGTCTGCAGGAATTCGCTGGCGACCTTGATCTGCAGTCGCTGCCCGCCGGTCGAGCCGGCACTCGTCAGCAGCAGGTCGGTCGGGTTGCCGGCAGCGTCCACGGCGATCTTGCCTTCCTGGGGACGTCGACGTTCCTCCGGGTCCATGCCCGCCAGGGGCTTGAGGTACTGGATCAGCGCCTCTGCCTGCTGCGGGGCCATCGGCGGGCGCTCGGAGACCATGCCGTCGATGATGAACCGCACGCGAGCCTGCTGCTGGTTGACCGGAGCGATTTCGGCTTCGCTGGCCCGGCGCCACATCAAATCGTGCAGGAAGTGCTGGGCGAGGTTGTAGGTCTCGATGGCCTCGGGTGGGTCCTGTCCCGGCTGGGGCTCCGGCGCGAGGCGACTGTGATTGGTGTACAGCTTGACCTGCGTCTGCGGTTGGGGGCCTTGGGTCTGCTTCTTGCTGCCGCCGAAGACCTGCCCGAACCACTCGCCGGTGAGGACCTTCTCCGAATCGTCGATCACTCTGCCGTTGCGGTAGAGCACGTAGCCCATGTACGGACTGATGGCCAGCAGGATGTAAACCAGCATCCCCAGGATCCAGATCGGCAGGAAGATCCAGAGGACGAAGCCCAGCACCCCGAAACCGAGGACCATGGACGGCCAGGTGTACTGCGGAATGCGGAGACGCTGGGAGTCCTTCTGGACCCAGGGAGCGAAGTAGAGCCACGGGAAGACCATGACGGCCATGATGAGAACTTTCGGCCACCAGACGTATGAGCCGATGTCCGGAACCGATGCGATTAGGTTCACCATGAAACACTCCATGCAAGACAGTTTCAGGAGGTCCGCCGCGAGCAGGGCCCGCCTGCCCGTAAAGCGGATGATACAGCAAGACTTTGCGCCAAATCGCCCCGAATTACAAGCCTCCGTCCGCAGGTGTTCAAGTTCCTTTTCTCGGAGAGAAGAAACCCGGACACGAAGCAGGAGAAAGCGGAGAGCAGAAAGGAGATCAAGGCCGCCGACGACTCGTCAGGAAATCAACCCGCCGGACAGGCAGAAATGCTTCTGCGGTCACCTTCCTACTTCATACTCTCTTCGGACGGCAAATCCTTCCCACAGCGGCAGTAATATGGTTCCAGGAGAAGCTTTTGGCGCACCCCGCGCCCGCCCGCGCAGGGTAGGCAACTGGAGACGGAGGCGATTTCGGGGCGGCCCGGCAGAGGTCGTCTATCGCCCGAGCAGCCCGCCGCGGGAGGTATTGATGCCCTTCATCCGCATCTTCAGTTCGTCCACGTTGGGGGCGACTTCGTAAGCAACCTTCGGGTCGATCATCGCGTCGTCGATGAGCTTCAGCAAGCTGGTGGTGAAGCTCTGCATGCCGGCCTGCTCGTTGGAACGGATGATGTCGTTGAGTTCCGCGTCCCGTTCATTCTCGATCATCTGCCGGACCGACGGGTTCATCAGCATCACTTCGACGGTCGGCACTCGCGAAATCTCTTCCTTGATACTCGGAAGCAGACGCTGGCAGATGACGGCCTTGAGGTTGAACGCCAGCGACTGACGCACGCGGTCCCGCGCGTCCGGCGGGAAGAGGTCCAGGATGCGGCCGATGGTAGTCGCGGCCCCGGAGGCGTGGATGGTACCGAACACGAGGTGGCCGGTTTCGGACGCCTGCAGCGCGGCCTGGAAGGTCTCGTGATCTCGCATCTCGCCGACCAGCACGACGTCCGGGTCCTCACGCATGAGGTACTTCAGGGCGTCGTCGAAGTCCTCGACGTCGATCCCGATTTCACGCTGGTTTACAAGGGCTTTCTTGTCCTCGTACAGGTACTCGATCGGGTCTTCCACCGTGACGATGTGACAGGAGCGGGTGGAGTTGATGTACTCGAGCATCGAGGCGATGGTCGTGCTTTTGCCCGAGCCGGTCGGGCCGGCGAGGAGGATCAGGCCCTGGTGCTCGTTGGCGACCTGGCCCATCACCGGCGGGAGGTGCAGCGACTCGAAATCGGGGATATCCTTGGTCACCCGGCGGGCGGCGACGGATGTCTGGCCGCGCTGGCGGAAGACGTTGATCCGGTAGCGGTCGCCACCGTCGATCTCGTGAGCCAAGTCCAAGCTGCCGTGGGCTTTAAAGAAAGTCCTCTGTTCCTCGGTCATGATCTCCATCGCCATCTCTTCGATCTCATCGCTGCTCAGCGGATCGGCGGTGGTGGGACGGAGGCGGGAGTCGATCCGCAAGTGAGGCGGTCGTCCGGCTTTAAGGTGGAGGTCGGACGCTTCGGCCTTGCTAACCGCGGCGAAAAACTGCTCCAGCCGCGCCGGTTGGCCATGAGCGGCGGAGAACTGGTCGTGCTTGTCGATGGGCTGGCGTTCTGCGGGTGCGTTCACTTCAAACTCCTGTACTGGTTCAATCGGCGGCGGGCTGTGGGGTCAGGCGGACCGGAACATCGTTGTCGGCCAGGTGCTCCTTCGTCTCATGGATGCTGTAAGTACCGAAGTGGAAAATACTTGCCGCCAGTGCGGCGTCGGCCTTCCCATCGGTCAGCACCTGTCTGATGTGTTCCGGCGATCCACATCCGCCCGAGGCAATTACGGGGATGTCGACCGCCTCGGCGACTGCTCGTGTGATCTCGATGTCATACCCGTCCTGCGTACCGTCGGCATCCATGACGGTCAGCAGAATCTCACCCGCGCCGCGCCGCTCCATCTCGCGAGCCCACGGGACAACCTCCTTACCGGTCGGAATCCTTCCGCCGTTAATGTGCACGTCCCAAACCTCGTTGCCGCCAACGGTTACGCGCTTCGGGTCCATCGCCACCACGATGCACTGGGCCCCGAACCGGCGGGACGCTGCCGTGACGAAATCCGGATCCCGAACCGCGGCGGAGTTGATCGAAACTTTGTCCGCACCGGCGTTTAGCAGCGCGCGACAATCATCCAGCGTGCGGATGCCCCCACCGACCGTCAGCGGCATGAATACCTGGTCGGCCGTGCTGGAAACGATGTCCAGAATGATGGGGCGATCCTCATGGCTGGCGGTGATGTCAAGGAACACAAGTTCATCGGCCCCTTCGGCTTCGTACCGCTTGGCCACCTCGACCGGGTCGCCGGCGTCGACCAGGTTGAGGAAGTTGACACCCTTGACGACGCGGCCTTCATTGACATCGAGGCATGGGATGATTCGTCTGGCTAGCATGTTGCGACTCCTGGCTCAAAGCGGCTATTCTACACCGAAGGCAGGTCGGTTGGCAACGGAATCGAGGCCGGGGCTTTCGCCCGCGGGGCGAATATGTTCTAATTGCCGTATCCGCAGTGACTAACGAGACGCCATCAGCCCGGCCGCCGGCTGGAGTTGCCCACGATACGCTGACGAGGAGATGCAGATGGAGCCAGAACTGATATTCGGCGGGACGTTCGACCCGGTACACGTCGGGCACCTGATCGTCGCACGGGCGGTGGCGGAATCGCAAGGGTATGGGCGCGTTGTTCTTATGCCGTCTGCGACCCCGCCGCACAAGGACGGCCCCGACGCGACGGCAGGACAGCGGCTGGAGATGCTCCGTCTTGCGACGGAAGGCGACAAGCTCTTTCATGTCAGTGACTTGGAGCTGAACATGGAGGGTAAGAGTTACACCGTCCGGACGCTGGAGGAATTGCGCGAGCACCGGCCGGGCACGCGCCCGTGTTTGCTGATCGGCATGGACATGCTCGAGGATCTTCCCAACTGGTACGAGGCACAGCAAGTCGTGAATATGACGGACTTTGCGATCGCTGCCCGTGCTCCGTGGCAGGGCCGTCTGGAGCAGATCCTCCCGACCCTGCGGAACGCCTTCGGGACCGAGAAGGGCAATGAACTGGCCGAGAGTATCATCGAAACGCCCATCATCGAAATCTCATCCACCGACATCCGCCGGCGGCTGGCGGAGGGAAAAACGGTGCGCTATCTGGTCCCCGACGCCGTCGAGAAGTACATCCGAGATCAGAGGCTGTACCGCAAGGAAGCGCGATAAAAACAGCAACCAAGCGCTAATGTGCCCCTGTTTTCCTCCCTCAACCTACGTAAAACTACGGAAAAACCGTGCGGGCGCTCCTCTTGGCCACGATCCAGACCGCTGCTCAAGCAACCCCGCGGACGGTTTTTGAGCCCCCGGCAGCCCCCGAATCTCCCTGCCGCCAAGTAGCCTATCCGCCGCCCCGACGGCTTTCGTGAAATCCCGAACAAGTCAGCCGCCAGAGGCCCTCAATCCCCGCCGATCATTCACAAATCCCAAATCCGGAAAAATCGGAAATCGCAAATCAGAAATCCCAAATCCGAAATCGCAGATCAAAAATCCGTCAGTCCGCCGTCCTCGCCGCTGCCGCTTGTCGGCAGGTGGGGCAACACCTGCGGCGGGACCAGCTTCGAGACGTCCCCGCCCATCGTCGCGATCTGCTTGATCAGGCTCGAGGAGGTGAACGCGTATTCCACGCTGGTCAGGATGAACACCGTCTCGATCCCCGCCACTTCCCGGTTGGTCAGCGCGACCTGGAACTCGAACTGCAGATCGCTGCTGTTGCGGATCCCGCGCAGCATGGCCGTCGCGCCGACGCGCCGGGCGAACCCCACCGTCAAACCGCTGAACGGTTCGACCCGGACGTTGCTCAGCCCCCGGCCGTCCAGCACCTCCCGGATCATCTCCACCCGCTCATCCTGGGCGATGAGCGACTCCTTCTCCGGGTTTTGACCGACGGCTACGATCAACTCGTCGAACAACCCCGCTCCGCGCTGGATAATGTCCAGGTGCCCGTTGGTGATCGGGTCGAACGTCCCGGGAAAAACCGCCAGCTTCATCGAATCTGCCGCCATCGATCCGCCTTTCAAATGGGCATATCAAGAAATAACCACGGAGGGCACGGAGGGCACGGAGTTTTTTTAATCACAAAGCTCTCTAAGGCCTCGAAGATCACGAAGGTTTTTTGTTTGCTCGCGCCCGGGCAATTCTGTCCTGATCGTTGCAACGCACCGCGAACGGCATAGGCAAAAATAAAGCTTTTCTTCGCGCTCTTCGTGGTCTTGGTGGTCTTCGTGACTTAGTAACCGGGCTGCCAATCTCCCGCGACCTGCGGGAACGTCGTTCGCATGCCGGCACTATTATACCGCCGAACCGCGTTTTCTGCTACGGCCGATGATGCGATCCGCGGAGCGGCCGACCCACCCGGCAGCGGTCCGCCCCGTGAGCCCGCGACGGGAGTCGCGCGGTTGATTTGGTCAACGGGCGATGGGCTTCTTTGCCGGTTGGCGGGTCTCCTGACCCGCCAACGGAACCGACGTGTCCGCAATGGCCGT
>JBKHHU010000304.1:0-3010 GCA_046539045.1 Phycisphaerae bacterium
AGCGACACCGCGCAGGCCGCGGAATATACCTGCTCCATGCACCCGCAGATTCGCCGCAAGGAACCCGGCATCTGCCCCATCTGCCAGATGGACCTGGTACCGGTGACCGAAGAAGCTGCCGTCGGTCGCCGACAGTTCGCCACCAGCGAGCAGGCCCTGGCGCTGATGGACGTGGAAGTAACGCCCGTACGGCGACAGTTCGTCACCGCGCCGATCCGCATGGTCGGCAAGGTCGATTATGACGAGACGCGCGTGGAGACGATCGCCGCGTATGTTCCCGGCAGGCTCGATCGGCTTTATGTCGACTACACCGGCGTCTCGGTCAAGGAAGGTGACCACCTGGTTTCCATCTATTCGCCCGAACTGCTCAGCGCCCAGGAAGAACTGCTGCAGGCGAAAAAGGCCGTCGAGGAAATCCGCAACAGCAATTCGCAGATGGTCCGCCAAAGCGTTCAGTCAACACTCGAAGCCGTCCGCGAGAAGCTGCGCCTCATGGGGCTCAACGCCGAGCAGATCCGGAAGATCGAGCAGACCGGGACAACCAGCGATCATCTGACGGTCTACTCGCCGCGATCCGGGATCGTCATCCACAAGAACGCCAGGGAAGGCATGTACGTCAAGACCGGCGAGAAGATCTACACCCTGGCCGACCTCTCGCAGATGTGGGTGCGCCTGGACGCGTACGAGTCCGATCTGGCGTGGTTGCGATACGGACAGGACGTCGCCTTCACCACCGTCAGCTACCCCGGCGAGGAGTTCCACGGGACGATCAGTTTCATCGACCCCGTGCTCGATGCGGTGACGCGGACGGTGAAGGTGCGCGTGAACGTGCCCAACCCCGAGGGCAAGCTCAAACCCGGCATGTTTGTGCGAGCGGTAGTCAACAGCCGCGTAGCCAAGGGCGGGAAGGTGATCGATCCGAACCTCGCCGGCAAGCACATCTGCCCGATGCATCCGGACGTGGTCAAAGACGATCGCGGCGACTGCGATATCTGCGGGATGCCTCTGGTCACCGCAGAGTCCCTGGGGTACGTCCCCGCCAAGCAGACAGAGGCTTCCAAGCCGCTGGTAATCCCGGTATCGGCAGCGCTGGTCACCGGCAAGCGGGCGGTGGTGTACGTTCGCGAGGATCCCTCGCTGCTGGACATGAAAAGCGTCAGCAATTGGGGATCGCTCCTGGGCGACCTGCAGGCGCATCACCAGGAAGCGACGGACACCCAGCCGACGTCGCTGACTGCCGCGGCTCCGGTGAACACCACCTGCCCCATCATGGGCGGGAAAGTGGCGAACAAAGACATCGACCCGGACCTGACGCGGACCTTCGACGGCAAGACGGTGGGGTTCTGCTGTGCCGGGTGCCCGCAGCAATGGGATGAACTCTCGGACGCCGAAAAGCGGGAGAAACTCGCTGCCGTCCTGAACCGCAGGGCGCCGATGCGGATGTTCTGGAAGGCTCTGAGCGACGACCTGCGAGCGGAAATCCTGCTGGTCAACGAGCTTCACGCCCCGCCGATGGAAGTAAAGCATGAGCTGATCGCCCAGATCAACCGCATGCTGCAGTCGCGCGAGTTCTACGCCGGTGCCGACTGGCCGAAGGCGGTGCTGACGCCCGAGATCGAGAAGCTGCTGGAAACCGGTCCGAAAAACCTCCCGCCGATGGAGCTGACGCGTCTGAACCGTCTGCTGCTCAACAGCCTGTTTCCCACCGGCATCGTCGAGCCGCTGAACAAGCCGCTGTTTGAAGGCAGGGAAGTGGTGCTGGGTCCGCGAGCGGGAAAGCACTACATCGTCCGCGACGGCCTGGCCGAGGGCGAACTGGTGGTCACGCAGGGCAACTTCAAGATCGACTCAGCCATGCAGATCCAGGCCAAGCCCAGCATGATGAACCCGACCGGCGAGAAGACCGGAGGAGGAGGTCACCAGCATTGATCCAGGCGCAGATGAGGCGTTCTTCCGATCCTCGGAAAAACCTTCTCCCGTGACGGCCGACGCATGATGGAGTTTGTACATGAGTGACGAAATCAAACATGATATCCCGAAAACCCCCGAACAGCGGTCGCCCATCGGCAGGCTGCTGGGATGGTGCCTGACGAATAAGCTGGTGGTCGCCCTGCTGGTGATCGGCATTCTGGTCGGCGGGTTCTACATGGCCCCATTCGACTGGCAGGTTCGCGGGATTCAGCGCAAGCCGGTGCCCGTCGATGCGATTCCCGATCTCGGCGAGAACCAGCAGATCGTGTTCACACGATGGATGGGCCGCAGCCCCAAGGACGTTGACGACCAGATCACCTACCCGCTGACGGTCGCGCTGCAGGGCATCCAGGGCGTCAAGACGATCCGCAGCTTCTCCATGTTCGGGTTCTCCACGCTGTACGTGGTGTTCGATGAGGACATGGATTTCTACGATGCCCGGACGAGGATCGTCGAGAAGCTCAACAGCCTGGTCCCGGGCAAAGACTATCCCGAAGGCACCCGGCCGCAACTGGGGCCGGATTCGACCGCGCTGGGTCAGATTTTCTGGTACACGCTGGAAGGACGCGACCCGGAAGGCAACCCCGCCGGCGGGTGGAACCTGGAGGAGTTGCGGAGCGTCCAAGACTGGTATGTGCGCTACGGTCTGCTGAGTTCGGGCGGGGTCAGCGAAGTCGCCAGCGTCGGCGGGCACGTGCGGGAATACCAGATCGACGTGGACCCGGACGCGATGCGGGCCTACGAGGTCACCCTGCCGCAGATCTTCGCTGCGGTGCGGAACGCCAACATCGACGTCGGCGCCAAGACCATCGAGATGAACCGCGTGGAGTATTTCATCCGCGGGATCGGGTTCATCCAGAAAGTCGAGGACATCCAGCAGAGCGTGGTGGCGGTGCGGGACAACACGCCGATTTTGGTCGAGCACATAGCCACGGTGAAGCTCGGGCCGGCTCTGCGTCGCGGCGTGCTGGACAAGGACGGCGCCGAAGCAGTCGGCGGAGTCGTCGTCGCCCGCTACGGCGAGAACCCGCTGGCCGTG